>DAOUAB010000078.1:0-6477 GCA_034434015.1 Anaerolineales bacterium
GTCCGCGAACTCGCGCGCCAGCAGGGCGGTGGCCTCGATCGGCACGCCTTTCGTCAGCAGCACCCGGTCGCCGGGGCGCGCGCCGCGCGGCGTCACCAGCCGCCCGCGCGTCACCTCGCCGATCAGCGTCCCGGCCAGGATCGGGCGTTCCAGGCCGGCCGTGACCTCGGTGTGGCCGCCGATCACGGCGATCCCCAGCGCCTCGCACGCCCGCCAGACCTGGGCGTTGATCTGCTCCACCAGGTCGGGCGTCGCGCCGGACGCCGGCAACAGTAGGGTCACCAGCAGCCAGCGCGGCGTCGCGCCCGTCGTCGCCAGGTCGTTGGCGTTGACGTGCACCAGGTACCAGCCGATCTCGTCGGTCGCGAACGTGATCGGGTCGGATTTGAAGACGAGGAGCGTGTCACTGCCCGGCGTCTCGACCACGGCGCAGTCCAGGCCGACGCCGGCGCGCACCAGGACGCGCGGGTCCGGCGCCGGGGCGCGCGCCAGGATTTGGGCCAGGAGGCCGGGCGGCAGCTTGCCGATGGGTAGGGACATGATGAATCCTCCGCCTTCAGTGTAACCCGGCTGTATCCCGATGGGTGCGTCAACGCGTTGGGGCACACAGCCGTGCGCCCCTGCCGAGGGGGCCCGCCTTTTGGGTTACCCTCATCATGTTTAATCTCCGGGTCGGGATGAAGGGCGATTGACAGAAGACAGGCTTTGGCGCATTGTGATCTGGAGCACTTTTCTGGAGGTGGGCCATGACATTCAGCCTGACCAGTCCGGCTTTTGCGACCGGCGCGGCCATCCCGCGTAAATACACATGTGACGGCGAAGACGCCTCGCCGCCGCTGGCCTGGAGCGGGGCGCCGCAGGGGACGCGCGGTTTCGCCCTGGTCATGGACGACCCCGACGCGCCGGGCGGCACCTGGGATCACTGGGTGTTATACGGCCTGCGGGCTGACGCTGTCGCCTTGCCCGAAGGCGCGCCCGCCGTCCCGACCCTGGAGGGAGGCGTGCGCCAGGGCAAGAACAGTTGGGGCCGCGTGGGCTATGGCGGCCCGTGCCCGCCGCGCGGCGTGCATCGCTATTTCTTCAAGCTCTATGCGCTCGACGTGGCGCTCGACCTGGCGCCGGGCGCGACCAAGGCCCAATTGCTGGCGGCCGTCCGTGGCCATGTCCTGGCCGAGGCCGAATTGATGGGCCGCTACGGGCGGTAGCGGCGAGGAAAACACTCTATGCCTGATGACCTCATCATCCAGGCCACCGGCCTGCAGAAGACCTACCACACCGGCGTGGTCAGCGTGCCCGCCCTGCGCGGCGTGGACCTGACGGTGCGGCGCGGCGAGATGGTGGCCGTGATGGGCCCGTCCGGGTGCGGCAAGACCACCTTGCTCAACTGTCTCTCCGGCCTGGACGCCGCCGACCGGGGCGAGATCCGCATCGAGGGCAGCCTGCTCTCGGAGATGTCCGACCGCGAGCGCACCGATTACCGCGCGCGCCGGATGGGTTTCGTCTTCCAGTTCTACAACCTGCTGCCCGTGCTGAGCGCCGTGGAGAACGTCGAACTGCCGCTGCTCGTCTCCGGCGTGCGGCCGCGCGAGGCCCGCGCCCGCTCTCTGGAGGCGCTCGAGCGCGTGGGACTGGCGGGCCGCGCCGGCCACCGCCCGGCCGAGCTCTCCGGCGGCGAGCGCCAGCGCACCACCATCGCCCGGGCGCTCGTCAACCGGCCCGCCATCGTCTGGGCCGACGAGCCCACCGGCGACCTGGACTCCGAGACGGCGACCGAGATCATGGACCTGATGGTCCGCCTCAACCGCGAGCAGGGCCTGACCTTCGTGCTGGTGACGCACGACCGCAGTGTGGGGGCGCGCTGCGGCCGGATTGTGCGCATGCGCGACGGCCTGATCACGGACGATCAGCGCCAGGCGGAGGCGGCCCCGACCCTGGACGCGTGACCCGCCTATGGAAAAACTCTTCGGCCTGGAAATGTCGCTCATCGCCAGTGGCCTGGGGTTGGCCCTGGCCCTGGTCCTGGCGGCCCTGGCCCTGCTGGCCTGGCGCCGGCCGGTGATGTTCAAGCTCGGCGTGCGCCCGATCCTGCGGCGCCGCGCCCAATCCACGCTGATCGTCTTCGGCCTGATGCTGGCCACGCTCATCATCACCGCCGCTTTCGTCACCGGCGACACCCTCTCGCACACCATCCGCTCCCTGGCGGTCGAGGGCATGGGCGAGATGGATGAGTTCATCCAGACCGGCCGCGGCGCCTTCGGCGGCGACAGCGCCGCCGACCCCTACTTCAAGCTGGCGCGCTACGAAGCCCTGGTGGACCAGCTGGCCGGCTACCCGCTGGTGGACCGCCTCGTGCCAGCCCTGAGCGACTCGGCGCCGGCCGTCAACGTCACGCGGCGGCGCAGCCTGCGCAACCTCTCCATTATGGGCCTGTATCCCGGCGACCTGGCTGTGCTCTCGCGCGATGAGGTGACCGATGCGCGCGGGCAGCCGCTGGCGCTGGGCGACCTGGGGCCGCGCGAGGTTTACCTGAACGCGGGCGCGGCCAAGGCGCTGGACGCCGCGCCCGGCGACGCCCTGGAGCTGTACATCGGCGCGACGCCCAAAGTCTACACCGTGCGCGCCATCGCCGCCCAGGGCGAGTCGCCGCGCCTGCTGATGACGCTGCGCGAGGCGCAGTTGCTGTTCGACCAGCGCGGCAAGATTAACCTGATCGCGGTCTCCAACCAGGGCGACGCCCTGAGCGGCGTCCGGCACAGCCAGGCGGTGACGGCCCACCTGCGCGGCCTGCTGACCGACGCCAAGGTCGCGGCCCAGTTGTACGCCATGTTGAGCGCCGATGGGTCGGCGGCCGCGGCGCTGCGGGCCGCCGCCGACGACGAGCAGGGCAACGTCCAGGCCGACCTGCGCGCCCTGGCCGACGGTTTGGAAGCGGGCGCCTTAGCGCCGGCGACGCGCAGCCTGCTGGCCGACCCCGGCCTGGCCGACCGCGTGCAGACGATCCTGGCCCGGGCGGGATGGCGCAGCCAGTCCGCGCGCGACCGCCTGGGCGAGCTGTACGCCGACCTGTCCGACCTGGCCGTGGACGACATCAAGCGCGACCTGCTGGATCAGGCCGAGCTGGCCGCCAGCGCCTTCACCACCATCTTCATCGTCGCCGGCCTGTTCGGCATCGCGGCCGGACTGGTCCTGATCTTCCTCATTTTCGTCATGCTGGCCGCGGAGCGGAAATCTGAGATGGGCATGACGCGCGCGGTCGGCGCGCAGCGCGGCCATCTGGTGGAGATGTTCGTCTTCGAGGGCGCGGCCTATGACCTGGCGGCGGCGGCGGTCGGCGTGGCGCTCGGCGTGGGCGCGGGCGTGGCGGCCGCGCTGACCCTCGGGCAGGCCTTCGCCGGCGCCGGCAACGTCACCATCCGCCCCTACGTGGCCGTGCGCAGCCTGGCGGTCGCGTACTCGCTCGGCATGCTGGTGACCTTCGCCACCGTGTATTTCTCGGCTGTGCGCGTCAGCCGCCTGAACATCGTCGCCGCTATCCGGGACCTGCCCGACCCGGCCCGCCCGCCGACTTACCTGCGTGACCGTCTGCTGGCGCCCCTCCGCGTCGTGCTGGACGGCTTTCGGCAGCTCTTCCGCCTGCGGCTGGCGCGGGCCGTGAAGGCCTGGGTGATCGGCCTGCCGCGCGCCATCGGGCGCCTGATCTGGCTCGGGTTCGCCGGCGGTCCGCTGACGCTGCTGCTGGGCGCGGCGATGGCTCCGGCCGGCGTCCAGGCCTCCAGCGGCACCGTCTACAGCGTCGGCGCCTCGCTGATCGTCATCGGCGCCGGCCTGACGTTGCGCAACCTGCTCCGCCCGGCGCTGCGTCTGGCGGCGCGCGGCGCGGCCTGGGCGGAGCCGCTCGCCGACCGGATTGCCTACACCGCGCTGGGCCTGACGCTGGCGGTCTTCTGGTCCCTGCCATTCGGGTTCCTGGAGGAGCGGCTCGGCCTGCCGGAGGACCTCAGCTCCGGCCCGGAGATGCTGTTTATCTCCGGCTTTCTCCTCGTGGTCGGCGCGGTGCTGGTGATCATGTTCAACACGGACCTGTTGCTCAACGGCCTGCTGTCGGTGCTGGGCGGCGCCGGCCGGATCGCGCCGGTGCTGCGCATGTCCATCGCCTATCCGCTCGCCGCCCGCTACCGGACCGGGATGACCATCGGCATCTTTGCCGTGGTGATGTTCAGCGTCGTCTTCATGGCGACCGTCTTTCAGGCGGAGGATTCCTTCTTCGGCGACACCGACGCGCTGACCGGGAATTTCGACCTGCGCGTCGAGACCAGCCGCTACAACCCGGTGGATGACCTGAAACGGGCTGTGGCGTCACGACCGGGCCTGGACCGGGCGGACTACGCCGTCATCGCCGCGCGCACCAGCCTGGCGGCCGAGGTCCGGCAGGGCGAGGGGAGCTTCGAGAGCTATGTGGTCAACGGCGTGGACGACGCCTACCTGGAGAACATCGGCTATGACCTGGCGGTGAAGGCCGAGGGATACAGCACCTCGGCCGAGGTCTGGCAGGCGGTGCGCGACAACCCGGGCTACGCCGTGATCGACCAATACGCCGTGCCGTCGCGCCAGACGACGTCCATCATCATCGGCGGGCCGGAGTTCCAGCTGGAGGGGGTCTATCTGGAAGACAAGACGATGAAGCCGATCCGGCTCCAGGTGCGCGAACCCGGCAGTCAGGCGACTTTTGACCTGACCATCATCGGCGTCATGGAGCAGGAGGCCGCGTACCTGGGCTTTGGCCTGGTCACGGCGCAGGCCACGCTGGAGGCGGCCTTGCCGTCGGCGGACCTGCCGCGCACCTATTTTGTGCGTCTCGCGGAGGGGGTCGACCGGCAGGCGGCCGGCGCGGCGCTGGAGAGCGCCTTCCTGAAGAACGGCCTGCAGAGCGTGGACCAGGTGGACGAGGTGACGCGGGCCCAGGCCAGCCAGCGCGTGATTTATCAGCTTCTGTTGGGGTTCCTGACCCTGGGCCTGGTGGTCGGCGTGGCGGCGCTGGGCGTGATCAGCACGCGCGCGGTGGTGGAGCGGCGGCAGCAGATCGGCATGCTGCGCGCGCTGGGCTTCCGCCGCGAGATGGTGGCGTGGAGTTTCCTGATCGAGTCGTCGTTCGTGGCCCTGCTGGGCATCGGCCTGGGGGCGGTGCTGGGCCTGATCCCGGCTTACCACATGATCACCGACCTGGCCGTCGAGATTCAGGGCCTGCGCTTCGAGATGCCGTGGGTCCAGCTTGTGCTCGTCTCGACCCTGGCCTACGGCATGGCGCTCTTCACCACCTGGCTTCCGGCCGTGCAGGCCTCGCGCGTCTCGCCGGCCGAGGCGTTGAGGTACGAGTGACCTCGCCCCCACCCCCGACCCCTCCCCTCTCCACGATCAAAGGTCGTGGAGAGGGGGATGCGTGACGGCGGCCGCGTAGCGGCCGGACGCCGGGGAGGGGGGAGGTCACGGCCCCACCACGGTCAACGTCGCCGTGGTCTGGCTGGGCCCGCCGCCCGGCGGGTTATTCACGACTCCGATCACAACCGGTCCTGGTGAACTCAGATCCGCCGCCGGGACGGCGGCCATGAGCTGCGTGGCGCTGATCCACGTCGTCGGCCGCGGCGCGCCATTCCAGAGCACGGCCGCGCCCGGCATGAAGTTGGCGCCGCTCACGGTCAACACCACGCCCGGACTGCCGGCTGTGGCCGTCACGGGGCTGACCGCGGCCAGCGCCGGGGCCGGGTTATGGATGCTGAAGCGGAGAGCGTTCGACGCGGCGCCGGTCCCGGGGTTGGCGACCGTGATCGTCGCCGAACCCGCCGCCGCCAGGTCGGAAGCCGGGAGGTTGACGGCGAGCTGCGCTCCACTCACCCACGTCGTCGGCCGGTCCGCGCCGTTCCAGCGGACGACGGCCCCGCTCTGAAAGTGCGCGCCCGTCACCGTCACCGTCAGCGCCGGGCCGCCGGCGACGCCGACGCTCGGCGAGAGCCCGGTGAGCGCGGGCGTCGCTGTCTCGACCACCACCGCCTGCGAGGCGGAAAGCCCGCCGCCCGGCCCCGGGTTAAAGACCGCAACGCTGGCGGTCCCCGGTTGGGCAATGTCGCCGGCGGTGATGAAGGCCGCCAGTTGCGCCGGCCCGCGGTAGAGCGTCGGCCGATCCATGCCGTTCCAGCGCACCACGGCCCCGTCCGCGAAACTCGCCCCGTTGACCACCAGCGTAAAGGCCGGCCCGCCGGCCTCCACTGCGACCGGTTCCAGGCCGCCGGGGTAGATCACCGGCGCGGGGTTGTAGACGGCGAACTTCAGGGGTTCCGCCTCGGCGGCGCCGGGGACGCGCACGCGGACCTCGGCCGTGCCCGCCGCCGCGACGTCTTCGGCCGGGATGGAGGCGATCAGGGTCCGCGCGTCGATGAACTGTGTCGGCCGGTCCGCGCCGTTCCAGCGGACGACGGCCCCGCT
>DAOUAB010000079.1:0-19642 GCA_034434015.1 Anaerolineales bacterium
ACGCCATCCACACCTTCATCCTGCTGCGGGCCGGCTACGTGGGCACGCCCGAGCTGGCCGACGAGCTGCGTCAGCACGTCGCCCAGCACCTCGGCCCCATCGCCAAACCCGATGACATCAAGTTCGTGGACAAGCTGCCCAAGACGCGCTCGGGCAAGATCATGCGCCGCGTGCTTAAAGCCCGCGCGCAGGGCCTGCCGGAAGGGGACATCACGACGCTGGAAGAATAGGGCGCCTTCGGGAGCCAGCGGCGCGGCCGGCGCGGGGAGCCGTGCGGACGCGCCGCGCCTCGCAATGCTATGATATGACCGGATTGATCCTGGGATCATCCGGTCATTCGTTTTATCGAGGAGCGTGATGAGGCGTCCCACACCGCCGCGTTATCTGATCGAGGTCGGGATCGCGCTGGCCATCGGGATCGGCCTGGGCCTGAGCCTGGCCCTGGTCGCCAATCCCGGTCTGCTGAACCGTCCTTTGGCGTTTTCGGGGAGGGGGCGTCAGGCGGCTCCACCGCCGACGGCCACGGCCTCCGCGACGGCGGCCAGCGGCTTCGCGTTGATCGCCCCCTCGCCGAACCCGACGGCGGCGCCGGCCACGGCCACACCCTCTCCACCCCCCTCGGCCACGGCCGCCCCGTCTCCCAGCCATACCCCGCAGGCGCCCGCCCCCACCTCGACGCCGGCGGCGCCGGAAGGCATGGTCCTGATCCCGGCCGGCTTCTTTCAGATGGGCTCGACGCTGGAGACGTTCTACGAGGCCCCCGCACACCCCGTGCTGCTGGACGCCTACTATCTGGATTTGTACGAGGTGACGAACGCGCAATACCAGGCGTGCATCGCCGCCGGCGCCTGCACCGAGGGGCGCCGGCGCAATTCTTTCACGCGGGAAGGCTACAGCCAGGACCCGGCCTATGCGGATTATCCCGTGATCGGCGTGACGTGGGATCAGGCGCAGGCCTTCTGCGCCTGGGCCGGCAAGCGCCTGCCCACCGAGGCGGAGTGGGAGTACGCGGCCAAAGGCCCGGGCAACCGGCGCTGGCCGTGGGGCGACGCCTTCGACCCGGCTTTCCTGCCGGCGGGGGCGCGCGACACGCAGCCGGTGGGGAGCTACCCGCAGGGCGTCAGCGTGTTCGGCGTGTTCGACCTGGCCGGCAACGTTCGCGAGTGGGTGGCGGACGCGTACAACGCGGACTTTTACGCCGCCGCGCCGCCGCGCAACCCGCGCTCGGACGTCGGCGGCCGGCGCATCTATCGCGGCGGCAGCTTCGCCAACCTGGACCCCGCGCTCTACACCACCAGCCGGCGGGTGGTCAACGTCCGCGAGTATTACGACGTCGACCTCGGCTTCCGCTGCGCGCAGGACCTCCCCTCCGCCGGCGGGCGCGAGGCCCCGGCCGAGGTGGTCGCCGAGTTCTGTCGGGTGTACCAGGCTTATCGGCCGGACGGGCCGTGTCCGTAGCGCGCTTCAGCGCTGCTCGTGGGCGAGCCAGCGCGGCGTCTCCGGCGGCCGATACCGGCTCATGCGGTCCAGCAGGCGCTCCGGCTCGTCGTCGGCCAGGACCAGGGCGCGGAAGGCGGGCTGCACGAAGCCGTCGGCCGCCGCCCGGTCCAGGAAGGCCAGAAAGGCGTCGTAGTACCCGGCGACGTTGAGCAGGCCGCACGGCTTGCGGTGCAGGCCGAGCTGCGCCCAGGTGATGATCTCGCAGAACTCGTCCAGCGTGCCGAAGCCGCCGGGCAGGGCCACGAACCCGTCCGCCAGGTCCGCCATGAGCGCCTTGCGCTCGTGCATCGTGCCGACGACGCGCAGGTCCGTCACGCCCTTGTGGTCGATCTCTTTGCTGAACAGGAAGCGCGGGATGACGCCCGTCACCCGGCCGCCGGCCGCCAGCACGGCGTCGGCCACCACGCCCATCACCCCCACCCGCCCGCCGCCGTAGACCAGGTCCGCGCCGCGCCCGGCCAGCACCGCGCCCAGCCGCCGGGCGGCCTCGGCGTACTCCGGCCGCGCGCCGGTGGACGATCCGCAGAAGACACAGAGGCGTTGCATAGTGACTGCCGCCGTCAAATCACCGGCTTGCCGTTGCGATAAAAAACCTCGCCGTCCACCGTGATCTCGCTCTCGGCCATGTCGCACAGCATGTCCCAGTGCAGGCCGGAGTCGTTCCGGCCGCCGGTCTCCGGGTAGCTGGCGCCGACCGCCAGGTGGATGGTGCCGCCCATCTTCTCGTCGAACAGCATGTTCTTGGTGAAGCGTTGGATGCCGTAATTGGTGCCGAGGCCCCATTCGCCCAGGAAGCGCGCGCCGGCGTCGGTGTTAAGCAGGGCCGTCAGCAACTCCTGGTTCTTGCTGGCCTTCTCCTTCACGACCTTGCCGTTCTCGAACCAGAGTTCGATGTCGGTCACTTCCTGGCCGTCGTAGATGGCCGGGTAGCGGAAGCGGATCCAGCCGTTGGCCGAGTCCTCCACCGGGCCGGTGAAGATCTCGCCGTCGGGGAAATTGTATTTGCCGTCGGCCTCCTTGAAGGTGCGGCCCTTGATCGAGAGCGTCAGGTCAACGTTCGCCCCCCGGAGCGTCACCTGGTCCCGGCCCTTGAGCCAGTTGATGAGCTTCTGCTGGCGCGCGCCCTCCTCGCGCCACAGCGCCACCGGGTCGGGCTGGTCCAGCAGGCCGGCGCCGTACACGAAGTCCTGGTACTCGCGCAGGCTCATCTCGGCCTCCATGGCCGAGGCCTGGGTGGGGAACTCGGTGTAGCACCAGCGCATTTCCAGGCGGGCGGCGCGCTCCATGAAGAGTTTGCTGAGGGCCGCGCCGGCCTTGCGGGCGCGCGCGATCCGGGCCGGGTCGATGCTGCTCAGCTCGCGCGTGTTGTGCTCGGCGCCGATGGCGAGCGTGGCGTCGAAGGTCTCGGTGATCAGCCGGCGGATGGGCGAGACGTAATCGAGCTGCGCGTCGGAGGCGTAGCGGTAGAACAGTTCGTCGGCGCCGGGCAGGGCGTTGGAGATGAAGACGTGGGCGCCGGCCCGGACGGCCTCGCCATACACGGCCAGGGCCAGCTCCTCGGCCAGGGGATGGGTGCGCAGGTGCAGCTGCTGGCCGGGCTGGAGGTCCAGCGAGTAATGGACGAGCACCTGCGCCAGTTTGGCGACGCGGAAATCGGGCATGATCAGGATCCTTTCAGGCAGGCTGCGTCTCGCGTTCGAGGCGCGCCAGGATGAGCCGGGCTTCGGCGGCGTCTGCGCCGCACATGGCCGGCTCGGGCCGCAGGCGCACGCACACCGCCGGACGCTCCGGCCGGCCGAACAGGCGGCAGCGGTTGTCGTCGGTGAGCTGGGAGCAGCGCACCCCGGCCGGCTTGCCGTCCGGCATGCCGGGGAAAGCGCCCAGCGCCGGGATGGGCGACGAGAGGGACGGCGCGATACAGCACGCGCCGCAGCCGACGCGGCATTCCATGGGCGCTCAGGCTATTTGTCGTACTCGTAGAAGCCGCGCCCGGCCTTGCGGCCCAGGTAGCCGGCGTCCACCATGCGGCGCAACAAGGGGGCCGGCCGATACTTGTCGTCGCCCAGGTCGCGGTGCAGCACCTCCATCACGGCCAGCACCACGTCCAGGCCGATCATGTCGGCCAGCGTCAGCGGGCCCATGGGATGATTCATGCCCAGCTTCATGATCGCGTCGATGGCCTCGCGCGGCGCCACGCCCGCCTCCAGCGCGAAGACGGCCTCGTTGATCATCGGGCACAGGATGCGGTTGGAGATGAAGCCGGGCGCGTCGTTCACCACCACCGGCGTCTTGCCCATCCGCTCGGCCAGCACCGCCACCGTCTCCACGGTGCCGTTGCCGGTGCCCAGGCCCTTCACCACCTCCACGAGCGACATGAGCGGCACGGGGTTGAAGAAGTGCATGCCCACCACCTTCTCGGGGCGGCGGGTGGCCGCGCCCAGCCGGGTGAGGGAGATGGACGAAGTGTTGCTGGCGATGATGACGCCGGGCCGCGCGTGGCGGTCCAGCTCGCCATAGAGCTTGAGTTTGAGCCCCAGGTCCTCGGTGGCCGCCTCGATGATCAGGTCGGCCTGCGCCACGGCGGCCAGGTCGGTGCCGGTCCGAATCTGGTCCACGGCGGCGGCCTGCTCGTCCGACAGACGGCCCTTCTCGCGCAGCTTGGCCACCGACTTGCGAATGGTCCCCAGGCCGCGCTCCAGCGGCCCCGGGCCGATGTCCAGCATGGTCACCGTGTAGCCGGAGGTGGCCGCCACCTGGACGATGCCGCTGCCCATGGTGCCGGCGCCGACGACGGCGATGTGGTGAATCGTCATACAAGTCTCTCCTCGTAAGGGCGCCGGGCGGACCCGCTTCTGCCGGGCGGACTGCCGTCCGCCCCTACTCGATCTCCACTGCCATCGCCACCGCCTCGCCTCCGCCCAGGCAGAGCGAGGCCAGGCCGCGCTTGAGGCCGCGGTCGCGCAGGGCGTTGATGAGCGTCACCAGCACGCGCGCGCCGCTGGCGCCCACCGGGTGGCCCAGGGCAATGGCGCCGCCGTGGACGTTGACCTTGCTCCAGTCCCAGCCCTGGTCGGCCAGGGCGTAGCCGTCGGCCAGCACCTGGGCCGCGAAGGCCTCGTTGAGCTCGATCAGGTCCACGTCCGCCAGCGTCCAGCCGATGCGGGCCAGCAGCCTGGGGATGGCGTAGGCCGGGGCGATGAAGACGCGCTTCGGCTCGACGGCGGCCGAGGTGTAGCCGACAATACGGGCCAGCGGCGCCCGGCCGATCCGCTCCGCCTTGGCGCGCGAGGCCACCACCACCGCGGCGGCGCCGTCGTTCAGGCCGGGCGCGTTGCCGGCCGTCACGCGGCCGTCTTTCTGGAAGGCGGGCTTGAGCCTGGCCAGCACGTCGAGCGAGGTGTCGCGGCGCGGCGTCTCGTCGGCGTCGATGACGGTCTTCTGGCCCTTGACCTCCAGCTCCACTGGCGCGATCTCAGCCTTGAACTTGCCGGCGTCGGCGGCGGCCACGGCCTTCTGGTGGCTGGCCAGGGCGAAGCGGTCCATGGCTTCGCGCGTCACTTCGTACTCCTGGGCGATGAACTCGGCGGCGTTGCCCATCACCCAGTTCTCGAACGGGTCCATCAGGCCGTCATGCAGGGCCGAGTCGAACATGGGCTGGTCGCCGTAGCGCGCGCCCTGGCGCACGAAGGCCAGATGGGGGAGCGCGCTCATGTTCTCCATGCCGCCGGCGACCAGCAGGTCCGCGTCGCCGGCGCGCACCGCCTGGGCGGCCGTCATCACCGCTTTCAAGCCGGAGCCGCAGGCCTTGTTGAGCGTCACGGCGCCCACTTCGGCCGGGATCCCGGCATAGACGCTCACCTGGCGCGCCGGGGCCAGACCGGAGCCGGCCGCCACCACCTGGCCGAACAGCACCTCGTCCACCTCGGCCGGGTTGATGCCGGCCCGCTCCACGGCGGCGCGGACCGCCACGGCGCCCAGCCGCGTGGCCGGCACGGACGCCAGGCTGCCCAGGAACTTGCCGATCGGCGTGCGCGCGCCGGAGAGGATCACGGCGTCGTTGGGACGTTTGTCATTCGCAGGCACGTTGCACCTCGCTTGAAAGTGAACCGTCAGTCCAGGGCCGGCATCCAGCGCGCCGGGTCCAGCCCCTCGCTCTCGACCACGATAGCCATCAGCCCGGTCTCGGACCCGGCCGCATGCCACTCGCCGCTGTCCCAGAACGCCGCCTGGCCGGCCAGCAGGGGGACCCGCTCCGGGCCCGCGCCCCGAACCCAGCCGGAGCCCTGCACGACCGCGAACAACTGCGGCGGCCCGGCCGGGTGGTAACCGACCTGGCCGCCCGGGCCGAGGTGCATGACGCTGACCCGGATTGCCGGGCCCGGGTCGAGGCGGGCCAGCCACAGTTGGGTGAGCGCCCGGCTTCCGAACGCCTCGATCGGCCGGCTGACGGCGGAGTCAAAGCGAAATAACCGCATGGCGGGCCGGTTGAGAGCGGCGGTCGTCTGTGCGCTCCAGCCGCTAGCCTTTCGGCCAGGCCTCGCGCATCCGGCGCCAGGTCACGCGCAGGTCCTCCGGGATGACGCGCGTCTCGGCCGCGACCGTCATGAAGTTGGTGTCGCCGGCCCAGCGCGGCACGGCGTGCAGGTGGATGTGCTCGGCGATCCCGGCGCCGGCCGCGGTGCCCACGTTCAAGCCGATGTTGAAGGCCTGCGGGTTGTAGACGGCGCGCAGCGCGGCCAGCCCGTCGTTGAGGCTGGTCATGATCTCGGTCAACGTCGCCGTGTCCAGCTGCTCCGGGCTGGGCACGTGCTGGTACGGCACAACCATGAAATGCCCGTTGTTGTACGGGTACAGGTTCAGCAGGACGTAGACGCGCTCGCCCCGCCAGACGATCAGGTTCTCGGCGTCGCGGTTCTCGGCCGGCTTGTCGCAGAACAGGCATCCGGTGCCGGCCGGGTTGCCGCCGGAGGTCTTGTCGTTCGCTTTGAGGTAGGTCATGCGCCAGGGAGACCAGAGGTGTTTCATGCCGGCTCCCATTGTAACCGACATTGGCGAGGGCCTGGAATTGCACTACAATGACCGCATGTTCCATGCCCCGGACCTGCTGCATGCCCTGGGCGATCTGCGGCTGGCGCACCCGATCTACCTGGTGCATCAGATCGGCTCCACCAACGAGCAGGCCCGGCAGATGGCCGCGGCCGGCGCGCCGGAGGGCCTGCTGTTGGTGGCCGAGGAACAGACCGCCGGCCGCGGCCGGGCCGGCCGCCGCTGGCTGACGCCGCCCGGCGCCGCGCTGGCCCTCAGCCTCGTCCTGCGGCCCGCGCTCCCGGCGGCCCTGGGCGCGCGATTGACCATGCTGGCCGGCGTCGCCGCCTGCGAGGCCATCGAGCAGGTGGCCGGCGTGCGCGCGGGCCTGAAGTGGCCCAACGACGTGCTCATCGGCGGGCGCAAGGCGGGCGGCATCCTGGTGGAATCGGCGCTGCGCGGCGAGGACCTGGAGTTTGCGGTGCTGGGGCTGGGCCTGAACGTGAGCTGGGCCCCGCCGCCGGAGCAGGTGGATTACCCGGCCACGTGCGTGGACGCGGAGGCCGGCCGGGCGGTGGACCGCCTGAAACTGCTGCGCGCGCTGCTGGCCGGCGTGGAGGCGCGCTACGGCGCCCTGACCGGGCCGGCGCTCTTCGCTGACTGGCGCGCGCGCCTGGAGACGCTGGGCCGCCCGGTGGCGGTCCAGATGGAGGCGGAGACGTGGACCGGCCGGGCCGAGGCCGTGGACGCGGACGGCGCGCTGCTGGTGCGCACGGAGGGCGGCGCGCTGCGGCGGGTGCTGGCCGGGGAGGTGCGCGTGCGCCCGGAGCCGTGAGGGGATTGGTCGCGCTGCGCGCTCAGGCTGGATTGGCTACTCAGGCTTTTCTGTGGAGAGGGATATGTTCGACAACCTGCGCCAACAACTGAACGCGGACCGATCGGACGACGACGCGCCTCGCTCGGCCCGGCGGCTCGGCCTCGGCCGCGGTGTCCTGGGCCTGACCCCGTCGCAGCTCTTCATCCTGTCGCTGATGCTCTTCCTCAACGTGGCCGTGCTCGGCTGCTTCATCCTCATCGCGTTTGAGAAAGTGAACCTGCCCCTGTTCTGAGGCCCGCCGCTCCTTACAACGGGATTCGATCAGCGCTGCCGCTGGTTCCATTGCCACGGCCAGAGCGCGGGCGCCAGCGCGCCGATCCCGGCCCCGAACGCGATCACGACCAGGAAGCCGCCCAGCGCCAGCAGCGGCGGGAACAGCGCGCCGATCCCGGCGAGGACCAGGCCCGCCGCCAGCAGGGCCAGGGCGATCCCGGCCAGCAGGCCGGCCAGTTGCCAGCCCTTGCGCTGCGAGGCCAGCCGCCGCCCGCCCACGCGTCCCGTCCGCCCATGGATCAGCACCGGCTGCGCCTGTCCCGAGTCGTCCGTGTAGTAGGTGGCGTAGAGCGGCAGAAGCAATTGCGTCCAGTTGAGCGAGTCGTACGTCACGTTTAACCGGCTCTGGCGCACATGCTGGGCGCCGGCCGCGGTCTGGCAGTCCTGGGCTGTCAGCCGGTCCAGCGCCTCGCGCGCCAGCGGCCAGGCGCTGTCCGGGGGCAGGTCTGGCACCCGCAGGACGGCGCCGCGCATCGCGCCGGCGTCATAGGGCTGGGCCTCCCCCAGCGGGTACGCGCCGATCAGGCCGGTGAGCGCCTGCTCGTCGCTCAACGCCGGCACCGAGACGTTGTGGTACCGGCGCCGCACCTCGCCGCAGCGCGGCTCCCAGCGGGCGCGCGTCTCCACCAGTTCGGTCGTCGTCCACTGCCCGCCCCGGTAAGCCTCCTGCGAGCTCTTCACCTGGTAATCGAAGCCCATCTCGGCCTGCCAGCTCCCGGCCACGTCGCCGTCCACCAGCCACATCGGCCAGAAGACCGGCACGGCGCGTTTGAGGAGCGAGTCGGCGTTGAAGTCGTCCGGCCGCAGCCAGACCTCTTTCACAAACGCCTCCAGCGCCGGGCGCAGGTCGGCCGGGCGGCGCGTGAAGGTGAGCATCAGCTCGGGCGGCTCCGGGCGCATCCGCGCCGGCTGCGGCTCCAGGTGGCCGCGCGCGCAGGCCGGGCAGGGCTGGCCGATCCGGCCGGCCTCCGCCAGAAACGCGCGCCGGCACGCCGGGCACCCGGCCGGCTGCAGGTCCAGCCCCCAGACGGTCTGAGCTTCTTCGATGACGTGTGAATTCGGGAGATTAGTCGGCATCGTCGTTGGCAGCGAATGGCGCGAAGGTGTTTCGGGTCCGTTTGCGCTCTTGGCCGCGTAAGTTTCAAGCCGCCTCGGAAGCGGCCGCGCGTTGATAGAGCCAGATCGCCGCGCCGCCGCCGACCGCCAGCAGCACCGCGCCGATGACGAGCGGCACGATCCCGACGCCGCCGGCCAGCAGCAGCGGCAGGCCGATGAGGCCCGCGCACAGGCCGGGGACGAGCAGGGCGGCCACGGCCAGCCAGACCTTCCACCAGGCCACCGGCTTCTGCCCGGCGACGGCCCCGGTCTGGCCGTTGATCATCACCTGATAGACCTTGCCCTCGAAGCGGTAAGCCGCCACATACACCGGCAGCAGGAGGTAACGCCAGGCCTCGTCGGCGAAATCGGCCGTCATGCTGAAATTGCGGACATGGGCCGAGGCGATGTCGTCCCGGCAGGCCTGCCGGGCGCGCTCGCGCATCACGGCCTTGCCGGCCTCCCAGGCCTGCGGCAGCGGCACGTCGTAGCCCTGCGCCTGCCAGCCGGCCAGAAAGTCCGGCGTGTAATCGGTCAGGGCGCCCAGGTCGAACGGCTGCAGGCGTTCCAGCAGCCGCGCGCTGACGCGCGAGGTGCCCGGCTGCGGCAGGTCGTCAACGGTCACCGGCACCCGGCCGGTCTCCCAGCGCCACCGGATCACGGTGCGCGTCCTCCAGGATTTGCTGCCGGCGTCATAATAGCGCTCCTGGTGCTCGTAACCCACCTCGGCCCGCCAGTCCGCCGTGATGCGCGCATCAAACGTCCAGAACGGCAGATAGACGCCGGTGAAGTGCTCGATCAGGGCCGAACGCGACAGTTCGTCCGGATGGTACCAGCCCTTGCCCAGCCACTCGCGGGCGCGGGCCTTGACGGCGTCCGGCTGGAGCTGGAACGGGATGAGGAAGCGCGGGCGCAGCCGGTCGTCGGCGGCGTCGCGCACGGTCACCTGGTTGGACGCGCAGAACGGGCAGGTGGCCGTCAGCGCTCCCGGCGCCAGCGCCAGGTCCGCGCCGCAGGCGTTGCAGTGCAGCTCCTTACGGGCCACGCCCCAGCCCTGCGCGCCGCGCTGCAGGGCCTCCAGCGTGAACTCGTCCTGGGCCGCCGCCTGGCCAACCGTCTGCGCCTGCACCGGCGCCGTGTAGCCGCAATGCTCGCAGGCCACCCCGCCGGCCGCCACGTCGTAGCGCGTGGCGGCCCCGCACTGCGGGCACTGGAAGACCGGCGGCGCGGCCGGGGCCTCGACCGCGGGGGCCGGCGCGAACACGGTCACGCCGGCCAGCGCGGACTCCACCGGGATGAAGCCCGCCGGGGGCTGCCAGAAGGGGGACGGAGAAGACATGGGGCCTCGCTGCCGAATGAGTTGCGATCGTCTACTTCTACGCAGACGATTGTAACCCGTTGCAGGGCGCGCGAACTGCGTTTGGCCGCGGGTTTCACGGAGGAACACGCAGGCGCGGACTCGTGCGGCGGGTCGGCGAGCGCCGCATCGCCGTTGTGCTAGAATGACCGCGATGGACATGGATCGGCGCACGCTGCTCATCTTCAACCGGCTGCGGCCGATGCACCTGTTTAAGGGCCTTAAGGATGAGTTCCTGGTGGAGGCGACCCGGCTGTTGGAGCGCCAAGAGTACGCGTCCGGCCAGGTGATCTGCAAACAGGGCGAGCTTACCGATTACTTCTATATCCTCGACCGCGGCAAGGTCCGGCTGACCCGCGCCCACTGCCGCCATGAGCAAATGCTCGAGCCGGGCGATTTTTTCGGGGCCGAGGCCCTGCTGGGGGAGGGCGTCAGCCCTTACACCGCCGCCGCCGTCGGCGCGGTGGGCGTGCTGCGCCTGGAGCGCAAGGAGTTCGCGGCGCTGCTCCAGAAACATCCGGCCCTGCGGGCCGGCCTGCAGCTCATGCGCGAGACGCGCGCCTGGCTCTTCAGCCGGAACTGGGACTGGCTGGCGCGCGGCGAGAACGTCTACCTGATCGTCCGGCGCCATCTCTGGCTGCTCTGGCAGCGTCTGCTCTGGCCGCTGGTGACCCTGCTGCTCGTCGCCGTGATCTTCGGCGCCGCGCTCGCCTTCCTGCGCCTGACCACGGCTCTGTGGATCGGCGGCCTGCTCGGCGCCCCGGTCCTGGCCTGGATCGCCTGGGTGTATGTGGACTGGGGCAACGACTTCTACCTGGTCACCAACCAGCGCGTCGTCTATGTGGAGAAGGTGGCCCTGATCTACGACAGCCGCACCACGCTGAGCATGAACGCGCTGACCTCCGTGTCCAGCGAGACCGAGAGCCTGGCGGACCGCCTGATCGAGTACGGCGACGTCAGCGTGAAGACCCTCTCGCGCCCGCTGCGGATGCAGGCCATCGCCTACCCCCAGCTGGTGGCGGCCCTGATCGAGGAGCAGATCACGCGCACCGGCCAGCGCGCCCGCGAGACCGACCTGACCGCCCTCAAGAACGCTATCCGCAACCGGATCGCGCCGCCGCTGGCCGAACCGCGGGCCGAGGCGCCTAAGGCCGAGCCGCAACGCGCCCCGCTCGGCCAGCGGCTCCGGCGTTTCTTCTCCTTCCAGCTCCGCTTCGACGAGGGCGACACCATCATCTATCGCAAGCACTGGTGGATCCTGTTAAGCGACATCTGGGCGCCGTCCGCCGGGATGCTGGCGGCGGTCGGCGTGGTGGGCCTGGCCCTGGCCGGCTTCCTGCCCGCCGGCATCACGCTGCCCATCGCGGCGCTGGTGGCGCTGGTCCTGTTTATCCCGGCCGCGCTGTGGTGGCTGTACGCGTTCCAGGACTGGCGCAACGACCTGTACCAGGTGACGAACGACCAGCTGGTCGACATCTACCGCAAGCCGCTCGGCCGCGAGACGCGCGACTCGGCGGCGCTGGAGAACATCCAGGGCCTGCGCTCGGAGCGCCCGACGCTGTGGGGCCGGCTGCTGAACTTCGGCAACGTCACCGCCACCATCCCCGGCAAGGAATTCACGTTCGACGACGTGTACGACCCGCCGGGCGTGCAGGAGGACATCCAGCGCCGCATCGAGGCGGTCCGCGCGCGCAAGGCGCAGCGCGACGCCGCCCGGCGGCGCGAGGAGATGGCCGAGGTCCTGAGCGCCTACTACCTGGCGACCCAAGAAGTGGAGCGTGGCGCGGCGCCGCCGCGCGGCGCCTGATCCTTTTGTGACCGTGCATGACGATCCGAACCATCATCACCCCTGAAAACCCGCTGCTGCGCAAGAAAGCCCACGCCGTCAAAGACCTGCAGGACCCGGCCGTACAACGCCTGATCGATGACATGATCGAGACGATGCGCCAGGCCCCGGGCGTCGGGCTGGCCGCGCCCCAGGTGGCCGCCAGCCTGCGCCTGGCCGTGATCGAGTACGCGCCGGGCTCGGAGGCTCTGCCGGAGGACGCCGAGCCGCCGGCGCCCAAGCTGTACGTCATCGTCAACCCCGAGATCACGGCGCGCTCGGACGAGATGGTGGACGGCGCCGAAGGCTGCCTGTCCATCCCCGGCTACGCCGGCAACGTCCTGCGCCACCGGGCCGTCACCGTGAAAGCCCTCAACCGCAAGGGCCGGCCGATGAAGATCAGGGCCGAGGGCTGGCTGGCCCGCATCTTTCAGCACGAGATCGACCACCTGGACGGCGTCCTGTTCATCGACCGCGCCAGCAAAGTGTGGAAGACGACGGGCCATGAAGTCATGGCCGAATAGTTGACAATAGCGACCGGTTCGCGGTAAACTCTGGCCCGCTATGAAGCTGAACCAAACTCCCGCGAAGGGAGGTGAACGTCTGTGACCCGTGTTGTTTTGCGCCCCAACGAGAGCCAGGACCAACTGCTCAAGCGCTTTAAGAAGAAGGTCATGCGCAGTGGTCTGTTGACTCAGTTGCGCAACAAGCGCTGGTTCGTGTCCAAGAGCGAAGTGCGCCGGATCGAGAAGAAGAAGGCCATCCGCCGCATCAACAAGCGCCGCCGCCGCGACGCTGGCGAAGAGTGAGATCGCCCTTCGGCCTGGAGACCGCTCCAGGCCGAAGTCGTTAACGGGCCTCAATTGCCTCGTCCCTGCGTCCGTGCTATGATGGCCGCACTCAGCGAGGTCCCCATGCCGGATGAAGCGACTCGTTTCCTTCAGGAAGAGGCCAGGCGGCTCGCCGACGAGAACCGCGAACTTCGCGACGAACTGCGCGCCCTGCGCGAATCCGTCCACGCCCTGTCGTCGCTCTACCTCCTCTATCAGAATATCACCGCCGAGACCGACGTCTTCCAGTTGCTGAGCGACATCCTGGACACCGCGATGGTGGTCCTCAAAGCCTCCGACGGCTCGCTGATGCTCACCGACGAGACGACCGGCGAGCTGGTCTTCGCCGTCGTGCGCGGCACGGCCTCCGAGTCGCTGCGCGGCTACCGCATCCCGCCCGGCCAGGGCATCGCCGGGTCGGTAGCCGCCAGCCGCAAGCCGGAGATCGTCCTGGACGTGCGCCGCGACCCGCGCTTCTACGCCCTGGTGGACGAGACCACCGGCTTCAAGACCCGTTCGATGGTGTGCGTGCCGCTCTGCCTGGACACCGGCCGCGTCCTGGGCGTCATCCAGGTGCTCAACAAGGTCTCCGACCGCGAGTTCACGCAGGACGACCTGGACCTGATGCTGGTGGTGGCGCAGCTGGCCGTCCACGCCATGCATCGCGCCGAACGGGCCGGCGAGCCCAAGGCCGCCTGACCCCCGGCTTCGGCCTTGACAAAGCGTTGGGACGCGCGCCGGCGCGTCCCTGTTTGTTTCCACCGTTCGCCATTAGAATCGAAGCGCCCTGCCGCCTCAGGAGGTCCCCCGATGGACAATATCCAGCCCGGCCAGATGCTCGGCGCTTACCGCATCATCAGCCAAATCGGCCAGGGGGGGATGGCCACGGTCTATAAGGCCTACCACGCCGCCATGGACCGCTACGTGGCCGTCAAGGTGCTGCCTTACCAGCTGGCCGAGAACCCGGAGTTCAGCGGCCGCTTCCAGCAGGAGGCGCGCACCATCGCCCGCCTCGAGCACGCCCGCATCCTGCCGGTCTACGACTACGGCGAGAGCAACGGCCTGGCCTACTTGGTCATGCGCTTCCTGGACGCCGGCACCCTCAAGGACCGGATGCGGACCGGCCCCAAATCGCTGAGCGAGGTGGACCGGCTCTTCACGCAGCTGGCCGAGGCGCTGGATTACGCGCACCGGCAGGGCGTCGTCCACCGCGACCTTAAGCCGTCCAACGTGCTGATCGACGCGCAGGGCGACCTGTTCCTGACCGACTTCGGCATCGCCAAGCTGCTGGAGGGCGGCGCGCAGTTCACGTCCACCGGCGCCATGATGGGCACGCCGGCTTACATGAGCCCCGAGCAGGCCCAGGGCGAGAAGGTCGATCAGCGCTCGGACATCTACTCGCTCGGCATTATCCTGTACGAGCTGACCACGGGCCGCGTGCCGTTCGAGGCCGAGACGCCGCTGGCCGTGGTGCTCAAGCAGATCAACGCGCCGCTCCCGCCGCCCTCGTCGCTCAAGCCCGATTTCCCGCCCGCCCTGGAGCGCGTGCTGCTCAAGGCGCTGGCCAAGAGCCCGGCCGACCGGTTCGCGAGCGTGGCCGAGTTCCTGGCGGCCTGGAAGGCGGCGCTGGCCCAGGTGGACACCGTCCGCGCCGCCGCGCCCACCCCGGCCGAGGTCCAGGCCGCCGTGCCCGCCACCCTCATCTCCCCGGCGGCGGCCACGGCAGTCGGCCCGCCGCCGCCGCCCGCCGGCGCGCCGACCGCGGCCCCCCAACGGTTCCCGGTTCTCCCGGTCGTCGGCGCGGTGGCGCTGCTGGCCGTGCTCGGCATTGTGTTCGCCGTCTTTGTCTTGCCAAACCTGTCGGGCGGCCCGTCCAGCGAGGCGCGCGCCACCGCCACCCTGGCCGCGACCTCCGCCGCAGAACCCACCGCCCCGGACCGGACCGAGGCGGCCGCCGCCACCGAAGCGGTGCCGGCGACCGAAGCGCCGGGCGCGGCTGTTGAACCCACCTGGCGGTCATGGACGGCCGCCAATCGTGTCCGCGCCCTGTGCGTGGACGATGGCGAGCTGATTGCGGCCGGCCCGGGCGGGATCACGGTCTGGGACATCGAGTCGGAGACGGTCCTGGAACGCCACACCACCGGCAACGGCCTGCCGCACGCCAACGTGTTCGCGGTGGTGGCGGGTGACAACGGCGGGTTGTGGGCCGGCACCGAGGCCGGCCTGGCCCGTCTGGAGGCCGACAGCGCGGAGTGGCGCGTCTACACCACCCAGAACACGAGCGGCGGGCTGGACAGCGATCTCGTGTCGGCCCTGGCGATCGCGGACGACCGCCTGGTGGTCGGCACGCAGTACAGCGACCGGGACGGCGGCGGCCTGTTGATCTTCGACGGCCGCAACTGGGAGCCGGCGCCCGGCTTCCCGTCCACGCACCCCGACCGCGCCCTAGACGAGGGCAAGCTGGCCAACGCCGTCAACGTCATCCTGCCCGTCGAGGGCGGCGAACTGTGGGTCGGGACCGAGGTCGGGCTGGGGCGCTATGATCGGGACGCCGGCGAATGGACGCGCTATACCACGGACGACGGCCTGCCGGACAACCGCATCCTGTCACTCTACAGCGACGACGACGGCGTGCTGTTCGTGGGCACGGGCGCGGGCGCGGCCAGCTTCGACGGGACGACGTTCACGCCGACGGACCAGGCGCCGCCGTACGGCGTGTACGGCATCGTCCAGGACGACGACGGACGGTATTACTTTTCCGGCGAGGGCGGCATCTGGCAGTACGACTTCGCCGCCAATCTGTGGGAGGAGTTCAGCCCCCAGGCGGGCACGCTGGACTTCTATTCGATCACCGGCGCCGTGGCCGCCGACGGGGTGCTGTTCTTCGGCTCGGACGGCGTCGGCCCGATCCGCTACGACGGCGACGAGTTCACCCCCTGGTATCAGGACGACTCGACGGTGGCGGCCTGGCACGGACATTTCCTGCGGCCGCCGGACGAGAGCGAGCTCTGGGCGGTGGAAGCTTACGGCTGGTACGCGGACCGCTTCAACGCCGCCAGCTTCGCCTGGGAGCCTTACACCGAGAACCCGTGCGGCTGTGTGCCTCTGACCTTCGACGCGGACGGCAACCTGTGGGGCGGGCGCTGGCAGGCCGGCTTCGTGATCCTGGCCCCAGACGGCGCCCTGATCGAGGTCGGTGTGGATCAGGGCCTGCCGACCGAGATCAACGCGAGCGTCATCGCGCCGCTGGGCGATGGCGCCGCCTGGCTCGGCACCGACGAGAACGGGCTGGCCTACTACGACGGCCAGACGGTCACGTTCGTGGGCGAGGCCGAGGGCGGCCCGCCGCCCGGGCGGGTCTGGTCCCTGTTCCTGGCCTCGGACGGCGCGCTGTGGGCGGCTGTCGGCGAGCACGTCAGCCGCCGCGACGCCGACGGGAACTGGGAGCATTTCCGGCGCGGCGAGACCTTCGACGATAGTTTCGAGTGGGCCTGGGAGTTTGTCGAGGCGGCGGACGGCGCGCTCTGGGTCGCCACGCATGGCGGCGGCGTGTACCGCTATCAGGACGGCGCGTGGACGCAATACACGGATGGTCGGCGCGGCGTGGAATTGCCCTCGGACTACCTCTACGCCGCCGCCGTCGCGCCGGATGGCGGCCTGTGGTTCGGCGGGGACGGCGGCGCGGCGCGCTTCGACGGCGCGGATTGGACGGTCTATGACACGGAGGATGGCCTGATCAACAACCTGGTCTACGATATTTACGCGGAGCCGTCCGGCGCGGTCTGGTTCGCCACCGCCGGCGGCGTGTCGCGCTACGGGCCGTGACAACGCGCCCCTGCCTCTCGCAGGGAAACTCAACCATGCCACGACGCCTGATCTCGGCCGGCCTGACGCTGCTCCTGGCGGTCCTGGCCTGCGGGCTGCCGTCCGGCGCGGCCCCCACGCCCACGCCGGCGCCGCGCGTCGCGCAGTTGTCGGAGATCAGCAACGACGTGCGCGCGCGCGACAATCGCGCGAAGGAGTGGGAGACGGCCGGCGAGGGCCAGGTGATCGGCGTCACCGGCGGCGTGCGCACCGGGGACCAGGCCAGCGCGCGCGTCGACACCTCGGAGGGCTCCATCCTGCGCCTGGCCGCCAACACCCAGTTCGAGCTGTTGGAGTTCCCGCCCGGCTCCGAAGACCCGGTGACCAGGCTCCGGCTGGAGGCCGGCAAGCTGTGGATCGTGGTGACCCAACAGTTGGGCGCCGGCTCCTTCGAGGTCGAGACGCCGACGGGCGTCGCCACTGTGCGCGGCTCGATGATGAGCCTGGAGCAGTCCGGCGGGGGCGCGCTCGTCGTCACCTGCCTGGAGGGCGCGTGCCGCCTGGCCAACCCGGACAGCGGCGCGGCCGTGGACCTGCAGGCCGGCCAACAGAGCGGCATGGCGGCGGCGGGCCAGGACCCGGCGCCGCCCGCGCCGATGACGGCCGACCAATATCAGGACTGGCTGCAAAACGTGCCCGAGGCCTTCAACGCGGCGCAGAGTTTGCTGAGCCAGATCACGCCCGCGCCGCCGGCCGGCGACAGCCTGGGCGCCGGCCCGGGCGGCAACGAGTCCAGCCCGCGCCTGGTCTTCGACGGCCGGGGCATGCTGCACCTGGTCTGGGAATCGCGCAGCCGGCGTCCCGGCGGGGACTACTTTCACCGCCTGCGGAATGCGGACGGGACGTGGTCCCAGCCCGAAAACCTGACCGAGGACTTTCAGTACCTGTACGGCAGCCTGGCGCTCCTGCGCCGCCCGGATGGCGCGCCCTGCGCGCTGTGGAACGGCGCACGCACCGGCACGGCCGATATCGGCCTGTATCAGCGCTGCCGGGTGGACGGCGTCTGGTCGGAGGCCGCGTTTGTCGAGGTGCGCGGCGTCACCAGCCGCGACTTTGACTTCGCCTTCGCGCCGGAGGGCGCGCTGCGCGCCGCTTTCCTGACCGGGGCCGGCACGATCAGCTTCGACCCGCGCGACCTGAACCAGGCGGACCCGCCGCAGGAGCCGCTCCAGTTGTCCGACCAGAACCTCAGCCTGCGGCCGGCTTTCGAGATCGACGCCGGCGGCGGCTTCCACGTCGCCTGGGTTCGCCTTGGCTCGGCCGGCAGTGATCCGGCCGCGGCCTCCTACCGGTTCTCGTCCGACCAGGGCGTGACATGGAGCGAGGCCGCGCCGCTGACCGAGCCGGAGGCCGGGCTGGACTCGCTCAGCCTCAGGCTGGCCGCCGACCCGGCCGGCGACATCCATGCGCTGGTGAGGGGCGCAGCCCTGGTCTACCGGCGCTGGTCGCCGGGCGCCGGCTGGGGGCCGGCGGCGGCGCTCACCGATCAATCCTTCAACGGCTTCAGCCTGCAGATCGCCTTTGGGCCGGACGGCCAGCCGCAGGTGATCTGGGCCAACACCCAGGGGCTGTGGCTGACGCGCCGGCAGGCGGACGGGACGTGGACGACGCCCGAGAGCGTGATCGCCACCAGCGGCTACACCGGCGAGACGGCGTTCGCCATCGACGCCCAGGGCGTGCGCCACATCGTCCGGCCGGAGCCCAGGGCCGCGGACGCCGGGCAGACCGATCTGGTCTACGTCGCCCTACCTTAAGGCGCGCCCGGCGCCGCGACCCGGACAAAAAACTCCCGCCGAGGCCGGCGGGAGTTTTTGGGGGGCAGCGGGGCGGGTTCAGCGTCCCAGGTGCATGGGCATGACGACATAGACGTAGTCGTCGCGGCCCACCGGCCGCAGGACGCCCGGGCTGGTGGAGGCCGAGGTCTCCAGGGCGACGTTGGGCGTGTCGATCACGTTGAGCACATCCACCAGGTACTTGACGTTGAACGCGATCTCCACCGGCTCGCCCTCGATAGTGGCGTCCAGCTCGGCCATGTTATCGCCGGTCTCGGCGGCGGTGGCGGAGATGGTGACGTGGCCGGGGACCAGGTCGTCGTCGCCGGGTTTGACCTTGAGCCGGGTGGTGTGGGCGGCTTCGCGCGCGATGATGTCCGACGATTTGCAGGCCTTGCGGAACTCCTCGGTCGAGACGACGGTGCGCGTCTTGTAGCCCTTGGGGATGATGTTCTGGTAGGCCGGGAAGGTGCCCTCGATCAGCTGGGAGGTCAGCTCGACGTTGCCGTGGTGGAAGATCACCTGGCCGCGGCCGGGCGGCAGGTCCATATAGACCGGGTCCTCGGCGTTGATGATGCGGCCCAGCTCGGCCAGGGCGCGGGCCGGGATGACGGCCGTCACCGGCTCGTCCACGGGCGTGGAGAGGTGGGCGACGCGCTCGGCCACCCGGAAGCCGTCGGAGGCGGCCAGCGTGACGCGGTTGCCCTCCAGGCGCGCCAGCACGCCGGTGAGGATCGGGCGGGCCTGGTCGGTGGCGGCGGCGAAGATCACGGCCGCGATCATGTCGCGCAGGTCTTCGACGTTCAACTGGATGGCGTTGTCGATGTCCGCCGGGCGGATGGCCGGGAACTCCTGCGCGTCGATGCCCTTGATGCTGGCCTTGATGCGCCCGCACGTCAGGTTGACGGTCTGCGTGCGCGCCGTCAGGCTCAGGGTCACGGTGTCCTGCGGCAGCGTGTTCACCAGGTCCACCAGCGTCTTGGCCGGCAGCGTGATCGAGCCTTCGTCCTCGATTTTGGCCCCGATCCAGCAGGTGATGGCCAGCTCGAGGTTGGTGGCCGAGAGGCGCAGGCGCCCCTCCTCGGCGGTGAGCAGGATGTTGCCCAGCACCGGCAGCGTGCTGCGCGCCGCCACGGCGCGTGAGACGAGGCTCAGGCCCTTGGCGAGGTTGTCTTGCAGGCAGGAGAACTTCATAGTCGGCGTCAGTTGAAAGGCGTCAGCTCA
>DAOUAB010000080.1:0-14584 GCA_034434015.1 Anaerolineales bacterium
TGGCGTTGCCCTTCACCTCGTGCGGCAGGCCGATGGCGGCGGCCTCGGCCACGGCCGGGTGCGAGACCAGGGCGCTCTCGATCTCGGCCGTGCCCAGGCGATGGCCGCTGACCTTGATCACGTCGTCGGTGCGGCCGATGATCCAGAAATAACCATCCCGGTCGCGCCGGGCGGAGTCGCCGGCCATGTACTTGCCCGGATACTTGCTCCAGTACTGGCGCACGTAGCGCTCATCGTCGCCATAGATCGTGCGCAGCATGGCCGGCCACGGCCGCTTGAGCACCAGGAAGCCTTCCTCGCCATCCGGCACCGGGTTCCCCTGCTCGTCCAGGATCTCGGCCTCCTGGCCGAAGAACGGCCGCGTGCCCGAGCCGGGTTTGAGCGGGACGACCGGGGTGGGCGTGATCATGAACATGCCGGTCTCGGTCTGCCACCAGGTGTCCATGATCGGGCAGCGCCCCTTGCCGATGACGCGGTGATACCACTTCCAGGCCTCCGGGTTGATCGGCTCGCCCACCGAGCCAAGCAGGCGCAGCGACGAGAGGTCGTGCCGGTTGGGCCAGGCCTCGCCGAAGCGCATCAGGCCGCGGATGGCGGTGGGGGCGGTGTAGAGGACGGTGATGCCGTAGCGCTCGACGCATTGCCACCAGCGGTTGGGATACGGGTAGGCCGGCCCGCCCTCGAACATGAAAGACGTGGCCCCGTTCAGCATCGGACCGTAGACCAGGTAGGAGTGGCCGGTCACCCAGCCGGGGTCGGCCGTGCACCACCAGCGGTCGTCGTCCTTCAGGTCGAAGACGTATTTCAGGGTGGCGTATGTCCCCACCATGTAGCCGCCGTGCGTGTGCAGGATGGCCTTGGGCTTGCCGGTGGAGCCGGAGGTGTACAGGATGTAGAGCGGGTCCTCGGCGTCCAGGACCTCGGTCGGGCACTTGCCGTTGGCCACCGGCAGCGCCGCCAGCGCGTGGTACCAGTGGTCGCGCAGCGGGTCCATGGGCACGTCGTGGCCGGTGCGCTTGACCACGATCACGTTCTCGACCGACGGGCAGCGTTTAACGGCGTCGTCCACGATCTTCTTCAGCTCGAAAATCTTGCCGTTGACCCATGAGCCGTCGGCGCAGATCAACAGCTTGCTCTGGCTGTCCTCGATCCGGCCCTGCAGCGCGTCCACGCTGAAGCCGGCAAAGACCACCGAGTGCACGGCCCCGATCTTGGCGCAGGCCAGCATGGCGAAGACGATCTCCGGGATGCGCGGCAGGTAGATCGTCACCCGGTCGCCTTTCTGCACCCCCATAGCCTTAATGATGTTGGCCCAGCGGTTGACCTCGCGGTTCATGGCGAAGTACGAGTAGGTGCGATGGTCGCGCCCGTCCTCGCTCTCCCAGATCAGGGCCAGCTTGTTCTTGCGCCAGGTCTTGAGATGCCGGTCGATGGCGTTGTGGACGATGTTGGTCTGGCCGCCCACAAACCACTTGAAAAACGGCTTGTTGGAGTCGTCCAGCACCTTATCCCATTTCCGGAACCATTCCAGCTCTTCGGCCCTCTGTCCCCAGAACCCTTCCAGGTCGTCGTGCGCGAAGCGGGCCAGCGCCTCCCAATCCGGCACGTTGGCCTGGGCGACGAGGCTGGCCTCCGGATAATAGACTTCCCCTTCCAGCGGCGCAGAAGCAGATGTAGTGGACATACTATCTCCTGAAGAAGGATCTGAAAGAGAGGCGAGCAATGAATGGATCTCCGACACCGTTCAGTCTCCCGGGCAAGAGTTGGCGGCCAGCTCAAACGCGCCGTCAACGGCGCGAGTATAACACTGACAGTAGACGACGTTCGGGTCGCCGCCCTCGGCGTTCCGCCAGAGGAAGTAGACGACGGTCGTCCGAAGACACAGCGGGCCGCCCTCCGCCGTCGCATCGTTCACGGGGCGCGCCGCCAGGTAACCCAGCCCGGCGGCGCCCGGCTCGTTGATCACGAAGAGCCGGTCCTGCACCAGGTCCCCGGGGCCGCGCGACCAGGCGAACTCGTTCCGGGCGGCCAGGACGAAGGCCAGGAACGGGACGGCCATCACCGCCAGCCACAGGCCGCAGCCCAGGGCGCAACTGCGCGGGGTCATCGGCCGGGAGGCGGCCAGCCGGTCAGTCTTCATCGGATGGCGAGCAGTTCCACCTCAACGATCCGCGCGGCGGGATGACGCCGCCGGCGCCTTCGACGAGGCCGCCCGGCGAACGGGACGCGGCCCCATTCCGCCAGGTCGCGACCCGCCGGGTCGCCCCTACGTGAACAAGGGGCGGACGCGCTGGCTCTCCGGCGCGCCCTTCGCGCCGAGGACCTTGTACATCCCGACCGGCACGGTCTTGCCCTTCACCAGGCGCGCCTCGGCGAACTCGGCGTCGAACTTATCCTGCACGCGGGCGTACGTAAACTCCGTGATCAGCAGCGGCCATTGCAGGTCCTTGGTCAGGTCCTGCACGCGCGAGGCCAGGTTGACGCCGTCGCCCATGACGGTGTAGTTCACGCGCCGCCCGGAGCCCACCAGGCCGACAAAGACCTCGGCCGTGTTCAGGCCGATGCCCATCTCCAGTTGGGAGGGCTTGCCCGCCGCCGCCCACCGGGCGCGCAGGCGGTCCAGCTCCAGGCGCATGTCGATGGAACAGCGCACCGCCCGCTCGGCATGGTCGGCGTACCAGAGCGGCGCGCCGAAGAACGCCATCACCAGGTCGCCCTCATACTTGTCCACCGTGCCGCCGTGCCGGTGGATGACGTCGGTCATCGCGCCCAGGTACTCGTTGAGCGTCGCCACCAGCTCTTCCGGCGTCATCTTCTCGGACATGGTCGTGAAGCCGCGGATGTCGGAGAAGAGGATGGTCAGCTCGGCGCGCCGGCCGCGCATGGCGTCGATGCCCTTGTCGATCAGCTGGCCGACCATCTCGGGCGAGATGAACAGCTCGAAGATGCCGCGCACGCGCCGCTTCTCCTGCTCTTCGGCCACGGCCCGCTCCACGGCCGGCACGGCGAAGGCGATGAAGAGCGTCGCCAGCGGCGCCACCAGCGGGATCTCGGTCTGGAAGAGCAGGAACGCGGCCAGCCACAGGCCGACGCCGGCCGCCAGCAGGAGCAGCAGCGCCAGGATGGCGCGCGAGGGCTGACGGATGAGCAGCAGCGCCATCCCCAGCGCGCCGGAGACCAGGACGCTCAGCAGCATCGGGCCGCGCTCGAAGATCGAGCAGAGCTGGGCGCTGGCGCAGACGCCGGACCAGAGCCGGATATGCTCGCCGCGCAGCACGGTGTCCAAAGCGCTGGCCATGATCTCCACGCCCGGCGTCGTGCGCCGGAAGCCGAAGGGCGTGGGGTAGACGTCCTGAAGCGAGACCGACGTCGCGCCGATGAACACGATCTTGTCCTGGAAGGTCTCGAGCGGCAGGTCGCCGTTGACCACCTGGAGCGTCGAGTAGGTCGGCACGGTCTGCTCCGGGCCGAGGAAATTGACGCGCAGGAAGCCCTGGTTGAGCGGGATGGCGCGGTCGCCGAGGCGGAATTCGCTCCGGCCCGGCGCCGCCGAGAGCGGCTGGCCGGTGTAGAGCGCGGCGGCCACGATCGGCCACGAGTAATAGACCCGGTCCTGGGCGGTGCTCCAGGCCAGGATGCTGTGCACGGCGCCGTCGGCGTCGCGCTGGATGTTGGTGATGCCAAAACCGGCGGCGGCCTCGCGCAGCGCGCTGATCGGCTGGCCGAGGACTTCCAGTTCGCCGCCGCCGGCCACCGTCCGGCGAATCTCGCCATTCAGGATCACGTTGCCGGCCGCGCGGAGGGAGGCGGCCAGCGCCGGGTCGCCAAACTCGACGGTCAGGACCTGGCCGGGCGTGAGCGGGTCCTGCGCCGGCCGGCCGGCCTCGTCCAGCACGGCCAGCGGGTTCACCTGAAACAGACCGGCCACCCGCGCGACGTCTTCGCCGGGCGCGACCGTATGCTCCAGCGAGCCCAGGACCGGGATCTGCAGGAGCTGGGCGGGCCGGATCTCGCACGGGTCGTCCAGGCCGTTGCCCTTGAGCAGATCGGCGGGGTCCACCTGATAACGCCCGGCCAGCCCTTCCAGGGTGTCCTTCAGAACGATGTGCTCCTGAGGCGGCCGGGTGGGGATGACGAGTTTCTGGCCGCCGCAGACCGTGCCGGCGTTGTCCAGGCCGTTGGCCTGGATCAGGTCGGCGGGCGTCACGCCATAGCGCCGGGCGATGTCGCCGAAGACCTCGCCCTGCACGGTGTAGGTGGCGGGCTTGAACGGCTCCGGCTCGAAGAAGAAGACGTCGAAGGCGATCAGGCGCGCGCCGCCGGCTTTCAGCCGGTCCACCAGCTGCGCGAAGTACAGGCGCGGCCACGGGTACTGCAGCTCGGTGTTGTCCAGCGTCGCGTCGTCGATGGCGACGATGACCACCGGGCTGGCCGGCGCGCGCGGCCCGCGCAGCTGGAAGGCGAAGTTGACGGCGTTCAACTCCAGGCCGTCCAGCAGGCCGAGCACGCCGGCGATGAGCATGACGAACACCACCAGCCCAATCAGCACGGCGCTCTGGCGGCGGAGGTTGACAGGACGCATGTCGCGGGTTCGGTCGAGGCGCTACGGGCCGGCGGTCGGCGTCGGGCAGGCCGTGTCGTCGTACACCCAGCTGCCGGTGGCCACCTGTCCGTCGGCCGAAGTCACGGTCACGACGCCGCTGGACTTGACGCAGCGGTCGAAATCCAGTTGATACTGCTGGCCGGGGTCGAACGTCAGCGGCTCGGCGCCGCCAGCGACGGTGACGATGATGAGCAGGCGATAGGTGGGCGCGGCCGGGTCATCGCAGTTGCCGATGCACAGCGCCGCCACCTCGCGGATCTCCAGCGGCGGCGCGGCGGTCGGCGGCGCGGCGGGCGTGTCGGTCGGCGTCGGCGGCTCGCTGGTGGGCGGCTCGTAGGGCAGGCCGGGGTACGGCGACTGGAACTGCGGCGCGCAGACCGGCCCCGGATCAATACGGGACCAGGGCGCGGCCGGGATGCGCAGCAGCTGGCCGGCCTGCACCAGATAGGGGCGCGGCAGGTCATTGGCCTGGATGATGGCGTCCGGCTGCACGCCGTAGACGCGCGCCAGGCAGAAGACCGTCTCGCCCGGCAGGACGCGGTGCTGGCCGATGGCGGGGAGGGGTGTGGCGGCGGGACGCGGGGTGGCCGGCGGCGCCGTTGGAGGGGCCGCCGTGGGCGGTTCGGCGAGCGTGGGCGTGGCGGCGCCCGCCTCGGTCGTCGCAGTCTCGCTCGGCGTCGCGGTGGCCGGCTCCGGCGTCGGCGTCGCCTCGGTAATGGCCGCGATCACGGGCAGCGTGGCGTTGCCCTGCGCCGCGGCCTCGGTGGCATAAGGCACAAACTGGGTGGCCTCAGGTACGCTCAACCCCCAGCGCCCGTAGTCGGCCAGCTGCATGGGCTCGGCCAGCGTGGGCGCCGCCCCGCTCTGGCGGTACTTGAAGTTCGGGGGGATGAAGGACTGGTTCAGGCTGCACGTCCCCTGCAGGCACATGAGCGACAGGGTCTGCGTGGCCGGGTCGTACGCCACGTTCATGTACGCCCCGCGCGCCGAGGCGATGCCCAGCGGCGTCTCGACGTCCAGCGCGCTGTTGCTGGTGAGCAGCAGCCAGACCTGCCCGCCGTCCAGGGCCAGGGCGGTGAGCAGGCTGTCCAGGTACGGGTTGAGGAAATTGAACGTGATGGCGGTCTCGGGGTCGAGCCGGATCTTGCTGCCCTCGGTCAATTGGACGAAGGCCCGGCTGTCGGCGCCGGTGCGCAACTGGTTGCCGACGCCCAGGATGAGGCCGGCTGAGGTGGCGGCCCACTCCCCGCTGGCGTCCGCGCGCATCTCGGCGCTGCCCGATAGTTCTTTGAGCACGGCGCTGCGCTCGGGGGTGCTGCTGGCCAGCGGCTGGCCGGCGCCGGGGGTCTGGACCGGGGGCGGCAGGATGGTGCGCTGGCAGGCGGCGGCCACGAACAGGGCCGGGAGCCAGACGACTCGCAAGACGGAATGGGCGGCGCGCATGGTATCCGGTTTAAGGCTCGAAAAGCGTCTGGTGATGGCGTCCGCCGGGAGTCTAACACAAATCGCGCCCGCCCAGGCGCGCCCGCCCGTCTCGCCGCTCACGCCGACGCGCCGGAGTAGTGGCGCAGGCCGAAGAACCAGAACCGGCGCGCGCCGGCCAGCGCCGCCGTGAAGGCCAGCGCCTGGAAGAGGTCCACCTGCTGCCGGAGCTGATAGACCGCCACCCCCACACGATCAGGCCCATGATCACGTCCACGAAAGAGTCCACGAAGAGACACGAAGGGGCACGAAGGGGCACGAAGGGGCACGAAGGATCGGGAGGGCTTCGTGTTCATTCGTGCGAACTCGTAGCCGAAGCGCTCCCCGCCGCGAACACGCGCTTGATCACGTCTTCCACCGGCGGGTCCTCCACGGTCAGGTCGGCCACCTCCAGGCCCGCCAACAACTGGGCCGTGAGGCGCGCCGTCTCGGCCTTGGGCACGCGCAGCTCGACGTGCGCGCCGTCGCGCTCCACTACCTTGCCGTAGGCGGCCCAGTCCACGTCGGCGCGGTCGAGCGTCACGCCGATGGTCTTGTAGGCCGCGAAGCGCTCGGCCAGGCCCGCCAGGCCGCCGTCGTACAGCAAGCGGCCGTGTGGATGACGATGACGCGCTTGCACAGCGCCTCCACGTCGGCCATGTAGTGGCTGGTGAGCAGGATGGTGGCGCCCGGCCGCCGGTTGTACTCGGCCACGAAGCCGCGCAGGCGGCGCTGCATGGTCACGTCCAGGCCGATGGTCGGCTCGTCCAGGAAGAGCACCCGCGGACGGTGCAGCAGCGCGCCGATGATCGCCATCTGCATGCGCTCGCCCAGCGAGAGGTTGCGCACCGGCTTCTTCACCAGGTCGCCGACCTCCAGGAGCTCGATGAATTCGTCCCGCGTGCGCCGGTACCCGGCCTCCGCCAGGCCGTAGACCGCGCGGTTCAGGTCGAACGAGTCCAGCGCCGGGATGTCCCACTGGAGCGGGTTGCGGTTGCCCAGGACGAGCGTGATCTGGCGGATGTCGAACGAGATGGCGTCCACGGCCCGGACCTGGCGGTACCGCCGCCGGACCAGGCTGCGCACGGCGGCCCCCCGCCCGGCCTCGCGTTCGGGGACCTGGCAGGTCTTGCTGAGCTGGGCGACATGGAGGGCGGGGGTGGACCAGGGTTAGCGCCCCAGGATCTGGAGGATATCTTCGCGCGGCTGGTGGACCAGGCGGTAATGCTTGAAGCGGCGGAGCTCAGACCTGGCCTGGTCGCGCAGTTCGCGCAGGCCAGGCTCGGGCGTCTCCGCCTGGCCTGAGACCTGGGAGACGAGCGGCGTGCTGTCGCTCAGGACCTTGATCGAGGTGCGGGCGGCGGCCGCCCCCAGACGGTTGAGCAGGTCGCCCAGGGCTGCCAGCAGGGTGTAGTACTCGGCCTCGGGGCCGGTCATCGGGCGCCGGAAGTCCCGGCGCACGAGCTGGCCGGAGCCGTCGGCGTCGAAGATGATGTAGGCGCCGTAGCCGACGCCCGGATCGCCGTGGCTGCCGCCGTCGAACACGACCAGGTAGCCCACCGGGCCGTTCCAGACAGTCTCGGTAAAATCGCGGGCCTCGGGCGCGCCGGTCTCCAGGCCCGGCACGCTGTCCAGCAGGCGCCGGGGCGGCGCATCCAGGTCCACGCCGTATAGCTGCCGCAGACGGGCCAGCAGGTGGGCGCGCCCCTCGCTGGGGAGCGCGGCGATGGCTTCCAGGATCGCTTGGGGCGTCATGGGGCCCGCTGGGTCAGTTTATCGTAGAGGGCCAGGCAATTGGCGGTGTGCAGCTGGGTCACCAGGCCGTTGAGCGGGATGCGGCTCTTGCCGCACGACTCGATGTCGATCTCACGCATGGCTTCGCGCGGCTTGCCGCGTTGCACGGCCTGCTCCACTTTCTTGCGCAGGTTTTCCAGGTAACGCAGGTTGGAGCGGACGGCGTCGTCGATCTCGCCGCGCAATACCACCTCGCCGTGGCCCTGGACGACGTTCTCCAGCCCGAGCGGCGGGATGAGCTGCAACGACCGCTGCATATCGTCCAGGTCGCCGTCGGCGATGTGCGGCAGGGGCATCATCATGTCGCCCGCGAACAGGATACGGTCCTCCTTCAACAAGACCGAGACCGAGTCCGGGGAATGGCCGGGGGTAAAGATGAGCTGGAGCGTCTTCTTCCCCAGATGCAGGTAGGCGCCCGCCTCCGAAACGAGCAGGTCGGGCAGGGCCACCTCGACGCTCGCCAGATCGGCTGAGTGCTGTTTGGCCTGGGCCAGGCCCTTTCGGCCGACGGTGTCCAGGCGCTCGCGGCACAGGCGGTGGCCGATGATGTGCGCGCGCGGGAACAGGCAGTTGCCGTTGGTGTGGTCGGCGTGGTAGTGGGTGTTGATAATGTAACGGACTTCGACGCCCAGGCGGCGCTCCAGAAAGTCCTTGATCTGCCGGGTCTCGGACGGGAAGGCCAGCGTGTCGATCAGGACCGCGCCCTCCGGGTAGATGACGGCCCCGGCCGTCACCTGAGCATATAAGTCACTGTAAAAGATGTGGATGTCGTCAGAAACGCGCTCTCGCAGCATTCAGCTTGCCGTCCTATCGGTGGAGGGCCAGAGCGCTCCCCAGTCACGCCGTGCGCCCGGCTGCTCGCCCCATATAGCACAATCTACGTAAGCAAGTCAAGCAAACCAGAAAATTAGAACGCACGGTCTTATTTTATGGTCTACTTGTTTCGGGACTCTGGGTATGGTAGCATCTTTGCAGGTGCGGAGACCACACCCGCCCTATCATGAGGAGATGACAGCATGGCTCTACCTGAAACCCCGGCCCCTCCGGCGCCCGCCAATGCCGAGGCGTATTGCGTGAAGTGCAAGGCGACCCGCCCCGTGAACGAAGGGCAGATTGTGACCGTCAAGAACGGCAAATCGGCCCTGAAGGGCAAGTGCCCGGTCTGCGGCACCACGATGATGAAGTTCCTGTCCGCCAAGCAGGCGGCGGCCAGCACCACCGGCTGAGCCGCCAGGCCCCCCGGCAACGCAAACGGCCTCCGGCAGCACGCCCGGAGGCCGTTTGTTTTGGTCTAAAGCGGGCGCGTCGCGCCCTACACGCGTTCGCCCACCACCACGCTCAACTCCGCAATCTGCCCGCCGCGCACCACCCGCACCGCCACGGCCTGCCCGACCGTGCCCGGCCCGAGCGCGGCCTGCAGCGCCTCCACCTCGGTGATGCGCTGACCGCCCAGCCCGATCAGGACGTCGCCCTGCAAGAGCCCGCCCTTCTCCGCCGGGCTGTCCTTCTCCACGCCGATAATCATCAGGCCCGAGGGTTGCCCGGCCTGGGCCGCGATGGCCTCCGGAAGCGGCACCGGCTGGGTGCTGATCCCCAGGAAGCCGCGCTGGATGCGGCCGTGCTGGCGCAGGGCGTCGGCCACCCGCCGGGCGGCCGCCACCGGCACCGCGATGCTCGCGCCGCGCGCCAGGGCGCTGCTGTTCACGCCCGCCACGCGCCCACTCACATCCACCAGCGGCCCGCCCGAAAAGCCCGGAAACATGGTCACATCCGTCTGAATATAGGCCTCCAGATGCCGGAACGCGCCGCGCACCGGACCGCCGAGGGAGACCACGTTGCTGACCGCCGCCTGGAGGTCGTCCGGCCGGCCCAACGCCAGCACCAGGTGGCCGACCCGGACCTCGGCCCACTCCGGCACGTCCAGCCCCGCCGCCTCGATCTTGAGCAGAGCCAGGTCGCTGGACGGGTCGCGGCCCACCAGCCGGGCCGAAAACCGGCTGCCGTCCGGCAGTGTGACGTTGATGTTCTCGTCGCGCCGCACGACGTGGTCGGCGGTCAGGATCTCGCCGTCGGCGCTCCACACCACGCCCGTGGCCGGCAGGCGTCCGCGGGCGTCAACGGTGACGGTGGACCGGCCGGCCTTTTCGACCGCGGCGGCCAGGGCGTCGGAGAACTGTTGCAGGTCCATGAGAATTGCTCCTTACCGGTGGCTATCAGTCTGATGCCGCGAGCGTAACACGCCCGGACCCGCGCGCGCCTCCCCCATCCGGGTCTGGCCAAGCTAGACAATTGGCTAGCTCAGATGGCAGGCGGCAGGTGGCAGATGCCCGCAAGCCAGTGCCAAAGCTGCAATCTGCTGTCCGCCGTCGGCTGCCTGTCCTCGGCTACACCGAAATCAGCCCCAGCCTGAGCGCGCTCGCCACGGCTTCGGCCCGTGAGGCCGCGCCCAGCTTGGTCATCGCCCCGCCCAGGTGGAATTTGACCGTGTGCTCGCTGATGCCGAGTTTCAGGGCGATGGCCTTGTTGGTCAGGCCGCTGGCGACGCCGCGCAGCACGTCCGCCTCGCGCGGCGAGAGCGCCACCGCCGGCGCGTCGCCGCGCAACTGACCCAGCAGAGCCACCGTGGCCCCGGCCGGCACGATCACCTCACCGACGGCCACATCGTGCAGGGCCTCCACCAACTCCGGGCCGCCGGTGGTCTTGGGCAGGCAGCCGCGCGCCCCGGCCTGCAGGGCGGCGACCATGCGGCTGGGCGTCTCGCCGTCGGCCAGGGCCAATACGGCGGCGGCCGGCGCCTCCCGGCGCAGACGCCACAGCCCGGCCATGTCCTCGTCCCGCTCCAGCGCCAGGTCGTAGATGATGACGTTCGGCTGCGCGGCCCGGGCCCAGTCCAGACACGCCTCCACCGACTCGGCCTCGCCCGCCACCGTCACACTGCCGCGCGCCGCTTCCTGGAGGAGGACGCGCAGCCCGGCGCGCATGGCGGGATAAGGGGACACGATCAGGGCTCTGAGCATAGGGGAAGTGTACGCCCGAATCGTTGGCGGCAGGTAAGCGTCCGGCCCTGTCTGATCGGGCAGGTGGTCACCGCCGCCGGCCCCGCTTTCGCCTATAATCGGCTTGCTCGCGCGCCCTGTCCGGAACCGAAGAGAGCCGCCGATGACCACCCCGCCCTTGAAACTGATGTGTGTCCTGGCCCATCCGGACGACGAATCCATGGGCGCCGGCGGACTGCTGGCCCATTACGCGGCCGAGGGCGTGGAGACCTACCTGCTCACAGCCACACGCGGCGAGCGCGGCTGGGGCGGCCCGCCCGAACAGAACCCGGGCCTGGACGCGCTCGGCCGGCTCCGCGAGCAGGAACTGCTGGCCGCCGCCCAGACGCTGGGGCTGCGCGAAGTGCGCTTCCTGGACTACGTGGACGGCGAGCTCGACCGGGCCGACCCGCAGGAGGCCGTCCGCCGCATCGCGGCCCACCTGCGCCGCGTCCGCCCACAGGTCGTCGTCACCATCCCGCCGGACGGCTACTACGGCCACCCGGACCACATCGCCATCAGCCAGTTCACGTGCGCGGCCGTGGTCAGCGCCGCCGACGCCGCTTTCGCCGACGCGGACGGCCAGGCCCCGCACCGTGTCGCCAAACTGTATTTCGCCGTGGATGACGCCCGCCTCGTCGCTTTCTTTCAGTCCGTGGCCGGCGGCCCGATCAGCATGGATGTGGACGGCGTGACCCGCCGGCACGTCGGCTGGCCGGAGTGGTCCATCACCACCCGCCTGGACGCCTCCGCCCAGTGGCGCACCGTCGTCCGGGCGATCCTCTGCCACCGGTCGCAGCTGAGCGGATTCCCGGACCTGACGCAACTGCCCGACGAGACCAACCGCGACCTATGGGGCTACCCCACCCTGTACCGCGTCTACAGCCTGGTGAATGGCGGCCGCGCCGTCGAGACCGACGTGTTTGCGGGGCTGCGATGACCAGCGCCGCCCGGTCCGAGCTTCAGACGCTGCGCGGCCTGATTGATTTCGCCCGGCTGCGCGTGCTGGAGATCGGCGCTGGCGACGGCCGCCTCACCTGGCCCTTCGCCGGCAAGGCCCGGCGCTGGGTGGCCCTGGACCCGGACGCCGACGAGCTGCGCCAGGCCGTGCGCGACCGGCGCGACGCCCGGCCCAGGGTCCGCGAGCGCGTGCAGTTGACGCTCGGCGACGCCCGCCGCCTGCCGTTCCCGGACGGCGCCTTCGACCTGGCCTTCTTCACGTACTCGCTGTGTTGAGTCCCCCGGGCGGACATGGCCGCGGCGGTCGCCGAGGCGCACCGGGTGCTGACGGGCGGCGGCGTGCTGCTGGCGCTCCATCCCACCGACGACCGGCCGACGCTGGAGGTCTGGCACGCCCGCGACGGGTCGGGCGCGGTGGACGAGGCGGACGCGGAGACCGCCCGGCGCGCGCCGCTCGGGCCGCTGAACCCGGACCCGGAGGCCCGGCGCGACTTCATGGCCGCGACCGAGGCCCTGGCGGCGGCTGTAGATGACGCCGAGGCGGACGCGCCGTTTGACCCGGCCGCCGTGCGCGCCTTCGACTATTTCGATTTCTTCGACTCGCTGGATGATTTGACCGATTACCTGGACGACAACGCGGAATTCGCGCGCGCCGACGACGCCCTGCTGGAGGCCGCCGCCCTGGCCCTGGACCGCGCGCCCGGCCCGGCGCGGCTGGTCATCGTCCAGCGCATGGTCGTCGCCGCCCTGCAGAAAAGCTGAGCATGTATCCCCGCGCGACCTGGCGTCGACTGCTCTCCCCGCCCGCCGACGGACCGCTCAACATGGCCGTGGACGAGGCCATCCTGCTGGCCGTGGCCGAAGGGCAGGCCCCGCCGACGCTGCGCTTCTTCGCCTGGTCGCCGCCGTGCCTGTCGCTCGGCTACGCCCAGCCGCTGGAGGAGGTGGACCTGGGCCGGCTGCGGGCGCGCGGCTGGGATCTCGTCCGGCGGCCGACCGGGGGGCGCGCCATCCTGCATACCGACGAGCTGACCTATTCCGTCATCGCGCCCATGGACGAGCCGCGCGTGGTCGGCGGCGTGGTCGAGAGCTACCGCCAACTGAGCGCCGGCCTGCTGCGCGGCCTCGAACTGCTGGGCCTGGCCGCCCAGGCAGAAAAAAAACGTGGCCCCAACCCCCAAACCCCCATCCCTGGCCCCCAGCCTCTGCCGGTCTGCTTCGAAGTCCCCTCCGATTACGAGATCACCGCTGGCGGCCGGAAGTTGCTCGGCAGCGCTCAGGTGCGTAAAAAGGGCGTCGTCTTGCAGCACGGGACTCTGCCGCTCACCGGCGACCTCGCCCGCATCTGCGAGGCGCTGCGCTTCGAGAGCGAGGCCGAGCGCGAGCGCGTCCGGGCGCGGGTGCGGAGCCGGGCGGCGACGGTGGCCGAGGCGCTCGGGGTGGCAGTGACCTGGGATCAGGCGGCGGCGGCGCTGGGCCGGGGATTTGAAGAGGCCCTCAACCTGGAATTGTTACCGGGAGACCTCTCAGGTCTGGAGAACGACCACGCCCGGCGCCTGCGCGCGGAAAAATACGGGACGGACGCCTGGAATGCGCGGGTTATGGCCGCGGCGTCGCCGTGATGATCGTCACCCGGGTGAACCGCAATGAATACAACAATCGCTCCACAAACGCGCCGGCATTGTTCTGCGCCAGGTTGAGGATGCCGTCCTCCAGTGCGCCTTTGCGCAATTCGTCCTCGGCGGTGCGGCGCGCCAGCGTTTCCAGATTCGCGTCCCCCTGCGTCAGCAGGCCGGTCTCCCGGTCGTACACATACGACTTCTGATTATCCAGCGTCACCACGAAGACTTCGGCCGCCGGCAGGATGATGGTCACCTGGCCGTCCGGCTGCGCCACCACGTCGCCGGGCTGAAGCCGGGCCAGGTCCACGCCCGCGATCACGTTCCCGTGCGCCACGAACAGCAGCCGGTCGCCGAACAGCCCGCCCAGCGGGCCCTGGCCGGTCTCGGCCCGGATCACCTTCTCCAGCGTGTACTGCGCCGTCTCCAGCCGCGCCAGCGACTGGATCTGGCGCACCACCGTGATCGAGTCGGGATAGATGGTGGGGGTGGGGTTGAAGATCACCTGCGCCTGCGTGGCCAGGCCGGAGACCGGCGACTGCACCGGGCTGAACGCCTTCTGGAGGCTGTCCAGAATCAGCCAGCCTGTGATCAGCGCGATCACCAACAGCAGGAGGGCGAGCACGTTGGCCAGCATCTTGGACATAGAACGATTATAACCGCTCTGCGGAAACGTCAACTTGCGCCGGGCCGACGCCGGGGCTAGTATGCGCTCGTGATTATCGGGGCCTGCCGCGTGCGCCTATACCTGCCCGGTTGCTCATCGCTCAAAGAGAAGCGCAGCCGGCTCAAACCGCTGTTGGCCCGACTACCCAGAGAGTTCAATGTCTCCGTCGCCGAGGTCGGCCTGCATGATGTCTGGCAATCGGCCGAGATCGCGCTGGTCACGGTCGTCAACGGCGAGGCCGGGCTGGCCCACGCCTCCCTCGAGGCGATGGTGCGCTGGATCGAACACCACGCCCCGGAGGCCGAGGTCGTCGCCGCCCCCATCGAGCTGCGCTGAGGCGCGGCCAGCCGCCCATCCGCGAGGTGCCTCATGAACACTGCCCGCACCGCCCTCACCGGCCTGGTCATCGCCGCCCTGCTGGCCGCCGCCTGCGGCCAGGCCGAGA
>DAOUAB010000081.1:0-11765 GCA_034434015.1 Anaerolineales bacterium
GGTCAGCGACCAGCGACGCAAGCTCGGCGCTCTGTTCGGCGATCTCCAGCCACACCCGGGGGCCGCAGACCGGGCACGCGTTCGGCTGGGCATGGAAGCGGCGGTTCAGCGGGTCGTGATATTCCGCCGCGCACTCCGGGCACATCGTGAACGACGCCATCGTCGTCAGCGGCCGGTCGTAGGGGATATCGCGGATGATGGTGAAGCGCGGGCCGCAGTTGGTGCAGTTGATGAACGGGTAGCGGAAGCGGCGGTCGGCGGGGTCGAACAGCTCGCGGCGGCAGTCGGCGCACAGGGCGATGTCGGGTGAGACCAGCGTGTTGGCCGCCGGCCGGGCCTCGCTCTCCACGATGCGGAAGGCGTCTTCGCCGAGCGGCGCGAGGTCCTGGACGGCCATGGTCTCGATGTAAGCGAGCGGGGGCCGGCGCGCGATCAGGTCGGCCTGGAAGGCCTGGAGGGCGGGGGCGGGGCCTTCGACCTCGATGAAGACGCCGGCGCTGTCATTGCCCACAAAGCCGGCCAGGCCGTGCGCCTGCGCCAATCCGTAGACGAAGGGCCGGAAACCCACCCCCTGAACCACGCCGGTGATGTGGAGGCGCTGGCGTAAGCGCGTCAGGTCTGCGGTGAACATCGGTCCAGCTAACTCGGGTCACGCCCCTTTGATTCTGCTCGGTGGCCAACTGACCATCAGCGATGAAGATAATTCGGGTCCGGGCAGTGGCAATTGAGATGATGCGCGACTCCTCGGCCGCTTATAAAGTAATGAACGTCACCCTGGATGGGGACGATGATCATCAACGCCAGGGCGCCGGGCAGGCGGCCATGCTTCAAGACGCCGAGCGGGAGGCCGCCGCGCGCAGCGCCCGCACATTGGCGGCCGGGTCGCCGTTGAAGATGGCGCTGCCGGCGACGAGCGCGGTCGCGCCGGCCTGCACGACCTCGGCGGCGTTCTCAGGCTTGAGGCCGCCGTCCACTTCCAGCCAGGCGGGGGAACCGATCGCGTCGAGCCTCTGGCGCAGGCGCCTGATCCTGCCGGTGCTGGCCGGGATGTAGCTCTGTCCGCCGAAGCCGGGGTTGACCGACATGATCAGCACCAGGTCGACCTCGGGCAGGATGTCGTCCAGGGCGCCGAGCGGTGTGGCCGGGTTGAGGGTGACGCCGGCCTTGACGCCGAGCTCTTTGATCGCCTGGACCGTGCGGTGCAGGTGCGGGCAGGTCTCCACGTGCACGGTGAGCCGGTCGGCGCCGGCGCGGGCGAAGTCGGCCAGGTAGCGGTCGGGCGTCTCGATCATCAGATGGACGTCGAGCGGGGCGCCGGCCTCCCGGCTGAGGGGGCGCAGGGCCTCCACGACCAGCGGGCCGACGGTGAGGTTGGGAACGAAATGGCCGTCCATCACGTCCACGTGCAGCCAGTCCGCGCCGCCGGCCAGGGCCGCGCGGCAATGGGCCTCGAGGCGGGCGAAATCGGCGGACAGAATCGAAGGCGCGATGGCGATCATCGAGGGCAATTATAACGAGTCCCCGGGAGGGGCCGACCCGCCTGCGTGGGGCCGTTCGTCCCGAGCCGGTCGCGGGACGAGCGGGAGTGGAAAGGCTTCGGCCTTCGGCCTGTCTGGCGCCGCCCAGGCCGGCCGGGTTTGCGCCGGTGAGGCCGTTCGTCGCGGGCCGGTCGCGGGGCGAGCGCGGGTCAGACCCCGGCGCGGCTGAGGGTGTCGATGAGCTGGCCCAGCGCCAGGGTGAGGGTGGGATGGGTTTGCTCGAAGCGCCGCACGGCCTCGTCCAGGCGCGCGCGCAGGCTCTCGTCGCGGGCCGGCCGCTCGCCGGCGCTGGAGCCGGCCAGCAGCGCCTGGATGTCCTGCGACACGGCTTCCAGCAATTCCCGGTCCGCGGCCTCAGTCGGCGGCGGGGTCTGTTGCAACTGGGTGTGCAGGGCCTGAAGCAGCTCGTACAGGGGGCGTTTGTCCATAGGGCAACGTGAAGTCGTTTTCGGGTTTGGCGCCATTTTCCGCCGGCGGGGGCGCCCGGCCGGAGGCCCGCAGGCCAGCGGAGCAGCGGCGTCCGTCAGGTGGCGCCGCTGCCCGGGCCGGATCTAAGCCGGCTTCGTCTGCCGCCGCCGCAGCCACAGCACGAGCACGGCGGCGAGGGCGGCCTCGATCAACAGCGGCCTGACGAGCCGCCTGATCAGGCCGCGCGGCTTACTGGCCTGACGCTTCATTGGAACCTCCTGTGGCTGGCGGCTGCCCGCCGCTGGCCTTAGGGCGCCGCCGGCCGCACCAGCGCGAGCAATTTCTTCAGCGCCCGCTCGCGTTTCTTCAGCATTTCCCGGTACTCGGCCCGGTCGGTGTCGGCCACTTCCAGGCGCAACTCGCCGATGCGTTCCTCCAGTAGCTCAGCCAGGATCTGCTGGTCCTCGTCGGTCAGCTCGAGTTGGAGCATAGGCGCCTCCTTGTGAGAGACGTTACTGCGCGATCCCCGCCGCCTGCATGGCCAGGTAGACCTTCTCGGCTGTGAAGGGCGGCGCATCCAGGCGGATGCCGACGGCATCGTACAGGGCGTTGGCGATGGCCGGGATGGTCGGCACCATGGAGTGCTCGCCGATGCCGCGCGCGCCCCACGGCCCGTCGTCCTGCGGCACCTCGACGATGATGGACTCGATGTGCGCCGGCGCGTCGGCGGCGGTGGCGATCCGGTAGTCCACGAAACTCGGGTTCTGGACCCGGCCGTCCTTGAGCTTCAGGCCCTCGAACAGGGCCGTGCTGATGCCCTGCACCAGGCCGCCCTCCATCTGCGCCTTCACCATGTCCGGGTTGATGGCCCGGCCGACGTCGAAGGCCGAGACGCCGCGCAGGACCTCCACCTTGCCCGTCTCCAGGTCTACCTCGATTTCCACGGCCTGCGCGCCGGTGGTGTAGTGGACGACCGCCCGCGGCCCCTGCCCGGTCTCCGGGTCCAGCCCGGTGACATACGTGGGCATGAAGTTGCCCCGCCCCAGCACCGGCCCGCCGATCCAGCCGTCCCCGTCCGGGTTGGGCAGCCCGTAGATCACGATGTCCTTGAGCGAGCGCGACTCCTCTGTCTTATATGAAACTACCTGACCGTCCACGATGTCAAGGTCGTCCGGGCTTTCCTTCCACGCCCGGGCCACCATCTCCAGCACCTGGCGGCGGGCGTCCAGGGCCGCGGCCTTCACGGCGTTGCCCATGCTCCAGGTCAGGCGGCTGGCGACGGTCTGCCACTCATAGGGGCTGTAATTGGTGTCGATCGGGCCCGCCACGCGGACCCAGTCGTATGGGACCCCCAGGGCTGCCGCCGCCATCTGGGCCCTGACTGTGAAGGCGCCCTGGCCGATCTCCTGGCCGCCGAGCGCGACGGTGACCGTGCCATCCTCGTTGAAGGCGACGCGCGCGCTCGAGCCGGCGTTCGGGGGCATGGCCGGCGCCTTCCACATGATGGCCAGGCCCTTGCCGCGCCGCTTGTTCGGCGCGCTGGGCGGCGCCTTGACGCCCCAGTTGATGGCCTCCGCCGCCCGGTCGATGCATTCCGGCAGGCCGGTGGGGTGCATGGTCATGCCGGTCGCCACGGTGTCGCCGCCGCGGATGCAGTTCAGGCGCCGGAACTGCACCGGGTCCAGGCCGACGGCGTGCGCCAGGTCGTCGATGGCCTGCTCCAGCCCGGAGTGCATTTCGGGCATGCCGAAGCCGCGCATCGGGCCGCCGACCGGATGGTTGGTGTAGACGCACAGGCTGTCCACTTTGACGTTGGGCACGTCGTACGGCCCGGTGCCGCTGTACCCGCCGGCGCGCGTCATGTTCACGCCGTACTCGGTGTAGGCGCCGGCGTCCCAGTAGTACGTGTTCTCCATGGCCAGCAGGCGGCCCTCCCGGTCGCAGCCGAGCTTGAAGTGGGCCACCAGGCCCTGGCGGACGAACGTGGTGAAGAACTCCTCTTCGCGCGTCAGGCGCAGCTTGACCGGCCGGCCTTTGACGGCGCCGGCGATGACGACGGCGAGCGCCTCCATGCTCACGCCGGCCTTGGACCCGAAGCCGCCGCCGACATACGGGGCGATGACCTGGAGCTGGCTCTGCGAGAGGTGCAGGGCCTTGGCGATCAGGTTGCGCTGGGCGAACGGCGACTGCGAGCTGGCCCACAGCGTGATGCGGTCCTGCTCGTCCCATTTGGCGACGGCGACGTGCGGCTCGATCGGCACGTGCTGGATGTGCGGGACGCGGTATTGGCGCTCCACGATGGTCGCGCACTGGCCCCAGGCCGCCTCCGTATCGCCGCGCCGGATCTTGAAGTGGTTGGAGATGTTGGTGCCGGGCCTGGGGAAGATGAAGCTGGCGACCTCATACTGGCCGAGATCGGGGTGCAGGAGCGGGGCGTCCGGCCGGGCGCCCGCCACCGGGTCGAACACCGCCGGCAGCGGCTCGTACTCGACCTCGATCAACTCGATGGCCTTCTCGGCCGTCTCTTCATCCACAGCGGCCACGCCGGCCACCGGGTCGCCCACATAGCGCACGCGGTCGCGGCAGAAGATATGCCGGTCCTGCAGATACAGGCCGATGTAGCCGGGCGTCTGCTCGCCGGTGACCACGGCCTTCACGCCGGGCAGGGCGCGGGCCCGGCTCACGTCGATGCGCTTGATGAGCGCGTGCGGGTGCGGGCTGCGCGCGATGCGGGCGTGCAGCAGGCCCGGCCCGAACTGCAGATCGTCGGCGAACTGGGCGGCGCCGGTGACCTTGTCGCGGGCGTCCAGGCGCGGCACGCTCTGGCCGACGGGCGGCCGCATTTTGCCGTTGGCGCGGGTTTCGGTCTTGGACATGGTCGCCTCCTTCAGGCCCGCGCCGGCGCGTCCGCCTGGGCGGCGGCCTGGACGGCCTCGATGATGCGCTGATAGCCCGTGCAGCGGCACAGGTTGCCCACCAGGGCGTCGCGGATCTCGGCCTCGGCCGGGCGCGGGTTGCGGTCCAGCAGCGCCCGGGCCGAGATCAGCACGCCGGGCGTGCAGAAGCCGCACTGCACGCCGCCGGCGTCCAGCAGCGCCTGCTGGATCGGGTCGAGCTGGTGGTCGTGCGCCAGGCCCTCGACCGTGACGACCTCGCCGCCGTCACATTCCACGGCCAGCACCATGCAGCTGTTGACGGCCTCGCCGTTCCACAGCACCGTGCAGGCCCCGCACTCGCCGGCCGCGCAGCCGTTCTTGGTGCCGGTCAGCGCCAGTTTCTCGCGCAGCATCTGGAGCAGCGTCATGTTCGACGGCACGTCCACGCGCTCGTGGACGCCGTTGATGGTCAGGGTGATGCGGTGTAAAGACATGGAGACCTCTGGGGCGTGGATAGGCGTCCGGCCGTGCGCCCCTACGACGCCAACCGCTGCCACACATCCGTGAGCGCCTGCCGGGTGAGGTTGCGCACCATCAGGCGCCGATAGTGCGCGCCGCCGCGCACATCGTCGATGGGGCGGGCCGCCGCCATCGCGGCCTCGGCGGCCTCGCGGAGGACGGCCTCGCCGAGCGGTTTCTCGGCCAGCAGCCTCTCGGCCTGCGCCGCGCGGAGCGGCGTCGGCGCCACCGAGGCCAGCGCGATCCGGAACCGATAACCGGAGGGCGCCTGCGGGTCGCGGTAGCCGAGCGCCGTCACGCCCACGATCGCCAGATCGCCGATGGCGTTGCGGCCGAGCTTGAGGTAGCGGGCGGCGTGGCCGGCGGGCGGGACGGGGAAATGCAGGGCGGTGACGATGTCGCCGGGCTTGAGCGCGGTCTTGCCCGGGCCGCGGAAGAAGCCGGTCAGCGGCTCGCGGCGCGCGCCGTCCACGCCGTGGACGAGCAGCTCGCCCTCCAGCACCAGGCAGGCGCCGACCGTGTCGCCGGCCGGCGAGGCGTTGCAGACGTTGCCGGCCAGCGTGGCCCGGCTGCGCAGCTGGTAGCTGGCGACCGTGTGGGCGGCCTCGGCCAGCACCGGGTAATGCGCCCGGACCTCGGGCGCCGCGCTGAGGCGGTTGAGGTTGACGGCCGCGCCGATCGTCAGGCCGCCCGCCCGGTCAAAGGTCAGCGTGTTCAACCCGTCGAGGTGCTTGACGTCGACGAGATATTTGTCTTTCCAGAAGCCGTCCCGCATGCGGACGAACGTGTCGGTGCCGCCCGAGAAGGGGCGCGCTTCGCCGGCGTGTTCGGCCAGGAAACGGCTGGCCTCGGCCAGCGAGGCGGGTTTAACGTAGTCGAACTCGGGCAGGCCGGGATGGGGGGTTACCATGCTCACCTCTCTGCTTGAACCTTCTCAGGGCGCAGGCCGCCGCCCGCGCCAGGGACGACTCAGGGGCAGACCGCCTGCCCCTGAGTCGCGCGCCGGTCTGCTTACAGGTTGAGGTTCTGGCGCTCTTCGACGCCGAACATGCTCGGCGGCAGCACCAGGAAGATCAGGTTCATGACGATGCCGGCGATCGCCGAGAAGACGATGGCCGGGATGCCGTTCGGGAACATGATGGGCACCACGAACGGGAACAGGCCGTCTTTCAGCGCCAGGTTGCCGCCGATGCCCAGGATCAGGATCGTGGCGCCGACCGCCAGCTGGCGCGGCTCGAACAGGTTGACTTTTTCGGATTGGATCAGCGCCACGCCCTGCATGCCGATGACGCCGAACAGGTAGATGGCCAGGCCGCCGGTGACGGCCACCGGGATGGTGTTGACCAGCGCCGCCAGCTTGCCCACGAAGCCGAGCAGGATGGCGATGACGCCGGCCGCCATGAGCACCGCCGTGGAATAATTGCGGGTGATGGCCATGAGCGAGTTGTTCTCGCCGTAGTTGGTGCCCGCGCAGCCGCCCAGGAAGCCGACGACGAGGTCGTCGGCGCCGTCCGCCACCAGGTTCAGGCCGATCAGCTTCTTGATCTCCAGCGGGTTGCGGCCCAGGTCCTTGGCCAGCGCGTCGATGTACAGGCTCATCTGGTACAGGTGGGCCGTGCTCTCCGGGATGGTGGCGATGGCGATCAGGGCGATGCTGAAGATCGAGCCCCAGGCGTTCGGGTCCTCGAAGGCCGGCAGCGTGATGCGGGGCACCTCGATCCAGCCGGCCGCGGCCACACGGTCGAAGTTCACCAGGCCGAAGGCCCAGGCCACCAAATAACCGACGATCGCGCCGAACAGGATCGGCAACATGCCCAGCAGCCCGCGGTTCTGCAGATAGACCGAGAAGATCACGGTCACCAGCAGGGTGATGAGCGCCACCGTCCAGTTGGCGCCGGCCATGTTCAGCGCCGCGCCGGCCAGGGCGATGCCGATGACCATCGCCACGCTGCCGGTGACGACCGGCGGCAGGATCTTATCCAGCGCCGCCTTGCCAATCCGCATGATGAGCAGGCCGATCAGGATTTCCAGGACCGCCGTCCCCAGGATGCCCACCTGGACGATGCGCACGCCGGCCTGGCAATAGACGGTGGTCGGGTCGGCGAAGCAGTCCTTGTCGAACAGGCTCATGGTCGTGATGACGACCGTGATGTAGCTGAAGCTCGAGCCGTAATACATGGGGATGCGCCGGTTGGTGACCAGCAGGGCGATGATCGTGCCCAGGCCGCTGGCCAGCAGCGTCGTCCCGACGTCGAACTTCGTCAGGATGGCGACCAGGACGGTGGCCGGGAACATGGTCAGCACCTGCTGGAAGCCCAGGCTGAGCATGGCCCCGATGGAGGGGACGTCCTCCGGCATGAATCCGTAGACTTTCTTTTCGGCAGTAGCCATGATGCAAGTCCTTTCGCTGATCTGGGAGGGCGGTCTCGTTTCGGATGAGCAGGACGGCGATCAATTGCGCAGGCTAGCCCTGGCGCCTAAGCTGCCAGCCTCACCTCCTTCCATGCCCCGTCGAGCCAGGCAAGGCGGTCTGGCGGGGTGACCGCGGGTCAGCGGCTGACCCCGGGTCATGTCCACCGGCGAGACAATGGCCGGCTGGCTCCCGCGACCCAAGACGGGAAGCAATCCAGGTGTCGCTCGCCATGTGCTCCCATTGCCCTGAATGCGAAGAGGGAGTGTCCTGCACAGGTAAGCACAGGCGAGGGCCAAAGTCAATTGCCCTACCACATGACAGAAGTGGTGCTAAACGTCACATTGTCACTCTTAAAACACGAGGCTTTCGGAAAGGCCTCTGGCCGTCTCCCGCCTGGACGGCGGCCCGGCGCGGCCGGTCGCTGATCTGAGAGGGCCGCGGTCAGGCGGCCGAAGGCTTCTGGCGGCCGAGGGCGGCTTCCAGGGCCGCCGCGATCTCGCGCGCTGCCTGGGCCATGGCGGGCGCCGCCGTGTAAGCGGCCTCGCCGCGGCGGTCGGCGGCCTGGGCGTCCAGCGAGAAGGGCAGATGGCCCAGCACCGGCAGGCCGGGCGTGTGGGCCTCCAGGTAGGCGCGGTCGTCGTCGTTCCGCACCTTGTTTCCGGCCAGGAAGAGACGCTTCAGGCCGATGTCGCCGGCCAGGCGCTTGATCTGGGAGGCCGTGGCCAGGCTGCGCGAGCCCGGCTCCACGACCACGATCAGGGCGTCCACGGCGTCCACGGTGGCGCGGCCCAGGTGCTCCACGCCGGCGTACATATCCAGCAGGACGATCTCGTTGCGCCGGAGCAGGATGTGCGCGACCAGCTGCTTGAGCAGCGCGCTCTCCGGGCAGATGCAGCCCGAGCCGCCCATTTTCACCGCGCCCAGCTCGAGCAGGCGGATGCCCTTGTGGATGGCCGTGAAACGGTCGGGGATGTCGTCCACGCGCGGGTTGAGCTTGAAGTAGCCGCCGGTCGTGCCGGGCTGCGCGCCGGTGCGCTCGTAGATCAGGGCCTCCATCTCGGCGATGGGGGTCAGCGCCGCCACGAGGTCCGGCGGGAAACCGAGCGCGGCGCCCAGGCACGGCGACGGGTCGGCGTCGATAGCCAGGACGGTCTGGCCCTGGTCGGCGTAGTAATACGCCAACAAGCTGGTGAGGGTGGTCTTGCCGACGCCGCCTTTGCCGGTGATGGCGAGTTTCATGGGGCCTCCAGAGGGCAGATAGCAGGTGGCAGGTTAGGAGGTGTGGCCGTCCAGGCCGCGGCGTTGGGCCTCCGCGCGCAGGGCCAACAGCACCGCCTCCAGGTCCAGGCGGCTGGCGCACAGATGCCGGGCCTGCTCCAGGACCTTGTCGGACCACAGGGTCCGGCTCGTCAACACCTCGTCGTCGTTCAGCGCCACGAGCTGGACGAGCGTTTGCAGGGTGAGGTCCTGCTCGTCATCCAGGCGGGTCTCACAATATGCGCACTGCCGGCATTGGCGCACGTCCTGGCCGGTGGCCGCCAGGACGATCTGGCGCAGGCTGGGGAGGCGGGGGGAGAGGTTGGTCATAGCAAACCGCATTGAGAGGGAAGGCGGCAGGAGAGGCGCCGCGAGCCTTCTTCCGCCTGCCCTCCCTCGAACGAGCGCCGTTATCTTACCTCATCTCAAGTCTCAGACCGCCGCGCGCTCGGCCGCCGGCGCGTGGTGCAGGCGCCGGGCGGCGATGAAACTCAGCCCGTTTTCGGTGAGCGCCTGCGCCGTTCGATTCACGGCGGCGTGCTTGTCCAGGTAATTGCGCTCCAGCAGCGGCATCTCGCCGCTCTGGACCACTTCGGCCTTCTCGCGGAAGTAATCCAGGATGTCCGACGGATGCGCGCGGGTCTGCTCCACCTCCGGGTCGCCGCCCTCGTGCTTGGCCGAGATGTTGGGCACGCGGCCCGCGATCTGCACGAGTTCGTCGCGCCGGTTGTAGGGCTGGCGCACGATGCTCTTCCAGGTCTCGGTGATGTGGTGCTCGAAGCGCACCACCTGCTCAAAGCCCAGCTCGCGCCGGAACTCGGCGCACAGCTCGATGGTGGCGTTGTCCACCGAGTTGCTGAAGTTGAAGCCGATCAGCGGGCTGGTCCCGTCCGGGCGCGCGAACAGCTTGGCGCCGATCAGGGTCCACAGCACGGCATAGGGGTTGTCGTTGCCCATGAAGACCGAGATCTTGAACTCGTTGTCGATGCCGAGCTTGTAGAGCAGGTAACCGAGCAGCACGGTGCCGGGGTTGAGGTTGAGCACCTGCCGGATGCCGTAGCGGGTGTAATAGTAGAGGAACTCGTCCAGCCACTGGAGGGCATGCGTGTTGGGCTGGCCGACGCCGCCGAAGTAGCCCGTGATCGTCGCCGGGCCGCCCAGATGGACATTGGAGCCGTCGGTGCCCTTGGTGTCCAGCGTCTCCACGTAGCTGGCGCCGATGATCTGCATGGCGGCCGCCACGGCCAGCAGGTCGCCGTCATCGCCCTCCGACTCCTTCATCTTGCGCACGCGGATGAAGCGTCCGGGCATCAGTTCGCCCTGGTCAATGGCCTGCCGGGCCTCGGCGATCAGCCAGGGGAAGTACTGGAAGGCGCTGATCTCCAGCGTGACGGCGAAGTCGTCGGCGAACGACATGGCCGCCGCGCGCGGGCCGAGCACCTTCTGCCGGTAGTCCGCCACGCTGATGAAAGCGCCGCGGTCGCGCTGTTCGGTCAGCCAGCGCAGGTCCTTCAGGTACGGCGATTTCTGCGCCTCCAGCCGCGCCAGCAGGCTGGGCAGATGACGGGCCGCCTCGGCCTGGCGATTGATCTCCTCGGGCGTGCCGTATTGGCGCACGACCTCCAGGAAGGCGCGGATCACGCCGCTGTCCGGGTCGGCGAGCAGGGCGTTGATGGCGTCCAGGTTTTCTTTCGGGATGAGGAGTTTTTGTTGAAGGTCCTGGTCCATGGCGATCCTCCTTGTTGAGCCACTGTCAGTGATCCGTGCGATAGCGCCGGCGCATCCGGCGCGAGACCTCCGCCGCCAGCGCCAGCGCCCGCTCGGCGGCCGGCTCGGAGAGCGTGCCCAGCCCGCAGGCCGGCGTGACCAGCGCGGCGTTCACCAGCGCGTCGAGCGGGACGCCCCGGGCCGCCAGGCCGCGCAGCGCGTCGTCCAGCCGGTCGGCCAGGCCCTCGGGCGTCTGGGCCAGCACCTGCTCGTCGCTGGCGACCGGCACGATGCCCCAGGCGATGATCCCGCCCCGCGCGAGGAACGCCCGGACGGCCTGCGGATAAAGCGCCAGCGCCCCGGCGAAGTTGAAGGCGTCGAAGTTAAGGATGTCCAGCGACGTGTCGAGCAGCAGCGACCAGTCGGTGTTGCCGCAGCAGTGGACGCCCTTGAGACCGCGCAGCCCGGCGAAGACCTCCTCCAGCAGGCGCACCACCAGATCGCGCTCGACGGCCACGTAGGCCGAGCCGTACGACGCCAGGTAGGGCTCGTCAACGAAGACCATGGTCGCGGGTTGAGGCGCCTGGCCGTCCGCCCGAATCGCGCGCAGCGCGCGCTCCTGCCCGGCGGCGTGCAGGCGCAGGTGTTTGGCGCAGGCGTCGGCCAGCACCTCGTCGTACAGGATCGCGCGCCGGTCCTGGTCGGCGACGGTCAGGCCCCAGCTCACCGGCCCCATCACCTGGCCCTTGAGGGCGCGCGCCCCGGGGAAGTCCAGCGCCCGGAAGCGCGCCAGGCCGGCGGCGTGGTCGGCGTCCGGGGCCAGGGCGCCGGCGTCGCCGGCCAGGTAGCGTTCGTACAGGCGCTCGAGCTCAGGCGCCAGGTCGCGCCTCCGGTCCACCACCACCCGCCCGTCCACCAGCGCGGCGCCCGGGAAGCCGAGGCTGTACTGGGCATAGATGCTCTCGCGCGGGTCGCGGCGCGGCAACTGCGGCCAGGCCGGGATCTCGGGCAGACAGCGGCGGATCAGGTCGCAGGCGGCGGCCGGGT
>DAOUAB010000082.1:0-11908 GCA_034434015.1 Anaerolineales bacterium
GGCCGGTCACGCGCTCCACCTCGTCCGCCGTGAAGTCCCGGCTGGCCGCGAAGCCCCAGGCGTCGCCCACCAGCACGCGCACGCCGAAGCCGAGCGACTCGACCGTGCTCAGCCCGTCCACGACGCCGTTCTTGACCGAGAGGCTCTGCTCCACGGAGTGGACCAGGCGGACGTCGGCGTAACGCGCGCCCAGGAAGCGGGCGGTGTCGAGCGCGCGGGCCAGGCGGGGGTCCATGCAGACGATTATAGCGCCCGAAAAAGAGGCCGCCCGCGCCGCGCCGGGACCGCCCAGGCGCGCCGTTGTTATAATTGCGTTCGACGTTGGTCAGCCGTCGGCCGCCCAAGGAGCCGCCATGTTCAAGAAAGTCCTCATCGCCAACCGGGGCGAGATCGCGGTGCGTATCATCCGCGCCTGCAAAGAGCTGGGCATCCCGACCGTGGCCGTGTTCTCGGACGTGGACCGCGGCGCCATGCACGTCCGCTGGGCGCACGAGGCCTACCGCCTCGGCCCGGCGCCGTCGCGCGACAGCTATCTGCGCATCGACCGGATCATCGAGATTGCGCGCCAGGCCGGGGCCGACGCCGTCCACCCGGGCTACGGCTTCCTGGCCGAGCGCGAGGAGTTCGCCGAGGCCTGCGCCGAGGCCGGCCTGACCTTCATCGGCCCCAAGCCGTCCGCCATCGCCGCCATGGGCGACAAGGCCGTAGCCCGCGCCACCGTCTCCAAGGCCGGCGTGTCCGTCATCCCCGGCACCGAGGGCGAAGGCGACCTGCGCGACGAAGAGTTGCTGGCTATCGCGCCGCAGATCGGCTTCCCGCTGCTCATCAAGGCCACGGCCGGCGGCGGCGGCAAGGGCATGCGCGAGGTCCAGAGCCTGGACGAGATGCCGGCCAAGCTGGCCGCCGCCCGGCGCGAGGCCGAAGCCGCCTTCGGCGACGGCAACGTCTACCTCGAGAAGCTCATCACCGGCGCGCGCCACATCGAAATCCAGATCCTGGCCGACCACCACGGCAACGTCATCCACCTGGGCGAGCGCGAGTGCTCGCTCCAGCGCCGCCACCAGAAAATCCTGGAAGAGGCGCCGTCGCCCTTCATCGCCGATGACAACGATCTGCGACAGCGCATGGGGGCCATGGCCTGCCGCGCCGCTGCGGCCGTGGATTACCACAACGCCGGGACCATCGAATGCCTGGTGGACAAGGATAAAAACTTCTATTTCATGGAGATGAACACGCGCCTCCAGGTGGAGCATCCCGTCACCGAACTGGTCACCGGCGTCGACATCGTCAAGGAGCAGTTGCGCATCGCGCGCGGGCGCAAACTGCGCTACGCCCAGGACGACATCGAGCTCAAGGGCTGGGCCATCGAATGCCGCATCAACGCCGAGGACCCCTACAACAACTTCCTGCCGTCCACCGGCCGCATCGAGGCCACCGTCCTGCCCACCGGGCCGGGCATCCGCGTGGACACCGGCGTCTACGCCGGCTTCGAGATCACGCCGCACTACGACTCGCTGATCGCCAAACTCATCTGCCACGGCGAGACGCGCGGCGAAGCCATCCTGCGCATGCGGCGCGCGCTGGAGGAATACCGCATCATCGGCGTCCGGACCACCCTGCCCTTCCACCAGCGCATCCTGGACTCGCACCGCTTTCTGGCCGGCAACTTCGACACGCGCTTCATCGAGGACCGCTTCAGCCTGGAGGAGATGGAGGAGGGCAAGGAGACCTTCCCGCACATCGCCGCCATCATGGCCACCATCGCCGCCCACCGGCAGAGCCAGCACGCCGCCCAGATCGTCCAGCGCGGCCAGCGCGACTCCAGCAACTGGAAGTGGGTGGGCCGCTACGAGCGAATGCACCGTTGAGCATTTCGTGGACGCCCGGCCCGTCCAGCTCCGCCCCCTGCGCCCGCTCGGCCTGATCGTCGCCCTGCATCTCGCCCTGGGCCTGGCCTTCGGCCTGGCGACGCCGCTCTTCGAGGCCCCGGACGAAGCCAACCATTTCTTGTTCATCCGCCACCTGCAGATCTACCGGACCCTGCCGGTGCAGACGCTGGATCAGGACGGCCCGCGCGCACACCATCCGCCGCTTTATTTCTTGTTGGGCGCCCTGGCCACGGCCTGGGTGCCGCAATCCGGCGGCGCCGCACACATCGACCTGTCGGAGAGCGGCGGCTTCTGGTTCCGCTACGGCGACGTCGGCCTGGAGCGCAAGTCCAAGTACCTGCATTCGGCCGCCGAACGGCCGCCGTATCACGACACCGCCCTGGCCGTGCACCTCGTCCGCCTGCTGTCCACCGCCTTCTCGACGCTGGCCGTGATCGGCGCCTACGCTCTGGCGCTCGAGACCCGGCCCGGCGACCGGGCGCTCGCCGGGCTGGCCGCCGCCCTGCTGGCCTTCAACCCGATGGTGTTGTTCATGAGCGGCGTGGTGCAGAACAGCACCGCGGCCCTGGCCTCGGCCGCCGGCGTGCTCTACGCGCTGGCGCGCGGCCTGCGCACCCGCTTCACGCCGGCGCGCTGGGCGGGATTGGGCGGCCTGTTCTCGGCCGCCGCGCTCCTGCAGACCAGCAGCCTGGCGCTGGCCGCGCCGGTCGCCGCCGCGCTGGCCTGGGACGCCTGGCGTGCGCGCAGCTGGCGCCGCTTGCTGGCCGGCGGGCTGGCCTTCTCCCTGCCTGTCCTGGCGCTGACCGGCTGGTGGTTCTGGCGCAACCAGGCGCTGTACGACGATTGGACCGCCACCACCATCGTCGGCGCACTGTGGTCGGACCAACCCGTGATGCCGGCCGAGCAGACCCTGCACCTGTTGCTCACCGGCCTGGTGGGCCGGTTCGGCTTCGGCCTGATCATCGAGTACGCCGACCCGGTTTACCGCGCCTGCTGGCTGCTGGCCGGCCTGTCCCTAGTCGGCCTGGCTGTGGCGGCCGGGCGCTCTCGGCCAGACCGGGCGCCGGCCGTTGACGCACGGCCCGAGGCCGCCATCTGGGGCATCCACGTCATCACGGTGCTGGCCGTGACCGCCGCGCTGGCCTATTACATCATCGGCTTTATCCGCGGCGGCCATGGGCGTTACCTGTTCACGGCTTACCCCTCCCTGGCGGTCTTGCTGGCCGCCGGCGTCCTGGCCTGGTTTCCGGTCCGCTGGCGACCGTGGGCGGCCCGCGGGCTGGGCGCGGCCAGCCTGGCATTGTCGGCCTACGGGTTGTTTGGATTGGTCATCCCGACCTATGCCCCGCCGCGGCCTCCGACGCCGGCGGAACTTCAGGCCATGCTCCCGGTGGACGCCGACATCGGCGGCACAGCGCGGGTGAGGGCTTATCAACTCAGCGCCCGGACCGTGCGGCCCGGCGCGACGCTGGAGGTCCGCATCGTCTGGGAACCGCTCTCCCAGACCGACACGCCCTACACGGTCTTCGTCCACCTGCTCGACCCGGCGCTCGGCTCTCTGGCCCAGGTCGACATCTACCCAGGCGCCGGCAATTGGGCCACGACCGTCTGGGACGTGGGCCGGCCGTTTGTGGATGTCTACCGCCTGACCGTGCCCGCCGATGCGCCGGCCTCGGAGGGCGCGCGTCTGGTCCTCGGCCTGTACAATGCGGAGACCATGCAACGCTTACCGGTCACCGGCCGGGATGCGGGCGCCCCAGACGAAGCCTGGGTCCAGTTCGGGGCGGTCACCGTCGCGCCATGAATACCCGCCTCTGGCATCCGTTGCCGCGCGCGTTGTGGCTCGTCGCCGCGGCTTACGCGGCCCTGGCGCTGGCTTACAACTTCGTCCAGCCGCCGTTTGAGCCCTCGGACGAGCAGTATCAGTTTGGCTACGTGCGCTATCTGGTGGACCACCTGGCCCTCCCGGTGGCCCGGCGCGGCGAGCTCTCCGGCTACCACCACCCACCCCTGTACTTTGCGCTGGTCGCGATGGTCAACTGGCCCTTCCCCGCCCCGGACCTGGCCGGGTACGACACACGCCTCAACCCCCACGCCCGCTACCGGCACTGGGAACCCGGCGTGGACAACAAGAACCTGTACCTCCACGGCCCGTGGGATGCCTGGCCGTTCCACGACACCGCCCTGGCGGTGCGCGCGGCGCGTTTGGTTTCGCTGGCGCTGGGATTGGCGACGGTGACGTTGACTTATCAGACGGCCCGCTCACTTTTCGACGAGCCCACGGCGCTGGCGGCGGCCGGCCTGACCGCCTTCACGCCCATGTTCACGTCGCTCAGCGGCGCCCTGCAGAACGACCTGGGCGCGGCGGCGGCCGGCGCGGTCGTGATCCGGCTCGGCGCACATTACGCCCAGACGGGCTTCACGTTCCGCCGCGCGGCGCTGCTCGGCGCGCTGGCGGGACTGGCGGCATTGATGAAACTGACCGCCGCGTTCCTGCTCCCGGCCGCCGGTCTGCTGGCGCTGGCGGCGGCCTGGCGCGCGCGCACGGGGGCGCACAGCCGTGCGTCCCTACAATTCTTCGGCGTGTTTGTGCTGGGCGCGACGGCGGCGGCCGGCTGGTGGTTCGGGCGCAACATGTGGCTGTACGGCGACCCGACCGCCAACAACATCAACCTGGCGAATTTCGGCGGGCAGACTTCGCTCTGGGAGGGTGTGCAGTTGTGGCCCGAGATGTTGCCCTACGCCTGGACCACGTATTGGGGCCGCATCGGGCACGGCGGTATCGTGCTGCCGGACTGGCTCTACCAGGGCCTGGCCGCCATGACCGCCGTCGCCCTGGCCGGCCTCGTTATCCGCTGGCGGCGTCACCCCCCGGACCTGGCCGGCGCGTTCCTGATCACGGCCGGCGGTTTCGTCCTCCTGGGCTTGCTGATCTACGTCACCCTCAGCCCCACCGGCGCCAACGGCCGCTACGCCTACCCCGCCATCGCCGCCTACGCCGCGCTGCTGGCCGCCGGCCTGCTCCAGCTCGCGCCGGCCGGAGTGCGGCCTCGCGTCGCGGGCGGCCTGGCGGCCGGCATGGCCGCCTTCAGCGCCGCGGTGTTGTTCGTCTTCGTCTGGCCGGTCTACACGCCGCCGCCGGCCCTGGCCGGCCTGCCCGCCGGGGCCACGCCCCTGGCCGCCAACCTCGGCGACACCGCCCGGCTGCGCGGCTACGCCGTGGACGCCTCCCAGGCCGGCCCCGGCGACCGTGTTCATCTCACCGTCTATTGGGAGCCGCTCAGCCTCACCGACCGGCCATACTCCGTGTACGTCCATCTCCTGAGCGGCGACCGCCTGATCGCCCAGCGGGACACGTACCCCGGCCTGGGCCGCAACCCGACCACGGCCTGGCAACCGGGCCGGCTGTTCGCCGACACCTACGCCGTCATCCTGCCGGATGACGCGCCGGCCGGCGACGCCGAGTGGAAGGTGGGGCTGTGGCAGGCCGAGACCGGTGACTATGCTTTTTTGCTTGACGCGGCCGGTCAGCCCATCGACTCCGGCCTGCGCTTCGGGCGTCTGACGATTCGGCCAGGTCCATGACCCGCCCCCTGTCGCGCGTCGCCTTCTGGACGCTGGCCATCGCGGGCCTGTGCTTCCTGCTGTGGCTGCGGGCCCGCCAGCCGGCCAACACCGTCGACGACGCCTACATCACCTTTCGGTACGCCCGCAACCTGCTGGCGGGCGCGGGCTTCGTCTACAATCCGGGCGAACCTGTGCTGGGGACCACGACGCCGGCCTACACCCTGCTGCTGGCCCTCGCCGCCCTGGTCGGCGGTTTTCACGATCTCCCGCGCCTGGCCGTCGCGGTCAACGCCGGCTGCGATGCGCTGACCTTCGCCCTGCTGCTGCGCCTGGCGGCGCGGCTCACCGGCCGGCGCTGGCTCGGCCTGCTGACGGCCCTGCTCTTCACCCTGGACGCGCGCCTGCTGGATTTCTCCACGGGCGGCATGGAGAGCAGCTTCAACCTGCTGAGCATCATCCTGACTCTGACGTTGTTCTTTCACGACCGTCCGCGGCTGGCCGCCCTGGCCGCCGGCCTGGCGGTGCTGGTCCGGCCGGACGGCGCCACCCTGGCCGCCGCCCTGTTCCTGGCGCTGAGCCTGCCGAGACTGCGCCAGCCGCGTCGCTGGCCCTGGGCGGAGGCCGGCCTTTTCCTGGCGGTCGTCGGCCCGTGGCTGATCTTCGCCACCGCCTACTTCGGCCAGCCTATCCCGCAATCGGCGCTGGCCAAGTCGGTCGTCTACCGGCTGCCGAACGACCAGGCTTTCCGCGCCCTGCTGGTCCAGTTGCGCACGGTCTTTTCCTTCAGCCTTCCGCCGCTGAACGACCCCGAGCCTGTCTGGCGGCAGTTGCTCCAGGTGATCCTGCCGGGCGGGCTGGTGGGCCTCGGCCTGTGGTCGGCGCGGCGCCGTCACCCCTCGACCTGGCTGATCGGCGCATACATCGCCTTCTTCGTCGCCTTCTTCTCTTTCGGCAACCCGCTCTGGCTGGGCTGGTACGAGATCCCGCTGCTGCCGCTGTATCAGATGGCGATCATCGCCGCGGCGGCCTGGGCTGGAAGGCATATCGCGCCTGTCCTACTGCGTAATACAGAATCCGCCCTGCGCCCTGCGCCCTACGTATTCCCCGCCGTCTTCTCTTTCGCCGCCGCCCTCGCCTTAGCCCTCCCCCAGCTTTCACGCCTCAACGCCCTGCCCTGGGAGCAGGCCCGGCGCCCGCGTTTCGTAGTCAATTCATCCTTCAACAAAGACCGTGAGGCCGATTACCTCCGCCTGGCGCAGATGCTGGCGCCCGCCGCCGCCGCCGGCCGGCAGGTGGCCATCCCGGAGATCGGGGCCTTCGGCTGGGCCTACCCCGGCCCGATCTTCGACACGACCGGCCTGGTGACGCCGGAGACGCTGGACTACTTCCCCCTCCCGCCCGAGGTCCCGGTCGGCCTGTACACGGTGCCGCGCCGCCTGATCCTGGACCGGCGGCCGGACCTCTTCATCACGTTTGATTCATTCATCGCCGAGGACCTGCGCCCGGACGCCGCGGACTTCCTGGCGCTCTACCGGCCCACCATCGGGCTCGTCAGCTACGCCACGTTCCCCACCCAGCGCCTGGTGGTCTACCGCCGCCGGGACCTGCCGCTTGAGGTCGTCCTGCCGCCCGGCCTCACGCCTTCGCCGGTGGAGTACGACGGCGGCCGGCTGCGACTGGAGGGCCATTTCACGGCGTTCGGCGCGACCGCCGACTACGCCTATCTGGAGGTGACGCTGGTCTGGCGCAACGGCCCACAGCCGGTGGGCCGCGATCTGCTGGTGCGCGCCGACCTGTTCGCGGATGACGGCGCGCCGCTCTTTCAGATTCTCAACTATCCGGGCGAAGGGTTCTTCCCGACGCCGGCCTGGGCCCCCGGCCAGCTCGTGCTCGACCGCTATCAGCTCAAGCTGCCGCCCGGCGCCCCCGCCGGCGCGCGCTACACCGCGCAGATCACGCTGCTGGATAACGTCACCGGCGCCGTGATCCCGGCCCGGCCCGCCGATTCCGCCAAAGTCGTGGATAATACGCTCATCCTGCCCGAACAGACTGCGCCATGAAATACGTCGCCACCGTCAACGATCGGACCTATATCATCGAGATCAACGACGAACACAAGGTGCTCGTCGACGGCGTCGAATACGCCATCGACTTCATGCGCCTCGGCGATCAGCCGGTGTACACGCTGTTGGTCAACGGCCAGTCGCACGAGGCCTTCATCTACGAAGGCGATCCCAAGAACGAATGGGAAGTGCTGCTGCACGGCGCGCTCTACGCGGTGCAGGTGGAGGACGAGCGCGAGAAAAGCCTGCGGGCGGCCGCCGGCCTCAACCTCGGCGCGCCTTCGGGCGAGTTCAGCCTCAAGGCGCCGATGCCGGGCCTGATCGTGGCCGTGCCGGTCGTCGAGGGCCAGGCGGTGCAGAAGGGCGACAACCTAGTGATCCTCGAGTCGATGAAGATGCAGAACGAACTCAAGTCGCCGCGCGCCGGCACGGTGGCGCGCGTCAAGGTGAAGGCCGGCGACAGCGTGGAACACAACCAGACGCTGGTGATCGTGGCCTGACGGCGGGTGCGCATGTCCCTGAGCCTTCCACGCGCGTCCGGCAGCCGCTCCCGTCTGACGGCGCTGGCTGTGGCGGTCGGCGGGCTGGCGCTTTATCTCGGCGGACTGGCGCAGGTCCCGTTCCATCCCGATGAGAGCACGTACCTCTTCATGAGCCGGGACTTCGCCACGGTCTTCCTTCAGCGCGACCCGGCCGCCCTGGCGTGGTCCCCGGAACAGGCGCTCGCGGCGCAAACGCGCTACCGGTTGCTGGACGCGCCGCTGCCGCGCTACCTGATCGGCCTCGGCTGGTGGTCGCGCGGTTATGCGGCGGCCGAATTGAACCAGGACTGGGCCTGGGACCAGAGCTGGCAGGCCAACCGGGCCGCCGGCCGGCTCCCGGCGCCGGAACTGCTGTGGGCCGCCCGGCTCCCGGCGGCGGCGCTGGGCGCGCTGGCCGCGGCCCTGGCTTATTGCCTGGGTGTGGCGCTGGGCGGCCCGGCCGTGGGCCTAGGCGCGGCGTTGTTGCTGGGGCTCAACCCGCTCATGCTCCTCCACGCCCGCCGCGCCATGGCCGAAGGCTCGCTGCTCTTCACGTCCGTCCTGGCGGTGCTGGGTGGACTGGGCCTTGCCTGGGCGGTGGATGGCTGCGCGACACCGAATGCGCGCCGGCTGGGATGGGCAGGGGCGGCGACCGGAGCGCTCATCGGCCTGGCGGCGTGCAGCAAGCACAACGGCGCCGTCCTGGCCGCGGCCGTCCTGGCCGCCGCCGGTCTGGCTGTGTGGCAGAAGCCCTGGACGCCCGGACAGCGGCTCGGGGCGCTGGCCGTCACCGGCCTGGCCCTGGCGGCCGGCGCCCTGGCAGTCTTCGCCGCCCTGAATCCCGTGCTGTGGCGCGACCCGGCCGGCGCCGTCCGCCTCATGGCCACGTTGCGCGCCGACCTGATCCGGCGCCAGACGCAGCAACTCGGCCAACTGGCGCCCGCGTTGAGCCTGCCGACGCCGGCCGACCGCCTGCGCGCCACCGTGCTGGAGCTTTTCCTGAGGCCGCCGGCCGTCTGGGATGTGGCCGCGGCGGATCATCTGGGCCTGCTCCAGCCTCAGGCCGACGCGTATTTCACGGCGCCGCTGCACCGGACCTCGGTGCCGCTGGGCGCGGCCCTGGCCGGGCTCACGACCGCCGGGGCGGCGTTCAGCGCCCTGCGGCTGGCGCGTGACCGCTGCGGGCCGGCGACCCGCGCCGAGCAGGCGCTGTGGAGCTGGACCCTGGTGACGCTCGCCTTCACGCTGTTCGCCCTTCCCTTCGACTGGCAGCGCTACTTCCTGCCGCTGCTGCCGCCTGTCTGTCTGTTCGCGGCGCTCGGGGCCCAGGCCCTGGCCGCGCCGCTCCTCCGCCGCTTCGGCTCTCTCTCTGGAATCCGTCATGAGCCCACTGTCTGAGCAAACCCGACTTTGGCAAGACCGCACGCTGGCGCCGGCGCTACGCAAGAACCCGGAACGTCGGCCCCACTTTGAGACCTCGTCCGGCATCCCGCTCGAGCGCCTGTATTTGCCGGAGGACCCCGACCCGGACTACGCCGAGAAACTCGGCTTCCCGGGTGAGTATCCGTTCACGCGCGGCATCCAGCCGACCATGTACCGCGGCCGGTTCTGGACCATGCGCCAGTACGCGGGCTACGCCACCGCCGAGGAGTCCAACGCCCGCTACAAGTTCCTGCTGCAGCAGGGGCAGACCGGCCTGTCGGTGGCCTTCGACCTGCCGACCCAGATCGGCTACGACGCCGACGACCCGCTGGCGCTGGGCGAGGTGGGCAAAGTCGGCGTCTCGATCTCGTCGCTGGAGGACATGGCGCGCCTGTTCGCGGGCATCCCGCTGGACAAGGTCAGCACCAGCATGACGATCAACGCCCCGGCCGGCATCCTGCTGGCGCTCTACATCGCGGTCGCCCGGCAGCAGGGCGTCGAGCCCCGGCAGTTGCGCGGGACGACCCAGAACGACATCCTGAAGGAGTACGTCGCCCGCGGCACGTACATCTTCCCGCCCGGCCCGTCCATGCGCCTGGTCACCGACATCTTCCGCTACTGCCGGCGCGAAGCGCCGCAGTGGAACACGATCTCCATCTCGGGCTATCACATCCGCGAGGCGGGCAGCACGGCCGTGCAGGAGGTGGCCTTTACGTTGGCCAACGCTATCGCCTATGTGCAGGCCGCGCTGGACGCCGGGCTGGAGGTGGACGAGTTCGCACCGCAGCTCTCCTTTTTCTTTAACGCGCACAACCAGTTCCTGGAGGAGGTGGCCAAATTCCGGGCGGCCCGCCGGATGTGGGCCCGGATCATGCGCGAGCGCTTCAAAGCCCGGGACCCGCGCTCGTGGATGCTGCGCTTCCACACGCAAACCGGCGGGTCCACGCTGACGGCCCAACAGCCGGAGAACAACATCGTGCGCGTGGCCCTGCAGGCGCTGGCGGCCGTGCTGGGCGGCACGCAGTCCCTGCACACCAACAGCATGGACGAGGCGCTGGCGCTGCCCACCGCGCACGCCGCGCAGATCGCCCTGCGCACCCAGCAGGTCATCGCCCACGAGTCCGGCGTCGCCGACACGGTGGACCCGCTGGCCGGCGCGTACGTCATCGAGCGCCTGACCGACGAGATCGAGGCGCGCGCCTTCGAGTATCTGCGGCGGATCGACGAGCTGGGCGGCGCGCGGCGCGCCATCGAACAGGGTTACGTGCAGGCCGAGATCCAGGAGGCGGCGTACGCTTACCAGCGGGCGGTCGAGAGCCGGCAGCAGGTGGTCGTCGGCGTGAACGAGTTCGTCAGCCCGGAAGCGGCCGGGGCGGTGGAGCGCCTGAAGATCGATCCCGCCATCGAGGCCCAGGCCCGCCAGCGTCTGGCCGACCTGCGCGCCCGGCGCGACAACGCCCGTGTGGCCGAGCTGCGGGCGCGCCTGGAACAGGCCGCGCGCGGAGACGAAAATCTCATCCCGCTGTTCATTGAGTGCGTCGAGCGCGACATGACGGTGGGCGAAATCTGCCACACGCTGCGCGGGGTGTGGGGCGAGTATCAACCGACGGTCTGAGGCCCGCGATAAGGAAAGAGACGATGAGCAAGCCGATCCGCATCAATCACATCGCCCTGGTGGTGGACGACACCGAGCAAGCGCTGCGCTTCTGGCGCGACGGCCTCGGGCTGGAACTGGCGCACAGCGAAGAGGTGCCGGAGCAGCAGGCGGCCGTGGCTTTCCTGCCGGTCGGCCAGAGCCACGTCGAACTGGTGAAGCCGACGACGACCGACTCGGGCCTGGCGCGCTACCTGGCCAAGCGCGGCCCGGGCATGCACCACGTCTGCGTAGAAGTGGACGACATCGCCGGGATGCTGGACCGCCTGCGCGGCCTCGGCTTCCGTCTGATCGATGAGACCGCGCGCGTGGGACGCGACGGGCGCAAGTACGCCTTCATCCATCCGGAGAGCGCCCGGGGTGTTCTGGTGGAGCTGTATGAGCTGGCTGCGTAGTACTCAAGTCCCGCGCGGCCGCCCAACCCAATCTAACCAAACCCATCATTTTATTGATTGAATCGCGACGGGTTTCGTCCTATAATGCCGATAGTTAGCAAGGCGGTTCGTTCAGCAAGGCGCGTTCAGAAGTCAGTTTCATTCAGAAAGGACATTCTAAGATGCTCACCTTCAAAGACAACAAAGGCCAAGGCCTGGTCGAGTACGCGCTGATCCTCGTGCTCGTGGCCGTCGTCGTGATCGTGGTCCTGGCGATCCTGGGCCCGACGATCGGCAACGTGTTCAGCAACATCATCAACGCCATCTAGCCCCTCACTTCTGACCCGCCTGCTAACTGGAGCGGCCTCTCCGATCGGAGAGGCCGCTGCTTTTAAGACCCGCCCGACGTCTGCACCGC
>DAOUAB010000083.1:0-22882 GCA_034434015.1 Anaerolineales bacterium
CGTGATCGCGGCCAACGCCCTGCCGGACAGCCCGGGACGATGAGACGCGCCGGGCGATGACCGACTTCGCGGAACAACTGCGCGCGCAACTGGCCGCCCGGCCGACGACGACGCGCGCCGAATGGGAGGCGCGCCCGGCGGCCGTGCTGGTGCCCTTGTTTCAGGCCGACGGCGAGTGGCACGTCCTGCTGACCCGGCGCACGCACACCGTCGACAGCCACAAAGGCCAGGTGGCCTTCCCCGGCGGGCGCGTGGAGGCGGGGGACGCCTCGCGCGTGGATACGGCACTGCGCGAGACGGAAGAAGAGATCGGCCTGGCGCGCCGCCATGTCGCCGTCATCGGCCAGCTGGACGAACTGCTCACGGTCACGCAATACCGCATCACGCCCGTCGTCGGCGTCATCCCCTGGCCGTGGGAGTTCCGGCTCTCGGCCGGCGAGATCGCGTCGGTCTTCGGCGTGCCGCTGCGCTGGCTGGCGGACCCGGCCAACCTCCACGTCCGCTATCGCGAGCCGCTCGTCCCCGGCCCGAAAGTCGCGGTCTATTATTTCTATTACGGCGAGCACACGATCTGGGGCGCGACAGCCCGGATGCTGCTCAACCTGCTGGAGATCGTCCGGCCGCTGCTGGCGCTCCCACTCTGAACAAAAAGAGGCGGGAGCGTGTTCGCTCCCGCCTCCGGGCTGTACCGGGTTCGGCGCCGTTATTTCTTGGCGGCCGGTTTGGCCTCGCCCTCCTCGCCTTCCTCTTCCTTCTTGCCCTTCTCCACCACCTCGACCTCGGCGGTCGTCGCGGTCGGGACGGCCGTCAGATCCTCTTCCTTGGCCTGGTACGTGACGCGCGCCACCATGTCGTCCGGGTCGCTCAGCACCTTGATCGTGGCCGGCACCTGGATGTCGCGCACGTAGATGGCCTGGCCGATCTCCTGGATCGGGCTGATGTCCACGCTGATCGAGGGGATCAGGTCGCCGGGCAGACACTCGATGCCCAGGTCGGTCAGGCCGCGCACCAGCACGCCGGAATGACCGGTGACGGCGAACGACGAACCGGTGAGGTGGATCGGGATCGCCACGCGGAGCGGCCGGGTCATGTCCGGCGCGTAGAAGTCGGCGTGCAGGTAGTCGCCGCGGATCGCGTCGCGCTGCAGTTCGTGCACCAGCACCTTGCGCGTCTTCCCGTCCACCACCAGGTCGACGAGCTGCGTGCCCTCGATCTTGCGGATGACGCGCGTGGCTTCGCGCGCATTCAGTTGCACGGCCAGCGGTTCACTGTCCGGCCCGTAGACCACGGCCGGGAGCAGCCCGGCGCGGCGCAGGCGGCCAACCTTTTTCCCGGTGACCGTCCGGCGTTCGGCGTTCAAAACGAGCGTGTCCATTCTTTTTATCTCCCGGGGCGCCTCTCACAGTCGCACGCGGCGCAGCCGCGTGCTTCCGCGCGACCACCGGTCGCGCCATAAGCACGGACGTAGTCCGTGCGACTATTACCTGCGCTCCACTTAAGCGGCCGGCCCGATGCCGCCCGCCGATTTCACTTTCCGGAACGGCGGCTCAGGAGGCCGCCGATCAACCCGACCAGACCAAGCGCCGCGCCGGCGGCCAGGCCCGCCAGCAGCGCGCCGCGCTCATCCAGCAAGGCCCGGACGGCGCCGTTGGCCTCGCCCGCAATCAGCACCAGGGCGCGCACATGGTTCAGATCGGCGCGCTCCGCCACGACGACGCCGGCCGCGCTGTGATTCAGGGCCGCCGTCGTCGCCCGCGCCGCCCCGACGGCGCTTTGATCCACGGCTACGGTTTCGGCCCGGACCAGGCCGAACGCGCCCAGGTCGGCCCGCACCAACTCGCTCTCCGCCCAGCCGACGGCGCCCACGCGGATGTCCACGTCGCGCGCATAGACCGTGCTGGCCAGGCTGCTCTCGAGCTGGGCCGTCGTCGCTTTGATGACGTAGGCGCTGCCGCCCTCCAGGTGGACCGTCTCACCCGTCACCGTTTGAGCTTCAGCCGGGTTGCCGCTTGCGTCCGTCATCGCGCCCTCCACACGAAAGCAGGGCCTCCCGGAAACGCGGAAGCCCCGCCGAACCGCCTGAATCTTACCGAAGTTCACGCCCGGCGTCAAACATCGCCGCCCGGCGTCTCAGGTTATACTCGCCCCGGCAGTGAACCCATGCAAAATCATGATCCACGCGCACAGGTCGAGGCAGCCAGGGGGCCACGGCTGTGGGAGCTGGCCGCCGGGGCCGGGCTGGTCCTGCTCTTCGGGTGGCCGCTGGCCTTCACTAACCTGATCCTGGCGCGCGGCGACACGTTCCTGTATTTCTACCCGCTCTGGGACTACCGGGCGCGGGCCCTGCTCGACGGCCGCCTTCCGCTGTGGACGCCCGAGCTCTTTATGGGCGCGCCCTTCCTGGCCAATTCCCAGACCGGCGTGCTCTACCCGTTCAACTGGCCGCTGGCGTTCTTTTCAGCGCCGCAGGCGGTCAAGTTCGCCATTGCCCTGCACCTGCTGATTGCCTTCGCCGGCGCGCAGACGTTCGCACGCCGGAGCCTGGGCCAATCGGCCTGGGCCGGCCTGCTGGCCGGCGGCCTCTTTGCGCTCGGCGGCTACGTCCTGGCCCAGGTGGAGCACGTCAACCAGCTCCAGGCGCTGGCCTGGTTCCCGTGGCTGCTGCTGGCGGCCGAGGTCCGGCGCCGGGCCTGGAAGGTGGCCGCGCTGAGCGGCGTGATCGCGCTGCAATTCCTGGCCGGACATACCCAGAGCGTCTTCATCTCGTTAACCGGCTTTGGCCTCTACCAAGCAGTCACCCTTGCGCCGGCCGCCCCTTCGAGCTGGCCCCGCTTTCTGGTCTCCGGCCTCCTGTCCCTGGGTCCTGTCCTGGCCCTGGCCCTCGGTCTCGCCGCCGCCCAGCTGCTCCCTACTCTCGAACTGGCGCGCGAGTCGCTGCGCAGCGGCGGTTTGCCCTGGCGCGAGGCGCTGTCGTTCTCGCTGGACCCGCGCCTGCTCGGCCGCGCCTTGCTGCCCGGCTACTCGCGCAGCCTGTTCTCCGAATTCGTCGCCTCTTCCAGCGTCGCCGGGCTGGCGCTGACCGCCCTGGGATGGCGCCGGTCGCGCCCGGCTGTGGCGCTGGCCGTGCTGGCCCTGACCGGCCTGACGTTCGCCCTGGGCGGCTTCAATCCGCTGTACGCAGCCCTGGCGGCGCTGCCGCCCTTCAACCTGTTCCGCGTCCCGGCGCGCTGGCTGTTCCTGTTCGCCTTTGGCGCCGCTCTGCTCGCGGGCTTCGGGCTGGACCGGCTGCGCCCTGAAGGCCGGGGGTTGTGGGCCGGGGGCCGGCGACCGCGTCTCTGGCTCCTGGCTGTGCTCTGGCCGGTCGCCCTCCTCGGTCTTGCGCCGCTCGCCACCGGCCTGACGCCGCCGGGTGAGACCGGGCCGCTCGGGGCGCCGGCGATCTCAGACTGGGTCGGCTGGCTGGCGCCGCTGGCGGCGCTGGCGATATTGTGCGTCATCCCGGGACGTGGGCGCGCGGGTCTGAGCCCCGCGCCTACGCGCCCATTTGGAAAAACGATCGTCCCCGGCGCGGCGGCTCTGGTAATGCTGGAGCTCTTCTGCGCGTCGCGCACCTTGCCCCTCAACACGCTCACCGCCCCGGAGGCCTATGCGTCCATGCGTCCGGCGATGACGCAGCTCCTGGTCGACCGGTCGGCGCCCGCGCCCGACCGGTTTCTTTCCATGAGCGCCCTGCGCTTCGATCCCGGCGACCTGGCCGAACTGCGCGGCCTTCTCGAGCCGCAACTCCCGCCGGCGGCCGTGGACGAGTTCATCGTCGCCACCAAGCACAAGGAGGTGCTCTCGCCCAACCTGCCGCTGGCCTGGGGCGCGCCGGCGGTGGATGGCTTCGACGGCGGCGTCCTGCCGCTGCGGACCTATGCCGCGTTCACGGCGCTGTTGACAGGGAGGCCATCGGCGGATGGGCGGCTGCGCGAGAATTTGCAGACGGTCCCGGACCTGCGCCTGCTGGCGCTGGTCAACGCCCGCTGGCTGATTACGGACAAAGTCGGCGACGCCTGGCTCGACGGCGTCTTCTATGACCTGCAGTTCACGCTGGACCTGGCCGAGGGCGAGCGCTCCCGGATCGCGCGTGCGCCGGCCTTCGAGGCGACGGCGGTGGGCGTCGTGGCGGAGGGCGCCGACGGGCGCTTACGCCTGACGGACGCCGGGGGCGTGACCATCGAGCTGCCGCTGAGCGACGGGCGCGTGAGCCTGGGCCGGCCGTTCACGCCCGCGCAGATCGAGTTGATCGGCCCGGCCCGGGTGCGCGGCCTGAGCCTGATCGATACGCGCACCGGCGCGTTTCAGTCGTTGACGCTTGGGCCGTTCCGGCTGGCGCATTCCGGGGATGTGAAAGTCTACGAGCACCTGGAGGCGCTGCCGCGCGCCTTTGTGGCGTCACAGGCCGTTTGGGTTGAGGACGCCGCCGCCGCCCGCGCGGCGCTGACTGACCCGGCCTGGGAGCCGGCCGAGGTGGTGGTGCTGGACGCCGCAGATCGTCTGCGGTCAGAGGGTGGGGCCGCGGGCGACGGCGGGGACGCCCGCCTGGAGGTGTACGAGCCGGAGCACCTTCGCCTGACCGCGACCGGCCCCGGTTATCTCGTCCTGACCGACGCGTTTTATCCGGGCTGGAGCGCGACCGTAGACGGCCGGGCCGCGCCCATCCTGCGGGCCAACCTGATGTTCCGGGCGGTCCCCCTGCCGGCCGGCCCGCACGCCGTCGAGTTTCGCTTCGCGCCCGACTCGGTTACAACCGGTCTGGCGCTATCCGGGATCAGCCTGCTCGCCCTGCTCGGGCTGTTGCTGACGCCTCAAATCGTCCCGCTTCTTGCCGCCAACCGGCGTCGAGCCCCTCCGGCCACAGGACTTCGGCCACGAAGTGCGCGTACGGAAACGGATGATCACGAAAACATCGTGTGACGTCGTGCCCTTCGCGGCAGACCGTGTCTCCCCGGATCAGCCGTTGCCCGGCGCGATATCGCGCACATTCAACTGCAGGCGCTTCTCGCCGTTCCACTCGTTGATCTCGAACGTGTAGGCCAGGTCCACCTGCCGGGGCAGCCGGTCGCGCCAGGCCCCCTGATTGAAGGCGATGGCGTCGAAGCTCAGGCGGCCGTCCGTGACGGTCAGCTTGAGGTGCTGGCCCTCCGCGCCCACCGGGCGGACGTCGGCCACGCGCGCGCCGCGCGTCGCCAGGATCGGCGTGGGGTTGCCGTAGCCGCACGGCTCGAACTGGCGCAGTTCGCGGGCCAGGTCGAAGGTGAGCGCCGCGAGAGGCACTTCGGCGTCCACGCGCAGGGCCGGGCGCAGGTCCAGGCCGCCCAGCTCGCGTTCGGCGATGGCGCGCAGGCGCTCGGCCAGCTCATCCACAGCGCCGGTCGGAGTGGTGAAACCGGCCGCGGCCGCGTGGCCGCCATACTTCACCAGCAGCGCCCGGCACTCGTCCAGGGCCTGGGTGATATGAAACTCGCGGATGCTGCGCGCCGAGCCGCGGGTGAAGTCCGGCTCGCGGCGCGCCACCACTGCCGGGCGGTAGAACTCGTCGGTCAGCCGGGCGGCGGCCAGCCCCACCACGCCATGCCGGAAATCCGGGTCGGCCGCGAAGAGCAGGAGCGCGTCCGGCCGGGCCGCCAGCGCGATCTCGCGCGCGCGGGCCTGGGTCTCCCGGGTCAGCGCCTGGCGCTCGCGGTTCTGGGCCTCCAACTGCATGGCCAGCGTGCTGGCCCGGAACAGGTCGCTGGTGGTCAGCAGCTCGTACGCCGCCAGGGCCGAATCCAGGCGTCCGGCCGCGTTCAGACGCGGGCCGAGCGCAAACCCCAGGTTGCCGGCGTCGATAGCGCCGGGCCGCAGCCGCGCCACTTCGATCAACGACTTCAAGCCCTCGCGGCGCGGCTTGTTGATCACCTTCAGGCCCTGGCGCACCAGCCAGCGGTTCTCGCCGGTCAGCGGCACCAGGTCCGAGACCGTGCCGAGCGCCACCAGGTCGAGGACGTCGGAGGCGGTCAGCGGGCTGGGCTGGCCGCGCAGCAGGCCCTGGGCCAGCTTGAAGGCCAGGCCCACGCCGGCCAGGTTCTTCTCCGGGTAGGCGTCGTCGGCGCGCTTCGGGTTGATCACGGCCTGCGCGTCGGGCAGGGCCTCGCCCGGGGTGTGATGGTCGGTGATGATCAGGTCCAGCCCGATCGAACGCGCCGTCTCCGCTTCCTCCAGCGACCGGATGCCGCAGTCCACGGTGAGGACCAGGCCGACGCCTTCCTCCCGGAGCGCACGCAGGGCTTCGTGGTTGAGGCCGTAGCCCTCGTCTTCGCGATGGGGGATATAGGCGCGGACGCGGGCGCCCAGCGTCGTGAGCACCTGCACCAGCAGCGCGGTCGCCGTTACCCCGTCGGTGTCGTAGTCGCCGTAGATGACGACGGACTCCTGGGCCGCTATCGCCCGCCGCAGCCGGGCGACGGTCTCCGGCAGGCCCTGCAACTGAAACGGGTCGTCGCTTTGAGCCAGCTCGCCGGCCAGGTAGGCGCGGGCGGCTTCAGCGGTGGCGTAACCGCGATTGAACAACAGTTGGGCGACGATGGGCGAGTGCGCGTTGAGTTCGGCCTGGGCGGCGTCCGTGAGGGGCGGCGCGATCAGCCAGCGTTTGGCGTTTTGGGGCGGCATGGCGTCATCTTAGCGCAGGCCCCGCAGGCTGAACAGATAGGAAACCGCCGGCGAGGGTTGGTCGCCGGCGGTTCGTGGTCCGGTTGGATGGCCGCGTTGCTCGTCAGCCGGTGAGCGTGCCGCGCACCCAGTCGCCGACGAGCCAGTATTTGAAGTCCTTGCCCTGGCTGGTCTCCCAGGCGCCGTACGCGCCGTAGAACGGGGCCAGCAGGCCCATCAGGCCGATGAGCGGGGTGAGGATCAGCGCAAACGGGATGCACAGCAGGCCGACCACCAGAAGGGACAGCAAGCCCGTCGCCCCCCACATAAAGCCGATGAGCGCGCCCGGCGCCACCCACCACAGCAGTTGGAAGACGACGCTCTGCATGGCGTGGTAGGCCACGTAACGCGAGCGGTCCTTGTACATGAAATACACGATCAGGGCGCCGACCGGGCCGAGGAAACCCGTGATCAGGTTGAGCAGCACGCTCAGGTGCGCGATCGAGGCCCAGGTGCGCTCGTCGCCGGGCGAGAGCGGGACCGCGCTGGCCGGCAGGGGCGCGGTGGCGGTTGACGCGGTCGGTTCAGAGGCCGGCGCGGCGTCAGCAGGAATGTTATCGGTCATGGCTACCTCCTGGATAACAATACGCACCCGGTTCGCGCCGGTTGTGCGCCAGGAGAAAGAAAAAGCCCGCCGCTTGGGCGGGCTGCGTCTCGCTCAAAAGTCCGGCGTCAGGCGCGTCAGGCCCAGCCCTGGTTCTTGACGAAGTCCGTGATCACCGGGATGGTCACCGACTTGCCGCCGTAGGCCTGGATGCCGAGGTAGATCTGATAGCCGAAGAGCAGCAGGCCCGTGCAACAGCCGATGAAGAACACCGGCGAGAGCACCGTCGCCAGCACCCAGTTCACGGCGCCCAAAATCAGGGCCTGCACGTTGTGGCTGCGGATGAACGGCCGGTTCTTCTTCTCTTCCCAGATCAGCAGAATGATCGGCACGAGCGGGCTCAACAGGTAAGCCAGCAGCGCCCACAGCTTATCGTCGCTGGTGACTTCCCCTGACATCCCCGAACCCATCGGTTGGTCAGTCATCGTTGATCTCCTTTGGCATGTGCGTGTGAATGGACTGCCCTGATTTTATGCCGATTGCCCGATCGCGCAAGTTGCGGCCCGCGCCCATGTTAGAATGCCGCCGATGACCGACCTCGCCCACCTGCGCCTCGTCTTCATGGGCACACCGGAGTTCGCGGTGCCCAGCCTGAAGGCCCTGCACCGGCACACGCACGTCGTCGGCGTGGTGACGCAGCCGGACCGGGCGGCCGGCCGCGGGCGGAAGCTCATCGCGCCGCCGGTGAAGGTGTTCGCGCTCGAGGCCGGCCTGCCGGTCATCCAGCCCCAGAAACTGCGCGAGCCGGAGGCCATGGCCCAACTGGCGGCCTGGGCGCCGGACCTGATTGTGGTGGCCGCCTTTGGGCAGATTCTGAAACCGGCTGTGCTGGACCTGCCGCGCCGCGGCTGCCTTAACGTTCACGCCTCGCTCCTGCCGCGCTGGCGCGGCGCGGCGCCGGTCGCCGCCGCGCTGCTGGCCGGCGATCCCGAGACCGGGGTCACGCTCATGCAGATGGACGCCGGCCTGGATACCGGGCCGACGCTGGCGCGGCGCGCCGAGCCGATCCGGCCGGACGACACCGCCGGGACGCTGACGGCCCGCCTGGCTGAGGCCGGGGCGGCCCTACTGGTCGAAGCGCTGCCCGCCTATTTATCCGGCGCCCTGGCCCCTGTCCCCCAGGAGGCCTCGGACGCCACCTACGCCCCGCAGTTGAAGAAAGAAGACGGCCGGCTGACCTTCACTCAGGCCGCTGTTGAGCTGGAACGCCGGGTGCGCGCCTTCGATCCCTGGCCCGGGGCCTTCACCGTGTGGGCCGGCGGACCGCTCAAGGTCCGGCGCGCGGCCGTGCTGGCGGGCGCCTTCGGCCCGCCCGGGACCGTCGTGAGCACGGAGCGCGGCCCGGCGGTGGCCTGCGGCGCGGACGCGCTGCTGCTGGTCGAGGTCCAGCCGGCCGGGAAACAGCCGATGCCGGCGGCCGACTTCGCGCGCGGCGCACGCGGGTTCGTGGGCGCCAGGCTGGAGTGAGGCCGGCGTGCGCTTCCTGATCTACGGCGCGGGCGCCATCGGCGGCTATGTGGGCGGCAACCTGGCCCGCGCCGGACAGGCCGTGGCCTTCCTGGCCCGCGGCCAGACGGCGGCGGCCCTGCGCGCCGACGGCCTGCGACTCCAATTGGAGACCGGCCCCGTCCATCTGCCGTCCATCGCCGTCTTCGAGACGCCAGCCGCGGCGTTTGCGGCCGACAGCTATGACGTCGTCGTCTTCGCGTTGAAGTCGTTCGACACGGCCGCGGCCCTGGACGAGTTGCGCGCCGCCGCCGCCGCGCCGCCGCCGGTCCTGTGCCTGCAAAACGGCGTGGACAACGAGGCCGAGATCGAGCGCGCCCTCGGGCCGGGCCGCGTGATCGCCGGGGCCGTCACCACCGCCGTCGCACGGCGCGGCGCGGGCGAGCTCGTGGTGGAACGCAAGCGCGGCGTCGGCGTGGCGCTGGACCATCCGCTGAGCCGCGCCGTGCTGGAGGCGCTGAACCGGGCCGGGCTGAACGCGCGCGGCTACGCGTCGCCGGGCGCCCTGAAGTGGTCCAAGCTGTTGACCAACCTGGTGGGCAACGCCACGTCCGCCATCCTCGACCTGTCCGTGGCCGAGGTGTTCGGCGACCCGCGCCTGTTCGCGGTCGAGGCGCAGATGCTGCGCGAGTGCCTGGCCGTGATGCGCGCGCGGCGCCTCCCGGTCGTCGATCTGCCGGGGACGCCGGTGCGGGCGCTGGCGCTGGCGGCGCGTCTGCCGGCCGGCCTGGCGCGTCCCCTGCTCCAGCGCGGGGTGGGCGCGGCGCGCGGCGGCAAGCGCCCATCCTTCCACATCGACCTGCACAGCGGGCGCGGCCGGACCGAGGTGCGCTGGCTGAATGGCGCCGTGGTCCGGCACGGCGCGGCCTGCGGCGTGAGGACGCCCGTGAACGCGGCGCTGACCGAGACGCTGGAGGCGCTCAGCGCCGGGCGGCTCAGCCTGGACGAGCTGCGCGGGCGGCCCGAGGCCCTGCTGAAGTTGATAAAGCCATAGCGGACTGCTATAATGCGCTCACGTCGGGGCGTAGCGCAGTCCGGCTAGCGCACTTGCATGGGGTGCAAGGGGTCCCCGGTTCAAATCCGGGCGCCCCGACTGACGCGCACAGGCAATGCCAGCAAGATTGACATTGCCTGTTGTGTTTTAATGTTACTCCTACTAGAATCCAACCTATGGACATCAAGCCCAAAGCCGACTACGACCCGGTCGCCGACCTGTACATGGTGGACGCCTACATGCGCTGGGCGCTGCTGGCCGCCGAGGAGGTGGTCGGCCATCAGGGGTTGACCATCGTCCTGCGCCAGGCCGGGCTGGAGCGCCTGATCAACAACTATCCCCCCAACGAGCTCAAACTCAGCGGGATGCTCTCCTACGGCGATTACGCCAGCCTGAGCGCCGGCCTGCTGACCTTCTTCGGCCGGGCGGGCAAGAGCATGGTCCTGCGCATCGGGCGCATCTCGGCCAAGCACGGCATCGACCAGCAGGGCGCGCTGTTCGGGCTGGGCGTGATGCTGGCGGCCAAGGTGCTGCCGGTGCCCACCCAGCTCAAAATGGGGCTGGAGACGATCCAGAACGGATTTCAGAAACTGGCGAACTCCGTGGGGCAGGAGCTGCACCTGCAGGTGGCGGACCGCGGCGACAAGTGGGCGTACGTCGCCCCGGAGTGCGCCATGTGCGCGGGCAAGCACGCCGACGCCGCTATCTGCTGGCTGTTCAACGGCACCCTGCAGGAGTCGCTCCACTGGCAGACCGGCAAGGACTTCGACATCCAGGAAGTGGAATGCCGCGCCCTGGGCGCGCCGGCCTGCGTGTGGGAGGTCAGCAAGACCCCCAAGGCGTGACGCGGCGTCACGCCGCCGCCACTCTGTTCCGCAACGTCCCGATCCCTTCCACCTCGCACTCCACCACATCCCCCGGCCGCAGGAACTCCGGCGGCGTGCGCGCGAAACCGACGCCGCTGGGCGTGCCGGTGGCGATGACGTCCCCCGGCAGAAGCGTCAGGCCGCGCGACAGCCAGGCGATCAGCGTCGGGATGTCGAAGATCATGTCGCCGGTGTGCGAGTCCTGCTTGGTGACGCCGTTCACGCGGCAGCACAGCCGCAGCGCGTGCGGGTCCGGCACCTCGTCTTTGGTGACAATCCACGGCCCCATCGGACAGGCGCCGTCCAGGCTCTTGCCCTTGAAGAACTGGCCGCCGTGCGAGTTTTGCAGATCGCGCGCCGACACGTCATTGATCACCGTATAGCCAAAGACGTAGTCCATGGCCTGCTCGCGCGGGATGTTCTTGCCCTTGCGCCCGATCACCACCCCCAGCTCCACCTCCCAGTCGATTTGCGCCGACACGCCCGCGTCGAAGGGGATGTCGTCATACGGGCCGTTGACGGTCGTGGTGGCCTTGGTGAAGAACACCGGCACTTCGGGCATCTTCACCGGCAGACCCTTGGCCCGCAGGCTCTCGGCGGCGTGCGCGCGGTAATTCATGCCGATGCAGAAGATGTTGCGGCGCGGCTCAGGCAGGGGCGCCATCAGCCGGACCGAGGCCAACGGCAGCATGAAGCCCGTCCCGGTCCGGGCCCGTTTCAGGCGCGCTTCGCCCGCCTCGATCAGGCCCTGCATGCCGATTTGGGGCAGGGGCGTGATGGCGTTGTCGGCGCGCACCAGGCCCAGGCGCGGACCGGTCTCGGACTGGAAGGTCACCAGGCGCATGTGAGGAGTCTCCAGCGGGTATTGATGCCTGTATAGGCTAAAAGGGGGCCCGTGTCAAGCCGATGACCCCTGTGGAGCGCCCCCGCCGTTGGTGGTCAACTTCCGGCGCTCCGGGCGCGGCGCGCCCCGCGGCCATCCGACAGGACCTCGGCGAGCCTTCGGCCCGGGCTCAGGTTGTAGACCCGGTCGGGACGCTCGGCCAGCCGCGGGGCGGGCCGTCGTTCTGACGCTCGATTAACCATCGGCGGACCAGAACCCGGCCCGGTGCGGTTATAATCAGGCCGTTGCCATCCCGCTTATCGGATCATCCAGCAACGGACGGACCGCCCGCCTCATTGACGCGCCGCGCTGCCATGTCCACGCCCGACCCGTCCGCCTCTGAGCGCGTCCGCCGGCTGCCCAACGATATCGCCGTCGTCGAGACGGCGGCCGGCCGGGTGCTGGTCAACAGCCCGCCGGAGACCCTCAAGTTTATCCTGGCCGCCGGCCTGCCGGTGCCCGAGATCGTCCTGCTCCCGCCCGACATCCCGCCGGGCCAACAGCTCGGCTCGAGCGGATTTGTGCGCCACGGCATCAGCTACGCCAGCGTCGAGTTTCTGCTTTATTCCAATTTCTTCGTCGGCGGCGGCCGGCGCACGCGCCTGATCACGGTGACCCAGGCCCAGGCCAGGCGCCTGAGCTGCATCCTGGAGGAGACCATCGACGGGCCGTCCGACCCGGCCGACTACGCGCCGCACGCCTGGCTGCAGAACGAGTGCCGGGCCGTGGCCTATTTCCCGCCGCTCCAGCGCGCTCCGGTGGTGGCCGACCTGGCCGAGATCACGTCGCTGGAGGCCGGCGGCGACCTGGGGGACGACGTGACCATCCGGCTGGCCGGCGACCAGTTCGAGTTCTACGAGGCCGGCGCGCTTGTGGCGACGGTCTCGTCCCAGATCCGGATGCCGGCCGTGCCGTTGACGCTCGCCCCGCCCTACCCGGTCTCCAGGCACGAGATCACGCTGCAGTTCATCGGCGGTAGCGATGGTTTCGACCCGAACGGCATCACCACCTGCTTCCTGGCCTACCTGGGCGCCACCGGCCACAGCCAGGCGACACTCTTCGACGTGGCCGCCTACCTGCGCGTGCGCCTCGGCAACCTGGGCATCTCGCCCAGCCAGATCTCGGAAGTGGTGCTCTCGCACCTGCACGAGGACCACCTGGCCGGCCTGCCCGAGCTCCTGTTGCTCGGCGAGCACCGGGTGCGCCTGCTGACCTCCGGCGTGGTCTACCAGAGCCTGCTGCGCGTGCTGGCCGCCATGCTGGCCGTCTCCGAAGCCGAGGCTCAGGCGCTCTTCGACTATTATCCGCTGGACCCCGGCCGGCCGGTGATGCTGGAGGGGCGCCGCTTCGAGTCGATCTACGCCATCCACTCCATCCCGACCCTGGCGGTGCGCGTCAACAGCCTGTGTTATTCCGGCGACATGCGTTACGACGAAGCCTGGTTCGAGGAACTGTCCGAGGACGGGATCCTGACGGAGGCGCGGCGCGCGGAGCTGATGAGCTTCGCCGAGGGCGCCACCATCCTGGTCCAGGACGCCGGCGGCGGCGCCATCCACACCACGCTGACGCCGGAGACGCTGATGGCCCTGGCGGCCAAGAGCCAGCGCGTGGTCTTCGCCCACACCAGCCAGCCCCGGCTGCCGGCCGGCCACACCGGCCTGCTCAACCAGAAAACGGTGGAGTTCGCGGCCAGCGGGCACGTTACCCACATCGGCGCGTCGCTGCCGCGCGAGGCCGAGGCCGAACGGGTGGAGACGCTCTCCGCCTGCCCGCTGTTCGCGCGGCTGGCGGTGGCCGAGCGCGCGGCGCTGGCCGGCCGCGCCGAGCTGACCCGCTGGGAGCCGGGCCAGGTGATCGTGCGCGAGGGCGATCCCTCCGATGGGACGACCTACGTGGTCCACGCCGGCCTGGTGGAGGCGCGCAGCGGCGACCAGGTGCTGCGCGTGCTGGGACGCGGCAACAGCCTCGGCGAGCGCGGCGCGCTGCAGGGCGAGCGGCGCCTGGCCACGCTGGCGGCGCGCGGCCCGGTGGAACTGCTCGGCCTGGCGCCGGACGTGTTCCGGCCGGTGGCGGAGACGCTGGGCCTGAACGACGCCTTCCAGCGGGCCGACTGGCTCTGGGGGCACCCCACCTTCCAGCATCTGCCGTGGGCCACCCTGCTGGACCTGGCGCTCGACTTCCAGCCGCGCCGCTACGAGCCGGGCGAGATGCTCTTCCGCTTCGGCGAGCCGGGCTACGAGTGCTATCTCCTGGTCTCCGGCTCGGTCGCCATCCTGGACAAAGACGGCGAGCAGATCGGGACGTTCTCGGCGCCGGGCGAGTTCCTGGGCGGCCGGGCCGTGCTCTTCGGCACGCCGCGCAACGCCTCCGGGCGGGTGCTGGCGCCGAGCGAGTTCTGGGCCCTGCCCGCGCCGGCCCTGCACCGCCTGCAGACGGTCTACCCCAACGTGCTGCTCCACCTGCGTGTGGTGGAAGGGAAACGCCTGGGCATCCGGCCGCTGTTGAGCGCGCTGGAGGGTCAGACCGACGACGGCCGGCCCCGAACCTGAGCGCGCCGCCGACCCCGGCATGTCGTCCCGCCCGCCCGCCCCTGCCCGCCCGCTCGGAACGGTGACGCGCGGCAAGACCGCGCCCAACCGCCTGCGCAAGACCGACACCTTTCTGGCCGTCGCCTACCCGGAGCTGGCGCGCCGGCTTCCGGGCCTGTACGTGGACCTCGGCTACGGCGCCTACCCGATCACCTCGGTGGAGACGTTGCACCGCTTGCGCCGCCTGGACCCGGCCGCGCGTGTGCTGGGCGTCGAGATCGATCCCCAGCGCGTGGCCGACGCGCAACCCTACGCCGAGCCGGGCCTGGAGTTCCGCTGGGGCGGCTTCAACCTCCCCCTGCAACCCGGCGAACGAGCCGCCGTCATCCGGGCCTTCAACGTCCTGCGCCAGTACGACGAGGCGGCCGTGGCCGGGGCGCTGGCGGCGCTGACGGCCGCGCTGGCTGACGGCGGCCTGATCATCGAGGGCACCTGCGACCCGACCGGCCGGCTGATGACGTTCAACCTTTACGAGAAGGCGGCCGGCGACCTGCGCCGCCGGGCGCTCGTCCTGGCGCCCAGCCTGCGCCGCGATTTTCTGCCGCGCCAGCTCCAGGCCGTGCTGCCCAAGAACTTTATCCACCACGCCCAACCGGACGGCCCGATCGACCGCTTCTTCGGCGCCTGGCACGCCAGCTGGCAGCGCGCCCGCGCGCTGGCCCGGGACCAGCGCCAGGTCTTCTACCAGGCCGCGTTGCGGTTGGCCGGGCATTACGGCTACGGCGTGGACCCGCGGCCCGCGCTCCTGAAGCGCGGATTCCTGTGCCTGGGCCCGGAGTGGCCGGACCAGAGGAGAAGCTGATGTCGGTTCAGTCGGATCGGTTGAACGAGATGGGCGTACTGCGGCGGCGCGAGGTGGAGGCGCGGATTGTGGCGCCGCTGGTGGAGGCGCTGGCGGCCGAGTTCGGGCGCGAGCGCGTGCTGGAGATCGTTCGACGCACGATCATCGGCATCGCGCGGGAACAGGGCGCGCAACTGGCGGCGCGGAGCGGGGATAACTCGCTGACGGCGTTCCGGGAAGCGCTGGCGGCCTGGACGAAGGACGAGGCTCTGGAACTGGACGTCCTCGAGCAGAGCGACGAACGGCTGGCGTTCAACGTGACGCGCTGCCGCTACGCCGAGATGTACCGCGCCCTCGGCATCCCGGAACTAGGCGCCCTGCTCTCCTGCAACCGCGACTTCGCCCTGATCGAGGGCTTCAACGGCGACGTGACCCTGACGCGGACGCAAACCATCATGCAGGGCGCGGCCGTCTGCGATTTCCGCTACGCGAAGAAACCGTAAGCGCGGACGGCGCCCGCGACTTATCCGGGCGCGCGAGGCCTCGCGTCGGCGGCGCGCTCCTGCCGAGGGCCCGTGAGCAGGCCGTCACCCGGCCAAGGCAGCCCGCACCGCCTCGGGCGTCTCCAGGGCCAGCGCCTTCAGCGCCGCCGCGCGCGCGGCGGCGTAATCCAGGCCGCGCACAATCTGCTTGGCGCGCGGGATGGCGGGCGCCGACATGCTCAGCTCATCAACCCCCAGCCCCACCAGGAGCGGCACGGCCAGCGGGTCGCCGGCCATCTCGCCGCACACCCCGGTCCATTTCCCGTGCGCGCGCGCCGCGTCCGCCGTGCGCCGGATCAGCTCCAGCACCGCCGGCTGGAAAGCGTCGGCCAGGGGGGCCACACGGCTGTTGCCGCGCTCGGCCGCCAGCGTGTACTGCGTCAGGTCGTTCGTGCCGATGGAGAAAAAATCGACCTCCGGCGCGAACTGTTCGGCGCGCAGGGCGGCCGCCGGGATCTCCACCATGATGCCGGTGTCCACGCGCTCCGGCGCCGGCCCGCCCCGGCCCAACACTTCGGCGCGCGCCGCCTGGAGCAGGCCGCGCGCCGCCCGGAACTCGGCCAGCGTCGCGATCATGGGGAACATCACCTTCACCGGGAACTCGGCCGCCACGCGCACGATGGCGCGCAGCTGGACTTTGAAGAACTCGGGGTTATCCAGGCACATCCGCACAGCGCGCCAGCCCAGGAACGGGTTCTCCTCCCGGCCCATGTCGATGTACGGCAAAGGCTTGTCGCCGCCGACATCCAGCGTGCGGATGATGACCGGGCGCGCCGGCCCCAGCACTTCCACCGCGGCGCGATAGGCCGCATACTGCTCGTCTTCATCCGGCGCGGTCCGGCGATCCAGGAACAGGAACTCGGTGCGGAACAGGCCGACGCCCTCCGCGCCGGCCGCCACGGCGGCGCGCGCATCGGCGACCGAGCCGATGTTGGCCGCGATCTCCAGCCGGCGGCCGTCGCGCGTCACGGCGGGCGCCGCGCTGGCGGCGCGGGCCTCGGCGGCGGCGCGCTCGGCGGCCTCCGCCCGGCGCGCGTAGTCGGCCAGCCGGTCCGCGTCCGGGGACGGGAAGAGGCGGCCGGCGTCGCCGTCCAGGATCGCGGGCGTGCCCTCGGCCAGGGCCAGCACGGCCGGGCCGAGGCCGACCGCCGCCGGCAGGCCCAGGCTGCGGGCCAGGATGGCGCTGTGCGAGGTGGGCCCGCCCAGAGCCGTGGCGATGCCCTTCACCAGGGCCGTGTCCAGGCTGGCGGTGTCCGCCGGGCTCAGGTCGGCGGCGACCAGGATGCCGGCGCCGGACAGGGTCGGCGCGAGCGAGATGCCGAGCAATTCAGCCACCACCTGGCGGCCGACGTCCTCCACGTCAGCGGCGCGCGCGCGCTGGTATTCGTCCTCCAGGGCCCGGAACTGGCCGGCGGCGGCCTGCGCCGCGCCCTGCCAGGCGGCGGCGGCGTTGAGGCGCCTGTCGAAGATCGCCCGCCGCGCCGGTTCGAGCAACATCTCGTCGTCCAGGAAGAGCAGGTGCGCCTCGAAGATGTCGGCCGTGGCGCGGTCGGCGCGGCGGGCGACGGCCTCCTGCATCGCCTGGATACGGCGGCGGGTCTGCGCCAGCGCCGCGCGCAGCCGCTCCCACTCCCCGGCCGGGTCGTCGCTGAGGTGCGCCGGCGCCTGGACGTCCGGCGTCGTCATCCGGCGGATCGGGCCGATGGCGATGCCGGGCGAGGCCGGCAGGCCGGCGAGGGCCGATGGATCGCCGGCGCCGACCGGGATGGTGGGTTTGAGCGCCTGGCTGACGGCCGGCGGCGCTTCGTCCACATCGCCGAAGTTCTCCTCCGCCAGCTTCGTCAGCGCCGCCAGGACCGCGTCGGCGTCCGGGCCGCTGGCCGTGACCGTGATGGTGTGGCCCTGGCGCACGCCCAGCGTGGCGACGCCGTTGATGCTCTTGGCGCTGACCGGGCCGCGGCCGGTGGTCGCGTTGGTCACGCGCACCTCGGCCTGGAAGCGCCCGGCCGTCTGGACGAAGCGCGCCGCCGGGCGGGCGTGCAGGCCGAGGCGGTTACGGACGCGCAGTGTGAGCGTGCGAGCTTCGCCGGCCAGCGCCGGCAGCTCGGCGGGCGGCTGCGCCTGGGCCCGGCCGTGTCCCAGGTGGGTCAGCTTGGGCGTCAGGGCGGTGCGCGCTTCCGCCGCCACCTGTTCCAGCGAGCTGCCCAGGCGCGCCTGGGTGGCGGCGGCAATCGCGCCTTCCACCAGCGGCGCCTCGCACAATAGAATCTTCGCCCGCCGGTCATCGGGCAAGGCTTCCAGCGCCAGCTCGGCGCTCATGATCGCGCTGCCCAGGTCCATGAGCACCAGCACGCCGTCGTCCGAGTAGACGCGGTTGATGGCCTGCTCGATCAGCGAGGCGTCGGTGCCGAGCGGGCGGCCGGGCAGGTCCAGGCCGCCGACAGCCGCGATCGACACGTCGGCGCCGCCCATGCCATGAGCCAGCTCGGCGACCCCCTCCGCCAGGCGCGCGCTATGCGAGACGACGACAATGCCGACCATGGTTCAGGGATTCTCGATGGCGGCCACCAGCTCGCGGCAGAAGGCGGGGATGTCGGCCACGACCCGGCCCCAGACGATCTGGCCCTCGCGGAAGGCCGGCTCGTCCACCCAGACGGCGCCGGCGTTCACCAGGTCGTCCTTGATGCCGAGCGACCCGGTGGCGCGGCCGCCTTTGGGCAGGATGCCGGCCGAGATGCCCACCAGGCCGGCGTGACAGATCAGGCCCACGATCTTGCCCTGGGCGTACACGCCGTGCACCAGGTTCTTGACCGAGTCGAAGCGGCGGAGCTTGTCAGGCGCCCAGCCGCCGGGCACCACCAGGGCGTCGAAGTCGTCCGGCGAGGCCGCCGCGGCCGCCGCGTCGCTGGTGGCGGTGAGCGCGTTCTTGCCGCGCACCGTCTTCCTGGCCTCCAGGCCGACAATCGTGACTTTGGCGCCCTCTTCTTGCAGGCGCATCACGGTCACCCAGAACTCCAGGTCTTCAAAACCCTCTTCGAGCAGGACGGCGACGCGTTTATCTTTGAGACGCATGGTCGTTACTCACCCCAATGGCGCCCGGCGCGTCTTCGAACCTCAGGGCCGGGCGCACTTCGGACACTCGCCGACTTCCACGACGCGGGCCAGCGCAGCCGGATCGATCCATTCCGCCGGGCCGGGCGCAAAGCCGACCGCCCCGCAGCTGCAGGCGTACCAGCCGCCGGAGGCCGCCGCATAAGGCCGCCGCGGCGCATCCAGCCGCACTTCTTCCACATCCATCCCCCAGCGCGCGTTGGTGATCAGGCGCCGGCAGCCCACGGCCTGCAGCTTGTCCGCGTACTGCCGGTAATGCCGGCAATGCCGCATCAACAGCACGCCGACGGTCACGCCGCGCGGAAACGGGAGCGTGCGCGCGTCGCCCACCAGGACGCTGACCGCGCCGGCGGCCAGCCCGGCCGGGATCAGCTCGGCCCGCCGTTCGATCGCGAACACCCGCCGGCAGCGGGCGGCGGCCAGGCGCGCAAAGCGCAGGTCGCCGGCGCCGATGTCCAGGGCGACGTCGTCCGGCCGGAGGTAGCCCAGCGCCGCGTCATAAGTCGCCGCGTCGTACGGCGCAAAGGCCGCCTCCCAGGCGTCGGCGTCGCCCGGCGGCGCTACGCCGGATAGGTCAGAATCATCCACGTCAGCCAGAAACCGTACAGGAGCGTGATCAGGCCCACGCCCCACAGGACCTGGGTGAGGCGTTTTTCGGCCGCCGCGCTCAGGCCGAGATCGAGCGCCACGGCGCGCACCCCCAGCAGGGCATGGGCCGTGACCACGATCAGGAAGAGCACCTCCAGCGGCCAGACCGCCGCCAGGTATTCCTGGGCCTGCTGGAAATTGCGCAGGCCGCCCTCGACGACGAAGTGATGGGCGATCATGTGCAGGCCGGCCAGGAAGATCAGGGCCACGCCGGTGACCGCCTGCCAGACCCACCCCAGGCTGCCGGCGCCGGTGCGCGGCCGGCTGGTCGACGTCAATGAGTTCTCCATGTCGGCCTCACTTGGTGTAGATCAGCCAGGCGCCGTAGGCCAGGGCCAGCGCGGCGGCCGCCATCAGGGCCACGAACATCGTCTTGTGGGCGCGCACGCCGACGCCCAGGCCGGTGAGCGTGACCCGCAGGCCGTTCAGGCCGTGGATCAGCAGGCCGGCCAGCAGGATCACGTCCAGGGCCAGGAACCAGGGGGCCTTCACGATCTCGATGAAGGGGTCCCAGCCCGCCGGACCCTGCTGGAGCATACTCAGCACGCCCAGGTGGATATAGAGATACAGCACCAGCCCCAGGCCGCTCAGCCGGTTGAGGATGTAGGCCCACATCCCGAGCTTGCGGTTGCGGATGTCGCCCCACTGCCAGATGCGGCGCGGACGCCGCCCGGATTGCGTCGTCATACCTTCTCTCCCCGGCCGAACCAGGCTTTGATCCGGCGCACCACCAGTTCGCGGCGCAGCGCCATGATGGCGCCGGCCGGGTCCACGTCCTGCGGGCAGGCTTCGGTGCACTCGTAGGCGCTGTGGCACTGCCAAACGCCATGCTCATCATCCACCCGGGACAACAACGCCGACCGGGTGCGCGGGTCCCGCGCGCTCTGCACGGCGCGGTGGACGGCGGCCAGCCCGGCCGGGCCGAAGAACCCGTCGGTGGCCGCCATAGTCGGGCAGGCGCTGATACAGATGCCGCACTCGATGCAGTTCTCGAAACGGTTGTACGGTCGGTCTACCCAGCGGCCCTCGGCGTCCAGGACCGCCGTGGTCTGGTAGGCGCGCCCGTCCAGGCTGGGCTCGGCGTCGCGCGTGATGACCATGCCGGAGGCCGCCTGCTTCTGGAAGAAGCCGGCCACATCCACCACCAGGTCGCCGACCAGGGGGAAGTTGCGCAGCGGCTCGATCAGCATTTCGGACTGGCCGGTCATGGCCGCCTTCACCGGCACGATGCAGGGCAGCTTCTCATAGCCGTTCACGCGCACCGCGCACGTGCCGCACGAGGCGTGGTGGCAGGCGTGCCGGAACATCAGCGTCTGGTCCTGGCGCCAGACGGCTTCGATCACGTCGATCACGTTGGCGTCGTCCGGCACCGACACGCGGTAGCGCTCGTAGCGCGGCGCCCCGCCGGCCTGGCACCGAAACATCTTCACCTGGACTTCTATCGCCATAGTGTTGGGACGAAGGACGCAGGAGGAACGACGGAAGCGCGCGCTTTCGTCCTTCGCCGCCCGTCCCTCGTCTTCCGTCAATTGTAGAAGTACCGATACGACAGCAGCGGCGTCGTCTTGGTGCGGCACTCGGCCGCCAGGCCGAGCTTGCGGCAGACGATGTCGGCGACCTTCTCGGCCATGCCGCGCGCCGTGGTGGTCTTGCCGCCCGAGATCGTCACGAAGCCTTCCACGCCGTCGTACTTGTGGTCGAAACATTCAAAGGTCCGGCTGACCTCGCGCTCGTCGGCATTGGCCTTGCGGATCAGGGGCCGGGCGGCCGCCCCGACGCCGCGCAACGGGGTGAACTCGATGGACGGGATCAACTCCCGGCCCTTCTGGATCATTTTCTCGATATGGTCCTTGGGGATATCGATCTGGTCCGGGTCCAGGATGGTCCAGGAGGTGGTGCCAATGATGCTGGTGGTGCGCTGGGGCACGACGATATCGCCATCCGACGGCTTATCCAGCCGGTTGACCACCATGTTGTTCAGCCGCCGGCCGACGGTCACCATAACGCCGGCCGTCGGCGAGACCGGCACGTCCACGCCGCCCATGTGCGCGATCTCCCCGGCCCACGGGCCGGTGGCGTTGACCACGATATCGGCGCCGAGCGTCTCGGTCCGCCCGGTGCGCAGGTCGCGCAGCTTCACGCCAGTGACGCTCCCGCCGGAACGCACCAGCTCGGTCACCTCGGTAAAGGTGCGGACGACGGCGCCGTTCTTCTTGGCGGTCGCCAGGAAGGCGACGCAGAAGCGCCACGGCTCAAAGACCCCGTCCGGCACCTGCACGGCCGCCAGCAGCTTGGGGTTCAGAAACGGCTCCAATTGCAGCGCCCGCTGCGGCGCGATTTCGCGATAGGGGATATGGCAGGCTTCGCACCCGGCGATGAACTGCTCTTTAAACGCCAGGTCCTCTTCGGTGATGGCCACAAACAGGCCATCGTTCAGCTCCAGCGCGTCCGGCATGATCCGGCGCAGGATGAGGTTCTCGTCGATGCATTCGATGGCCGACTCCTGGTCCTTGACGCAGTAACGGCCGCCGGAGTGCAGCAGGCAGTGGTTGCGGCCGGTGGTCTGGTTGGCGATCTCGCCGCGCTCCAGGACGGTGACGCGCAGGCCGCGCAGGGCCAGGTCATGGGCCGTGGCCGCGCCGGTGGAGCCGGCGCCGATGACGATCACGTGCGGGGCAGTCATACGGACCCTTTCCTTCTATTCACAAACTCACCACAAACCCTGTTCATGCATAATCATACCACCCGGCCTCTGGAAGGAAACACCCACCACCCGAAAAACGACCCCTTCGCCGCCGGGGCCCGGCCGGTGTTCTGGCGCGTCGAGCGCCCTGGGAGCGTGCTCGGCAAGGCAATACCAAGCCGCTCAGGGCGCTCGGCGGCAGGGCGCTCCGGACTTCCCCATCGCGGGCCGGACGGCCGCCCGCCGGCGCGCGGCGGGCGGGCGGCGGTCCAGGTCACAGACCGTGTTACTCGACCCAGTCGAACGTGCGGGTGACGGCCTTCTTCCAGCCCTTGTACAGTTTCTCGCGATGAGCGGCGTCCATCTGCGGATGCCACTCGTGGTCCTTGCCCCAGTTGACGCGCAGGTCTTCGACGGCCTTCCAGAAGCCGACGGCCAGGCCGGCGGCGTAGGCGGCGCCCAGGGCGGTCGTCTCGGCCACGGTCGGGCGGATGACGGGCACGCCCAGGATATCGGCCTGGAACTGCATCAGGGTGTTGTTGAACACCATGCCGCCGTCCACCTTGAGCGCGGTCAGGTTCACGCCCGAGTCCGCGTTCATGGCGTCCAGCACCTCGCGCGTCTGGTAGGCGGTGGCCTCCAGGGCGGCGCGGGCGATGTGGTTGCGGGTGATGTAGCGGGTCAGGCCGACGATGGCGCCGCGCGCGTCGCTCCGCCAGTAGGGCGCGAACAGGCCCGAGAACGCCGGCACGATGTAGATGCCGCCGCTGTCCTCCACGGCCTTGGCGTAGTCCTCGACGTGCTTGGAGAAGTCGAAGAACTTCAGGTTATCGCGCAGCCACTGGACCAGGGCGCCGGTGATGGCGATGGAGCCTTCCAGGCAGTAGACGGCCGGCTGGCTGCCGATCTTGTAGCCCAGCGTGGTCAGCAGGCCGTTCTTGCTC
>DAOUAB010000084.1:0-3830 GCA_034434015.1 Anaerolineales bacterium
GCCGGGTTAAAGCCCAGCACGGCCTGAAGTTGGCCCTCGGCGACGTATGGGTTGTGGCGCGCCTTGAGCGCGACCGGGTCGGCGTTCTTGGCCGTCAGGGTCCAGATGCCCTGCACGTACCACTTGCCCGCCTTCTGGCCGGCCATGTCTTTCTTGGGCGAGAAGGCGGAGAGCGTCACGCGAAGGATCGCGTCCGACATCAGGCTGGTGTTTTTCGCCTTGACGGTGGCCTCAAAGGTGAAGTTCCTGGTCATGGTCCCCTGGGGGGTGGTGACGGTCGTGCCGGTGCTGAGCACCGTGGTCTCCGTCAGGCCCCAGACCATGCTCTGGTCAGTGACGAGAGCTGGACCGGCCGCAGCCGACGCCGAGAAGAGCGGCAGCGCCAGCAGCAACAAGATGGTGACGAGCCCCAGTTTTTTGGGTCGCATAGGTTGCCCCTTTCTCTAACACGACAAACCCCTCCGATGTGGAAGCCGCCAGACTGTCTCCACCTCCTTTGCGGGCGGCCCTGGGTGTGATGCGAGCCGGATCACGGGATTTCGGCCTCGGGCCGGCGTCCGGCATCGCGCGACGCCGCCCGGCGAATGGCGGTCAGCAGGTCGTCCATACTGCCGCATTTGGTGACGAAGTCCACAGCGCCCGCCTCGAGCGCGCCGCGCCGGGTGACCGGGTCATCGTGCAGGCTCAGCAGGATCATGGCCGCCCGCGCGGCCAGCGACCGGGCCACGGCCAACCCGCCGAGCCGCGGCGTTTCCGCGTCGATCAGCACCACGTCGGGGTGCAGGCGGTCCGTCAGTTCTAAGGCCGCGCGGCCATCGGCGGCCTCCCCCACGATGGCGACATCCGGTTCGGCCGTCAGCCGCATGCGTAACCCGCGCCGCACGGACGGCTCGTCGGCGACGAGCAGGATCTTGATCATGGACTGTTTTCCGCCGGGCCTTCAGGCGCAGCTCGCGCGTCGATGATTCAATTGAACAATCGGGCACAGACACTATGATCCCCTTTTCACAAACGCGCGTCCCGCGTCGGAGTGAATTCATCTCACTCTTTGGAGTGGCTTTTGTCACCGAAGACGCCTTCGACGTCGGGCCCGGAAAAGGACAAATATCATCGACAATTTAGGAGACATGGTCATTGCCACCGACGGCCACTTGGCCTAGAGTTGAATCGCTGTCTGTGTGCCAATAAGCGGGCGAGGGTGGGGAGATGCCAATTCGCGTACTCGTCGCTGACGATCACGCCGTGGTGCGTCAGGGTCTGCGTATGTTTCTAGGCGCCGATCCGGAACTGGAGGTCGTGGCGGAGGCGAAGGACGGCGCGGAGGCCGTGCGCCTGGCTCTCCAGCATCAGCCGGATGTTGTCCTGATGGACCTGCTCATGCCGGTCATGGATGGCATCGCGGCCATCTCGGCTATCCGGCGTGAGTTGCCGGAGACGGAAGTGGTGGCGCTCACCAGCGTCCTGGAGGACGTCTCGGTCGTTGAAGCCGTGCGCGCCGGCGCGATCGGCTATCTGCTCAAGAACACCGAAGCGCATGAATTGCGCCGGGCGCTTAAGGCAGCGGCCTCCGGCCAGGCCCAACTCTCGCCGCAAGTGACGGCGCAGCTGATGAGCGATATCGCCGGGCACAACCCGGGCGCGGTTCTGACCGAACGTGAAGAGCAGGTGTTGCGCCTGCTGGGCCAGGGCTACGCCAACCGCGAGATTGCCCAAACCCTCAACATCGGCGAGCAGACGGTGAAGACGCACGTGGCCCACGTGCTGGCCAAGCTGGGCCTGAAGAGCCGCACCCAGGCCGCGCTCTACGCGCTCCGGCGGGGCCGAGTGGCCGGTAAGTGGCCGGCGGTTTGACCCCGGCGGCGCAGGCGACGGCGGGAGGGGTAGCAGGGTGAGAAGCTCGGCAACACGCGCGGCCCTGTCTTACGCGCTGCTGGTCGGAGTGTGGATTTTCGCCTTTGATCTGCTGGTGGATGACTTTATCCGCGAACGCGACCTCTTCCTGCAATTGCACCTCCTCAGCGGCGGCCTTACAGTGGCCGCCCTCTTCTTCTTGCTCCGACGCGAACTGAAGGCCCGCGAACATGCCCAGGCCGATTTGAGCCGCTCCTACGATGAGATGGAAGTGCGGGTGGAGGCGCGGACCCAGCAATTGACGGCCCTGAATACCGAGCTGCACAAGGAGATTGCCGAGCGGCGGCGAGCCGAGGCCGAGGGTCAGCGGCTCCTGGCGCAGTACGACCGGGAGCGGCGGCGCGCGCAGATGCTGGCCGTGGAGGCCCAAATGCGGGCCGAGGAGCAGAGCGCGGTGTTCAAGGCCATGACCGACGCCGTCATCGTCTATGACGCCGCCGGCACCCCGCTGCGTGTTAACCCTGCCGCCCAGGCCGCGCTCGGCGTCGAACTGCCCAACGCGATCTCCCGGCCTGAATACTTGCCGACGATCCAGCTCTGCGATTCAAAGGGCTGGCCCCTACCCCTGGAGATGTTGCCGTCCGCGCGCGCGCTGCGCGGCGAAACAGTGCGTGGTGAACGCCTGGTGTTGCGCTTACCGGATGGCCGCGAACTCAAGATCATGGCCTCGGCCTCGCCTCTCTTCTCCGAAGGCCAGGTTTCGGGGGCCGTGGCGCTCTGGCACAACCTGGTCGACCACGAGCGCCTGGTGGCGTTGGAGGAGCGCCAGCGGCTGGCGCGGGAGTTGCACGACTCCCTGTCGCAGGCGTTGTACGGCATCGCGCTCGGCGCTCACACGGCGTTGACGCTGTTGGATACCAGCCGTGAACGCGTCATCGAGGCGCTCGACTATGTAGTCGCCCTGGCCGACGCCGGGCTGACCGAGATGCGCGCCCTGATCTTCGACCTGCGACCGGAATCGCTGGCCCACGAGGGCCTGGTGAACGCGCTCGTCAAGCAGGCGGCGGCCGTGCGCGCGCGCCACGGCCTGGCGGTGGCGACCGAGTTGGACGTGGAGCCCGAGGCGCCGCTCGAGACAAAAGAGGCCATCTATCGCATCGCGCAGCAGGCCCTGCACAACGCCGTCAAGCACGCTCAGGCGCAGCGGCTGACGTTGCGCCTGCGCCATGAGGCCGGCTGCCTGCGGCTGGAGGTTTGCGACGATGGGGTGGGCTTCGACCCGGACGCGCCGCACCCCGGCCACCTCGGACTGCGCTCTATGCGCGAACGGGCGGCGAACTGCAAGGGGACTCTACAGATAGACAGCGCCCCTGGTCAGGGCACGCGGGTGCGGGCCTGCTTCCCGGTGAGCGGCGCCCGGGCGCCCGGCTCCTAACCGTTTGTCGTCAGCGTCGTCTCACGCGCCCACCCGGCGAGCGCCAGCCCGGCCAGCAGGCGCGCCGGCGGCTGCGTCCACCACAGATGGTCGAACAGGCCGGTGACCAGGATCGCCAGCAGCACCGCGGCCCCGACGGCCTCGGCCGCGTCCATCATCCGGCGGCGCTTCCAGACGCGCCACGCCACCGCGCCGGCCAGGGTCAGCGCCGCCGTCGCGCCCAGCACGCCGGTCTCCGCCAGGATGAGCAGCGGCGCGTTGTGGACCGGCTCGAACGGATAGCCGGCGCCGGTGTTGCGCGCCGCCCATTGCGGGAACGCGCCGGCGCCGACGCCTGTGACCGGCTGGGCGCGCCAGGCATCCAGGCTGTAGCCGATGAGCAGTGCGCGTTCAAGAGCCGAGGCGCGCTCCAGGTTGTTCGCCGGGCCGGCGACGCCCAGGCGCGTCGTCAGAAAACCGGCCAGCGGCACCAGGGTCACTATCATCACCAGGGACGCTGCCGCCCCGGCGGTCTTCAGCCTCCCCCTGGCGTGCGCCGGGACGA
>DAOUAB010000085.1:0-28751 GCA_034434015.1 Anaerolineales bacterium
CACAACCCCGGCGGGCGAATCTGAGCTCTTCACCCGTAGTCTGGCCCGTTTCTCTCATTTATAATTCGCGACGGAGTTGGTATAACTGGCCTCATGCCTGAGACACACGCTGATTTTGTGACCATTGCCCTCATGCCCTCCGGGCGACGCGGCCAGGTGCGGCGGGGCGCCAATTTGCTGGAGGCGGCCCGCCAGCTCGGCGTGGAGCTGGAGTCGATCTGCGCCGGCCGCCAGACATGCGGCAAATGCCAGGTCATCGTCGAAGACGGCCATTTCCCCAAACACGGCCTGACGTCGTCCGCCGGCCACCTCACGCCGATGGACGGCCGCGAAGCCAAGTACCTGGCCGAGCACGCGCTCGGGCCGGGCCGCCGGCTGGCCTGCGCCTGTGAGGTCACCGGCGACCTGCTGCTGATGGTGCCGGAGGAGAGCCAGGCCCGCAAGCAGATCATCGCCAAAGCCGCCACCGACCGCGTCATCGACGTCCAGCCGGCCGTGCGCCAGGTGTACGTCGAGGTCGAGCCGGCCACGCTGGAGAGCCACAGCGGCGATTGGGAGCGCCTGCAACAGGCGCTGGCGGCGCAGCATCACGTGCACGGCCTGACCATCGACGCGCCGGCCCTGGCGCAGTTGCAGCCCGCGCTGGCCCAGGGCCAACACGCCGTCACCGTCGCGCTCTGGCACGACCGGGAAGTGCTGCGCATCCAGCCGGGTTACCAGGAGGGCGCTTACGGCCTGGCCGTGGACGTCGGCTCTACCACGGTCGTCGCTCACCTGTGCGACCTGCGCACGGGCGAGGTCAAGGCGACCGAGGCGAGCATGAACCCGCAGGTCCGCTTCGGCGAGGACCTGATGAGCCGCGTGAGCTACGTGATGATGCACCCGGACGGCGCGGAGAAGATGCACCGGGCCATCATCGCCACCCTGAACGACCTGGCGCGCAAGGCCGCCGCGCGCGCCGGCCTGACCGCCGACGCTGTGCTGGACGTGGTGCTGGTCGGCAACCCCGTGATGCACCACCTGCTGCTGGGGTTGAGCCCGGTGGAGCTGGGCGGCGCGCCGTTCGCGCTGGCCCTCAACTCGGCCCTCGACCTGAAGGCGCGCGACCTGGGGCTGAAGCTCAACGCGGGCGCGCGCGTCCACGTCCTGCCCTGCATCGCGGGCCACGTCGGCGCCGACAACGTCGCCGTGCAGCTGGCCGAGGCCCCGCACCGGCAGGACGACCTGATGCTGATCGTGGACGTCGGCACCAACGCCGAGATCGTGCTGGGGAACCGGGAGAAGGTGTTCTGCTGTTCCAGCCCCACCGGCCCGGCCTTCGAGGGCGCGCAGATCACGCACGGCCAGCGCGCCGCTCCGGGCGCCATCGAGCGCGTGCGCATCGACCCGGCCACGCTCGAGCCGCGCTTCAAGGTCATCGGCCACGAGGCGTGGCTGGCCTCTTCCCCCTCTGCCGAAGGGGGCGAGGCCGGCGGTGAGGGCCCGAAAGCCACCGGCATCTGCGGCAGCGGCATCATCGAGGCCATCGCCGAGCTGTACCTGGCCGGCGTCATCGGCCCGGATGGGGGCTTCCGCGAGGCGGCCGCCGCCCGCAGCCCGCGCGTGCGTTTCGGCGGCCGGGCCGGCGGTTCGGCGCGCACCGGCGAGTACGTGCTGGCCGACGGCGCGCAGACGGCCAGCGGCCAGCCGATCGTGGTCAACCAGAGCGACGTGCGCGCGATCCAGCTCGGCAAGGCGGCGCTGTACGCGGGCGTCAAATTGCTGATGAAGGCCCGCGGCGTGAGCGCGGTGGACCGCATCGTCCTGGCCGGCGCCTTTGGCAGCTACATCGACCCGACGCACGCCATGATCCTGGGCCTGATCCCGGATTGCGACCTGAGCCGGGTGGTGGCGGTGGGCAACGCCGCCGGGGACGGCGCGCGGATCGCGCTGCTCAACCGGGCGGCGCGCCTGGAGGCGGTCCGCCTGGCCGCCGACGCCGTCCACATTCAGACGGCCGTGGCCGCCGACTTCCAGGCCGAGTTTGTGGGCGCCATCGCTCTGCCGCACGCCACCGACGCGTTCCCGCACCTTGCGGGTATACTTCCCGAACCGGCGGCGGGCGCGGAAACGCCGGTTCGCCGGAGTCAACGACGACGCCAGATGGCAGATAAGGTGACAGGCTGATGGGGCGACGGGGTGAGCCGCGCGGCGCCGCCTTGTCACCCCGGCGCCCGATCATTATCATCCGGCCACGGAGAATTCTATGAGCGACGACCTGACCCAGATACCCACCGATGAGCTGATCCAGAACATGCAGGACGATCTGTACGACGGCCTGGTGGAGGGCGTGGAGGCCGGCGTGCACGAGCTGCTGCGCCGCGGCCTGACGCCCACCGACGTGATGAACCGGGCCCTGGTCGGCGGCATGGACATCGTCGGCGTGGACTTCCGCGACGGCATCCTGTTCGTGCCGGAGGTGCTCATGGCCGCCAAGGCCATGAAGGCCGGCATGGAGATCCTGCGCCCGCTGCTGGCCAACACCGGCGCGCAGCAAATCGGGACGATGATCATCGGCACGGTCAAGGGCGACATCCACGACATCGGCAAGAACCTGGTGGCGATGATGATGGAAGGGGCGGGCTTCAAGGTGGTGAACCTGGGCATCAACTGCGACGCGGACAAGTTCCTGGCGGCCTACCAGGAGCACCAGCCGGACATCCTGGGGATGAGCGCGCTGTTGACGACGACCATGCCGTACATGGACGTGGTCATCAAGCGGCTGAAGGAGGCGGGCGTGCGCGACCGGGTGATCGTCCTGGTGGGCGGCGCGCCGCTCAACGCGGCCTTCGCCGAGGAGATCGAAGCCGACGCGTATTGCCGCGACGCGGCCGTGGCGGTGGAGACCGCCAAGAAACTGCTCGCCATCCGGCGCGGCGTCAATGGAGGGACGACGGGCGAGCCGGCTTGAGCCGGCTTTCGTCCCCCGCCCGTCGTCATCACTATGAACAAGTGGCAAACTCTCCTCGCCCAGCCCGGCCCGCTCATGGCCGACGGCGCGATGGGCACCCAGCTCTTCGCCGCCGGCCTGCAGTTCGGCGACCCGCCCGAGACCTGGAACGTCCTGCACCCGGATGTCGTCCGCGGCATTCAGCGTCGTTACATCGAAGCCGGGGCGCAGATCGTCCTGACCAACACGTTCGGCGGCAGCCGCTTCCGGCTGGCCATGCACAACCTGCAGGGGCGCGTGGCCGAGCTTAACCGCACCGCCGCCATCCTGTTGCGGGCCGAGGTCGAGGCCTCCGGGCGCGACGTGCTGGCGGCCGGCGATATCGGCCCGAGCGGCGATATCCTGGCCCCGCTCGGCACGCTGGAGTACGCCGACGCTGTGGCCGGCTTTGCCGAGCAGGCCGGAGCCCTGATCGCCGGTGGCGTGGACGTGATCTGGATCGAGACCATGTCCTCGCTGGAGGAGGTCCAGGCCGCCCTGGAAGGCGTGCGCCGGGTCTCGGCCGAGATCCCGGTCATCACCACCCTGTCGTTCGACACGCACGGCCGGACGATGATGGGGGTGACTCCGGAGCAGGCGCTTCGGGAGCTGACCGAACGCGGCGCGGCGGCCGTGGGCGCGAATTGCGGCAACGGCACCGACGAGTTGCTGGCCGCCATCCAGAAGATGCAGGCGATCGGGCCGCGGGTGCCGCTGGTGGCCAAGTCGAACGCCGGGATGCCGGAGCTGGTGGGCGGCAAGGCCGTCTACCGGGCCACGCCCGACGTGATGGCGGGCTACGCCCTCGACGTCTACCGGGCCGGCGCGCGGATCATCGGCGCGTGCTGTGGCAGTTCGCCGGACCATATCCGCGCCATGACCGAGGCGCTGCGCGGCGTGGACCTGAGCGCGGCCCCGGCGGCGGCCCATCCGGCGCCGGAAGCGGCGGCGCGCACGGCGTCCGCGGACCGGGCGGCGCGGCGGGCGGCCCGCGCGGCGCGCGAAGCCGGCGAAGCGGAGGCGCAGGCGTAGATGACCACGGCCCTGATCGCCTGCGGCGCGCTGGCCCGCGAGGTGCTGGCCCTGCGCGCGAAGCACGGCTGGGACGCCGAGGTGCTGGGCGTGCCGGCGCTGCTGCACAACGAGCCGCACCGGCTCCCCGGCGCGGTGCGCGAGCGCGTGCGCGAGGCGCGGGCGCGCTATGCGCGCGTGGTCGTGGTCTACGGCGATTGCGGGACGGGCGGCCTGCTGGACGAGATGCTGGCGCAGGAGGGCGTGGAGCGCGTGCGCGGCCCGCACTGCTATGAGTTGTACGCCGACGGCCAGTTCCAGGCGCTCATGGACGAAGCCCCCGGCACCTACTTCCTCACCGACTACCTGGTGCAGTCGTTCGACCACCTGGTGATCGAAGGCCTGGGCCTGGACCGCTTCCCGGAGCTGCGCGACGATTATTTCCGCAACTACACCCGCTGCGTCTACCTGGCGCAGACCGATGACCCGGCCCTGCGCGCCAGAGCGGAGTGGGCGGCGGGACAGCTCCGGCTGCCGCTGGAGGTGCGCGTGGTCGGCTACGGCGCTTTGGAGACGCGGCTGATCGAGTTGATGCGGTCGGGTTGACCCGCGAAAGGTGCGAAGGTCGCCGGGCCTCTTGGCGAGACCCTTCGCCTCCCTGGCGCTCTTGGCGGTGAAGATCTATGTCCACTTCCTCTTATCAAATCGTCTACTGGCGCGACATCCCGGCCCAGGTCAAGGTCAAGGCCGGCCGCGAGCGCAGCTCCAAAGCCCTGAGCGATCGTTTTCAGGAAGCCATCGACGCCGCCGCCATGCGCGCCGGCCTGATCGGCACCGACGACTACCTGGCCGAATGGCGCACCGCTGAGCCGGTGGAGCGCGCGGGCGAGCCGGAGGCCGTGGCGGCGGCCGTCGCCGCCGAACTGGAGGTCGCCTACCCCGACGGGCGATTACAGAAGCTGGTCGCCGGGCAAGGACGCGAGGGCTGAGACCGGCGGAGGGTCCGGAGGGGAGAGCCGGCCGTCTGCCATTCGCCATTCGACACACACATGCTCCGCTGGCTCCAGAACTATCCCCGCCTTTTGGAAGTCGCTTACGCCCTCACCCAGCGCCTGTTGCGACCGTTCCGGCGCTGGCTGAAGCCGGGCGGGGTGGTGGAGGCGGCCCTGATCCGCGCCGAGGCGGTCGGCAAGGGCGCCCTCTTCAATTGCCAGATGTGCGGGCAATGCGTGCTGCACAGCACCGGCATGACCTGCCCGATGACCTGTCCGAAGAACCTGCGCAACGGGCCGTGCGGGGGCGTCCGCGCCAACGGACATTGCGAGATCAAGCCCGAGTTGCGCTGTGTGTGGGTGCAGGCCTGGGAGCGCTCGCGGCGTATGCCGGTCTACGGCCACGAGCTGCTCCTGGTCCTGCCGCCCGTCAACCGGAGCCTGCAAGGGACCTCGGCCTGGATCAACGATTTCACCGGCGCGGCGCAGAAAAACCCGGCCGGCTGGATCGCCGTGCAGGATAGTCGTTGACACGCGCTGCGCATTGCGCCGGCTGTAATGCGTAGCGCGTGATACTCGTGTGACCTCCGCTTCTCCCCTCGTCGCCGGTTCCCGCCTGGAGCGCGTGCTCAAGTCCGGCCGCTTTGCGGTGACGGCCGAGCTTAACCCGCCGGACAGCGCCGACCCCCAGGCCGTCTACGACCGCGTCCTGGTCCTCTCCACCGTCGCCGACGCCATCAACGCCACCGACGCCTCGGGCGCCAACTGCCACATGTCCAGCGTCGGCATCTGCGCGCTGCTCACCCGCGCCGGCTACGAGCCCGTCTACCAGATGTCGTGCCGGGACCGCAACCGCATCGCCATGCAGGGCGACCTGCTGGGCGCGGCGGCGATGGGCGTAAAGAACGTCCTGTGTCTGACCGGCGACGGCGTCCAGGCCGGCGACCAGCCGGAGGCCAAGCCGGTCTTCGACCTGGATTCAATGACGCTCCTGCGCACGGTCCGCATCATGCGCGACCACGGCCAGTTCCTGAGCGGGCGCAAGCTGGACGTGCCGCCGCGCGTCTTCGTGGGCGCCGCCGAGAACCCGTTCGCGCCGCCGTTCGATTTCCGGCCGCTGCGTCTGAAGAAGAAATGGGAAGCCGGCGCCGAGTTCATCCAGACCCAGTACTGCTTCGACGTGCCGCGCCTGCGCGAATTTATGCAACGCGTGCGCGACCTGGGCCTGCACGAGAAGCTGTTCATCCTGGTCGGCGTCGGCCCGCTGCGCTCGGCCAAAGTGGCGGAGTGGATGCGCGCCCACGTCCCCGGCGTCCACATCCCGGAGGACGTGATCGCGCGCCTGAAAGGCGCCCAGAAGCCGGCCCGGGAGGGCAAGCAGTTGTGCATCGAGATCATCCAGCAGGTCCGGGAAATCCCCGGCGTGGCCGGCGTGCACGTCATGGCCTACCGCCAGGAGGAGCTGGTGGCCGAGATCATCGAAGACGCCGGCCTGTTGCCGCGCCGCCCGCAGCCGGAGCCGGCTAAAGCGCCCGGCCCGATGTGACACCTGGCACTTGGCGAAAGCGGCCAAACTTAAGAAACTAAAACAGTCAAACGCATGGAAACGATCATCACTTCCCCCACCCGGACCGTCCGGATCGGGCCGGAACATCCGTTCGTCATCATCGGCGAGCGCATCAACCCCACCGGCCGCAAGAAGCTGGCGGCCGAGATGGCGGCCGGGAACTTCGACCGCGTCCGCGCCGACGCCCTGGCCCAGGTGCAGGCCGGCGCCCACATGCTGGACGTCAACGCCGGCATCCCGCTGGCCGACGAGCCCGCCCTCCTGGCCGAAGCCATCCGCGTGGTCCAGTCGGTGACGGACGTGCCGCTGTGCATCGACTCGTCCATCGTCCGGGCGCTCGAGTCCGGCCTGGCCGCCTACCGGGGCAAGCCGCTGCTCAACTCGGTGACGGGCGAGGACGAGCGGCTGGAGGCGGTGCTGCCGCTGGTGGCGCAGTACCGGTGCGCGGTCATCGGCATTTCCAACGACGAGACGGGCATCAGCGAAGACCCGGCCGTGCGCTTCGCGGTGGCCAAAAAGATCGTCGAGCGGGCGGAGAGCTACGGCATCCCGCGCGAGGATGTGTTGATCGACCCGCTGGCCATGCCCATCGGCGCGGTGCGCTCGGCGGGACAATCGCTCTTTGCAATTGTCCGCCGCTGCCGCGAGGAGCTGGGCGTCAACTGCTGCTGCGGGGCGTCCAACATCTCCTTTGGCCTGCCGCACCGTCCGGCGCTCAACGGCGCCTTTATGGCGATGGCTATCGCCGCCGGCATGACCTGCGCCATCACCAACCCGATCGAGCCCGAGATCAGGCAGGCCATCCTGGCCGCCGACGTCTTCATGGGCCATGACGAGAACTGCGCCAACTGGCTGAAGTACGTGCGTTCGCTTCCGGCTGAGCCGGAGAAGAAGCCGGCCGTCGCCCCTTCAGCGCCCGCGGGCGCTGAAGGCCGCGACCCGGCCGCCGAGCGCGCCGCCCGCGAAGCCCGCCGCGCCGCCCGCCGCGGTCAATCCAGTTAACCCGTTTTGTCGTCGCAGGCGCGGGTTCAAGGCCCGCGCCCGGGACCCGTTCCGACCGCCCAGCCACAGGAGACTCACCCATGCCCGTCGCCAAGAAAGCCGCCAAGGCCAGGAAACCCGTCGCCAAGAAGAAGGCCGCCCGCAAGCCGGCCGCCCCGGCCCTCGTCTTCAAGCCCACCCGGCTGAAGCTCCTCTCGCCGGTCCCGTCCGACATCGAGATCGCCCAGGCCGGCAAGCTCAAGCCCATCGCCCAGGTGGCGGCCGAGGCCGGCCTGAAGCCGGATGAACTGGAATTCTACGGGCCTTACAAAGCCAAGGTCCATCTGGACGTGCGCGACCGGCTGGCCCGGCGCCCCAACGGTTATTACATCGACGTCACCGCCATCACGCCCACGCCGCTGGGCGAGGGCAAAACGACGACCACGGTCGGCCTGTCGCAGGCTCTCGGCGCTCACCTGGGCAAGCGGGTCTTCACCTGCATCCGCCAGCCGTCGCAGGGCCCGACCTTTGGCATCAAGGGCGGGGCGGCCGGCGGCGGCTACAGCCAGATCATCCCGATGGAGGATTTCAACCTCCACCTGACCGGCGACATCCACGCCATCACCGCCGCGCACAACCTGATGGCGGCGGCCATCGACGCGCGCATGCTCCACGAGCGCGCCCAGCCCGATGATGAGAAGCTCGCCAACGCCTTCTGCCCCAAGGACAAGCAGGGCAAGCGCCACTTCGCCGAGGCGCACCGCAGGCGCATGCAGCGGCTCGGCTTCTGGGCCGACGACCCGGACGCCTTGACGCCCGAGCAGAAGCGCGCGCTCTTCCGGCTGGATATCGACCCGGACTCGCTCACCTGGAACCGCGTGGTCGACGTCAACGACCGCATGCTGCGCCGCATCCAGATCGGCCTGGGCGACGAGGAGAAGGGCAACGAACGGTTCACCGGCTATGACATCACCGTGGCCAGCGAGATCATGGCGATCCTGGCGCTGACCACCTCGCTCGCGGATATGCGCGAGCGCCTGGGCCGGATGGTGTTCGGCACCAACACGCGCGGCGAGGCGCTGACGGCCGAGGACCTGGGCGTGGCCGGCGCGCTGACGGTGCTGATGAAGGACGCCATCATGCCCAACCTGATGCAGACGCTGGAGGGCACGCCGGCCTTCGTCCACGCCGGGCCGTTCGCCAACATCGCCCACGGCAACTCGTCCATCGTGGCCGACCAGATCGCGCTCAAGCTGGTGGGCCAGGGCGGCTACGTCGTCACCGAATCCGGCTTCGGGGCCGACATCGGCATGGAGAAGTTCATGGACATCAAGTGCCGCTACTCCGGCCTGACGCCGGATGTGGTGGTGCTGGTGGCCACGGTGCGGGCGCTCAAGATGCACGGCGGCGGCCCGAAGGTGGTGGCCGGCCGTCCGCTGGACTTCGCCTATACCAGCGAGAACCTGGCCCTGCTGGAGGCCGGCCTGCCCAACCTGGTCCGGCATATCCACAATGTCCGCAGGTTCGGCGTCCCGGTCGTGGTGGCGGTCAACTCCTTCGCCACCGACACCGACGCCGAGATCGAGCTGATCCGCCGGGCCGCCGTCGAGGCCGGCGCCGAGGACGCCGTCAAGTGCACGCACTGGGCGCACGGCGGCCAGGGGGCTCTGGCGCTGGGCCGGGCCGTGATCGCGGCGGCTGAGAAGCCGAAGCAATTCCAGTTCCTGTACCCGCTGGAGGCTTCCATCAAGGAGAAGATCGAGGCCATCGCCCGCACCTACGGCGCCGACGGCGTGGACTATACGCCCGAGGCCGAGGCCAAGATCGAACTGTATACCCGCCTCGGCTTCGATAAGCTCCCGATCTGCATGGCCAAGACGCACCTGTCGTTCACCGACCGGCCGGAGATCAAGGGCGCGCCGACTGGGTTCCGCCTCCCGATCCGCGACATCCGCGCCTCGGTGGGCGCCGGCTTCCTCTATCCGCTGGTGGGCAGTATGCGCACCATGCCCGGCCTGCCCACCCGGCCGGTGTTCTTCGACGTGGACCTGGACCTGGCGACCGGGAAGGTGAAGGGGTTGTTCTAGAGAAACACAAGGGCCGCCGGCGGCTTTGCCGCCGGCGGCCCTTTTTTGTTTTCTCTACCGCCGGATCAGCGGCAGATACAGCGTGTTGTAGACCAGGTAGGGGTTGCCCTGGTCCAGCGAAAGCGCCACGTTGCCGCTGCCGTCCACGGCCTGCACGATGAACTCGAAGGCCGAGAACTGGCCGGTCAGCGTGCCGCTGGCCAGGTCGGTCTCCGGGTCATACGCCAGATCGAAGGGCAGCCAGGTGTTGCCGGTGAGCGGCCGGTACAGCACCAGCACGCGCTGCACCTGCTCGAGGTCATCGTTCACCAGGGCCGTGAACGTCACCTGGCCGTTGCTGGGCGGGGTGGCGCTCACCTGCCAGATGCCCGGCGCCGCGAAGTTCGCGTCCGTCTCCGGGGCGTAGTAGACGTCGAACTTCAGGCTGGAGTACAGGCGCGCGGTGCCCGTCGTCGGCGTCCCCAGCGTCGTCGCCCGGAACTGCATCGGCGTCACCACCAGCCGGTCGTTGGTCTGGCCGTCGATGGTCAGCAGGCGGTTGACGGCGGCCAGGTCGCCGGGCGTCCACTCCAGGAACGGGAAGGGCGGCTCGGCGTTCAGGTAGGCCACATCGTCGGTGATGAGCAGCGAGATGGCCGGGTTGAAGTTGGGGATGTCCGTAAACGTGCCGCCCAGCAGCAGGGCGCCGTGGGCGATGAAGTCGGTGACCGAGATGCTGCGGCTGGTGACCGGCAGGATCGGCTTGCCGCCGTCCGTCTGCAGGCCGGCCTGCAGGTCGCCGGTGATCTCAAAGTACTGGCCGATGACCTGGCCGCCCAGGCTGTAGTTCTTCGGCTGATAACTGAAATTGAGCGGCAGGCTGGCCGTGAAGGTGGCCTGCGCGCCCACGGCGGCCGGCGCCTCCAGCGCGCCCGGCGCCGCGACCTGGCTCAGCCCGCCCGGCGGCGTGCTGGTGGCGTTGGGCACGTCCACGCGCAGCATCGGCAGGCCGTAGAGCGTCATGATCCCGAGCGCCTTCTCGTCGTAGTTGTTGAACGAGTCGGCGGCGGCGGTGTTGAAATAGCGCAGCTTGGCGCGCGCCAGCGCCGCGCCCACCGGCCGCGGCTGGCCGGCGGGCTGGTAGCCCAGCTCCGCGGCGAAGTGGTTCATGATCAGCTCGGAGTAGGCGATCACGTCCGAGTCGCCGTAGCCGAAACCGGTGTTGCCGATGAAGCCGAAAGCGGTCGCCCGGGCGAAGGCCTGCGCCCAGTCCATGGCGCCGAGCGTCCCGTCCGGGTACGACGGCGGCGGGCCGTCCGGCACGTTCAGGCCCGAGTGGCAACCGACCGAGAAGATCAGGCTGCCGGCGAAGGACGTCGGGCCGCTGAGGATGTCGCTGAGCGCGAAGACGTAGTTGCCGACGGTGTTGGGCCCGTTCGGGTAGAAGAAGTAGTGGGTGAAGTGCGAGTTGAGCGAGACCAGGTCCGGCGCGTTCGGGGCCAGGTTCTGCAGCGTCTGCGTGAACGCGCCTTTTTCCCACTCGTTGTTGACCAGGCCGGCGCTGGTCGGCGCCGGGCCGACGCCGTAGGCGCTCAGCGTGCCGGAGATGCCGCCGGCCGCGTCGATCAGGAAATCGTAGCCGGTGACCAGGTGGCTGGTGGGCGTGAAGACCATGTTGGTCGCCAGCGCGGCCTGGATGGTGGCGGAGATCTCCTGCGGCGTCTCCACCAGCCGGCCGAGGGCCAGCTGCGGCAGATAGACCTCGCGGCCCTTGTAGCGCAGCGGCAGCAGGCCGGCGTAGTAATCGTCGCTCAGGAAGAAGCGCAGCTCCAGCGAGCCGGCCAGCGTCTGCGCGCCGGCCGTCGCGGCGTACAGGCGCTCATTGGCGATGACGGCCTCGTCGCGGATGCGGCGGTGCGGGATGAGGCGGTCGTCGCCGACGATCACCAGATAGCGCAGGTTCGGGTACTGGCGCGCGCGGTTGTAGATCAGGGCTTTGATGCTGCTGGCGACGTAGTTGGCGGCCAGCGGGTTGCCGGGCTCGGCGTCCCAGAACGCGTAGGTCTGGTTGATGGCGCCGCCGGGCGTCACGCCGATGCCGCTCAGGTCGGCCAGGTCCAGCACCTCGGCGTCCAGGCTCGCGCCGCGCAGGAACGTGACCAGCGCGGCCAGCGCCGGCCGGATATTGTTGTCGAAGCTGTTGGGACCGTAGAGCGCGTCCGTCCGGGCGCTGTGGACCAGAATCAGGGTGCGGACGTTGTCGGGCCTGGGGAAACTGATGGCCGGCAGCGCGTCGAGCGGCACCGGCGCCGTGATCGGGTCGTACGGGAAGACCGGCAGGCTCACGCGGGCCGAGAAGGTGTAGGCCGTGCCGAGCGCCGCCTTGTTGTGCGGCACGACGACGGCGTAGTAGTTGCCGGCCAGCTCCTGCACGTTGCGGGCGATGATCTCCGGCTGGGTCCCGGCTTTGGCCGAAATCCCCACCAGGTTGCCGACCTTTTCGCCGCTGGCGATGTCGCTGAGCTGGCCGATGTCGCTCAACTGCCCGATATCGCTGAGTTGGCCGATGTCGCTGAGTTGCCCGATATCGCTGAGCTGGCCGATGTCGCTGAGCTGGCCGATGTCGCTCAACTGGCCGATATCGCGCACCTGGCCGGTCTCCTCATCCACCGACGGCGCGAACAGGAACAGGTTGTAGTCGGCGGTCAGGCCGGTGAGCGTGACGGTGAGCGTGGAGCCCGGCTCGGGCACGCTGATCTTGTACCACTGCGGGCCGGTGGCGCGCGTGACCGTGTCGCTGATGGTGACGGCCGGCCCGCCGGGCGTCGGGGTGACTACCTGAGCCTCGACGAACTCGAACGCGCCGATGTCGCAGCGGTCGGCGCGCGTCTCGCCGCGCTGGTCGCGGGCCGGGCAGTTAGCCGGGTCGCCGGCGTTCAGGGCCGGGCTGGAGGGCTGGAGGGCGTGGGTGCGGGTGGGGCCGCCGTTCTTGCGCAGCGGCTCGAGCAACGGGTTGGTGTTGGAGATGTCGCCGGTGGCGCGCAGGTTGCAGGAGTCGTCGCTGGTCAGGTTGTAGCCGCCGGCGTTGGAGAGAGTCGTGACCTGCCCATCGCAGTTGGCGATCCCTGGCGGCGCGGACAGGACGGTGCTGTTGAGCGCGGCCACGCCGATCCCGGACAGGGACACGCCGGTGAAATCCTCGACGACGTTAGCCGCGAACGTGGTGCTGGAGATGATGGCGACGCCGTCCGTCTGCAGGCCGCCGGCGCCTCCCGCCGCGCCGTTGTTGCCGGAGACGGTGCTGTTGATCAGTGTCAGGGAGCCGCCGGCGCCGTTGAAGAGCCCGCCGCCGCCCCAGGCGGTATTCTCGGAGACGGTGCTGTTCTCGAGGGTGGCTGTGCCGCTGATGACCAGCCCGCCGCCCGGCGTAAAGCCGGTCGTGACATTGCCGGAGAGGCCGCTTTCATCAATCTGGACGACCGCGCCAGCGTCGATGTACAGGCCGCCGCCGCCGGCTTCACCGAAGAGGTTCTGGATGGTTGCGGTGTTGCCGCCCACCAGGCTGCGCGTCAGTTTGAGCCGGCCCTGCCCGGCCACGTAAAGGCCGCCGCCCTGCCCGGCCGTGTTCGACACCACCTGGACGTTCTTGAGTTCGGCGTCCACGTCAAGGTACAGGCCGCCGCCCCAGCCGGACGGGGTGGTGTTGCTCTCGAAGCGACTGTCCTCCACCCGGACCGTGGCCGCCTGCGCGCCCACCCCGGCCGGCGCCTCGGCCCGGAAGGCGGCCTGGAAAGGCGTCACTGCGGCCACGGCCCCGCCGCTGCCGAACGACAGGGTGTTGCTGAAAAACGTCGAGTTCTGGATGAAGAGCGGGCCGGACGTGAAGATGGCGCCGCCGCCGCTGCCGGCGCGGTTGTTGGTGAACAGGCTGTTGGTGACCGTGACCGCGCCGCCGTTGCTGTACACGGCGCCGCCGTCCGATTCGCCGGGGGCCTGGTTGTCCCGGAGCGTGGAATTGCGGAGGACCAGCGTGCCGCCGCCGTCCACAAAGACGGCGCCGCCGTTGCCGCCCGTGCGGAAGGCGGTGTCCTGGCCGTTCGCCAGCGTGACAGTGTCCAGGATGAGGACGGCGCCCGGCTCCACCAGGAACAGCTGCGTGAAGTTGTTGCCGCTGAGCGTGACCGGGCCGAGGACGGTGGCCGACAGGCCGCTCGTCACCGTGATCACGCCGCTGAAGGGGACGACGGCGTTGGCGCCGCAGTTGAACGTGACCACGCCGCCGGTGGCCAGGGCCGCGCGCAACTGCGCGTCGTTCGCGCAGTTGGTGACCACCCCGCCCGCTGCGACCGTGGCTGGCCGCGCCAGCATCACCACGGTCAGCAGGCCGAAGGCTGCGAGCAGACTGAGGATCAGGGGACGAGAAGGACGGTTTAACATAAGCGACTCCTTAAGCCAACACCAACCCGGGTCATAACAGCTCAACCCTCAGAGATGATCCTGACGCCATGTCCGCCAGCATCGCGCGCAGGGCCTCGGCCGTGCGCCGGTCCAGGTCGGCCTCCAGGCGCGCAAAAACAGCGGCCGCCTGATCGAGCGCCCGGAGGGCCTCGGCGCCGCGGCCCAGCCGGGCGAGCGCGCGGCCCAGCGCCAGTTGGGTGTGGGCCAGCTCGTAGTCGTCGGCGACGGCGGTGAGCAGTTCCAGGCTGTGGGCCAGGTGCGCGGCGGCTTCTTCCGGGCGGCCCTGCGCCAGCGCAATCTCGCCCAGCACGCGCAGCGCGCTGCCTTCCTCGCCGCGCATCTCCAGTTCGCGCGCCGAGGCCAGCGCCCTCTCCGCCTCGGCCCGGGCGCCGGCCGGGTCGTTGCCGGCCAGGGCCGCGCGCGCCAGGTGGCGGTGCAGCTCGGGCAGGAAGTCGCGCGACTGGGTCTGCGCGAACAGCGCCTGGCCCTGGCTCAGGTGCTCGCGCGCTGCGGTCAGCTCGCCCTGCCGGACGAAGGCGGCGCCCAGATTCATGTGGACGGTGCCGCGCACGTAGGGCGAGGCCCCGATCTGTTCCAGCGTCTGGCGGGCCTGCTCGTAAAAGGCGATGGCCTCCTCCAGCCGGCCCTGGTTGAGGGCGATGCCGCCCAGGTTGTTCTCGGCCAGCGCCCGGTTGTAGGCGGCGCCGATCTGGTCGAACGCTGTGCGCGCCCGCCGGTACTGGGCGTCGGCCTCCTTCCAGCGGCCCGTCTTGAACAGCGCATTGGCCAGCATGTTCTCGGCCTTGGCCTGGCCGGCCAGGTCGCCGACCTTCTCGTACAGCGCCAGCGCGCCGGCGTAATCGTCCAGGGCCGCGGCCGTGTCGCCGGATTGCCAGTGGATCAGGCCCAGCAGCAGGTCGGCGCTGGCCAGCACGCCCAGCTCGTCCAGCGGCTGGGCGATCCGCGAGGCCGCCAGCCCGCGCGCCTGGGCCTGCTCGCGCTCGCCGCGCCGGGCGTGGATCAGGCCGGCGGTGAGGTGGAGTTGAGCGGCGACGGCGGACTTCTCCGCCTCGGGCCCCAGGGCCGCCAGTCCGCGCTCGATCCAGTCGAAGGCGGCGGCGTAGTCGCCGCGCAGCTCGTTCAGCCGGGCCAGCCCGCGGCAGGCGCGCGCCTCGGCGTCGGCCCGGGCGCCGCCTTCGACGGCGTCGGCCGCCAGCCGCAGGGCCTCGGCCAGGTGCTCGGCGGCGCGGTCGTACTTGGCCGTCACCGTCGAGAGTTCGCCCAGGGCCAGGTGGATGCGCAGCCGGTCGGCGCGCGTGTCCAGTTCGGGCAGCGCCTCGGCGCTCTGCAGGGCCTTGGCGAAGTGGTCCAGCGCCTCGTTGTTGGCGAACAGCCGTTGCGCCTGTTCGCCGGCCAGCCGCTGGTAGCGCAGCGCGCGCGGCCAGTCCTGGCCGAGGAAGGCGTGCCGGGCGATGACCGGGTACAGGCCCTCGTCGGCGGTGGAGCGCGCCTCCAAATACTCGGCGATGCGGCGATGGACCTGGCGCCGGACGCGGGCCAGCAGGCTGCCGTAGGCCACTTCCTGCATCAGGCCGTGCTTGAAGGTGTAGACGCGCGGCGGCGGCGTGGCGTGCGGCGTCTCCTGGGCGATCTCGTGCTGCTGCAGGCGCAGCAACTGCGGCGCGAGCTGGGTCTCCGCCTGGCTGTCGGCCACGTGCGCCAGCACGTCGCCGGCGAAGGTCCGGCCGATGACGGACGCCACCTGCGCCATGTTGCGGCTCGGCTCGTCCAGGCGGTCCAGACGCGTCATCATGACGCCTTCCAGCGTGTCCGGCACTTGCAGCGCCTCCAGTGAGCCGATCACCTGCCAGCCGCCGTCGGCGGTCCGGGCAAGCACGCCGGTCTCGATCAGGACGCGCAGCAACTCTTCCAGGTAGAGCGGGTTGCCCTCCGTCTGGCCGAGGATGAGCTGGTGGATTTCGGCCGGCCACTGGGCGCCGGGCACGAGCTGGTCCAGCAGGGACTGGGTGTCCACGTCGGCCAGCGGGCTGAGCTCGATCTCGGTCGTGAACGTCGGGTACTCGCGGGCCGCCTTCTCGCGCAACTGCCAGCAGGCCTTGCCGCGCTCCGGCCGGTAGACCAGCACCACCCCCAGCGGCGCGCGGCTCACCAGGACAAACAGGTGCTCGAGCAGGGCGCGCGAGGCCTGGTCGATCCAGTGGATGTCCTCCAGCACCAGGATGAGCGGGGGGGCGGGCGGCCGGCAGAGCGCCTCCACCAGGCCGGCGATCGCGACGAAGGTGCGCCGCTGGAGGGCCTCGGCGTCCAGGTAACGCACGCGCGCCAGGCTGTCGGCGTCCAGGCGCAGGTTGAGGAAGTTCGCCAGGTAGGGCAGGTCGGCCTGGGCCTCGTCGGGCGGCAGGACCTCCGCCAACGTCTGGCGCAGGCGCGCCCAGAGCAGGGCCTCGTCCTTCTCGCCGGCCGCCGCGACCGGCGCGCCCAGCAGCCGGCGCATCAGCTCCTGGAAGGGCGCGTAGCTCACCGACTCGGTGTAGGACAGGCAGCGGCCCTCGGCCCAGCGCACGGAGACGGCCCCCTGCAGTTCGTCCGCCAGCTGGGTCAGCTGGCGCACCTCGTCCACCAGCCGGGTCTTGCCCAGGCCGGCCTCGCCGATGACCGACACGATCTGGCCGCGGCCCGCGGCCGCCCCAGCCTCGCCGCCGCGCAGCGCCTGCACGGCCTGAGTGAGGCGCTCCCACTCGGCGTCGCGCCCCACGATGGGCGCGCGCAGGCCGTCCTGCGCCTGGGCCGCCTCGGCCGCGCTGCGCGCCCCGTCCACGGTGAAGACCGGCACCGGCGCGCTCTTGCCCTTGAGCGGGATAGCGCCGCGCGGCGTGAACCGGAACTGGGCGTGCAGCTTGCGCTGCAAGTTCTGGCTGGCCAGAATCTGGCCCGGCGGCGCCGCCGACATCAGCCGCGCGGCCAGGTTGACGTCGTCGCCGATGACGCTGTACTCGCGGCGCTGGCGCGCGCCGACATAGCCCGCGAACACGTTGCCGAAGTTGATGCCGATGTGCTGGCGCAGACCTTCGGGCAGGAGCCGGAAGGCCTCGCGCAGCGCCTCGTCCTGGAGCTTCTGTTGCATGAGCAGCGCCGCGCGGGCGACGCGCTCGGCGTCATCCTCGTGCGCCACCGGCGCCCCGAAGAGCACCACCAGCTTGTCGCCGTGGTCGTACAGGTCGATCTTGTTGAGCACGCCGCCAAAAGCGCGGATGGCCTCGGCCATGGCCAGGAAATAGCGGTTGAGGGCCTGGGTGACGGCGGCCTCCTGGCCGGGCCCGAGCCGGTCGGCCAGGTCGCCCAGGCCGTGGACGTTGGCGAACAGCACGCCCACCAGCCGGTGCTCGCCCTCGAAACCGAGCGCCTCGGCCGAGTGGACCAGGCGCGCCAGCAGGCCGGCGGGCAGGTAGGGCGTGAGCGTGTCGAGCAGCCGGGCGGCGCGGCGCAGGCCGTCCACCGAGAGCGCGAAGAGGAAAGGGTCCGTCCGCTGGGCGAGCGGCGCCTCGGCGGCGCCTCCGATGTGCTGGACGACGAAATAGCCGGGGGCGGTTTCGGACGGGACCGCGCGCGCGCCCGGCCCGAGGGCGTCCAGCGTGGCGGCGTCCACCAGCACCTGGCCGGCCTCGGCGGCCGACTCGGCGGCGGCGGTGGCGTTGACGTCCGCGCCGAAGAGCGCGTATTCCATGCTCTCGCGGTCGCCGAGCTGCGCGGCGAAGAAGCGGCCGCGATGGAGGCCGACCTTCATGCGGAGCGGGAAGACGCCCTGCGAGGTGGCGAGCTGCGCGAACTCGCCCATGGCGGCCTGCATGTCGAGCGCGGCGCGGGCCGCGCGGGCCGCGCTGGCCGGCTCACGGAACAGCCCGAGCAGGGCGTCGCCCCCGAACTTCATCAGCTGGCCGTAGTGGGCGTGCAGGCGCGCGATCATCACGCCCAGGTAGCGGTTGACGATGGCCGTGATCTCCTCCGCGCCCTCGCGGCCGGCGCGGCTGAGTTTCTCGGACATGGCCGTGAAGCCGCTGATGTCGGCGAAGAGCAGGGTGCCTTCCAGGAAACGGCCGCCGGCCCGGCCGGGCACCGGGTCGCGCGTCAGCTCGGTCACCAGGTCGGCGGGCAGGTAAGCGGCCGTCGCCTGGGCTAGGCCGGAGACGTGCTTGAGACACTGGTCGAGCAGGCGCGGCGAGGGGGTGGGCAGGTCCGATTGCAGCGCGTCGGCCAGCAGGGGCGGGAGGTAGCGGCGCAGGTAGTCGACGTCGGCCGACGACAACCGGGCAGAGTCCGTCTGGAGTTGGGCGCCGCACCGGCCGCAGAACGCGAAGCCGGGCGGACTCTCAAAACCGCAACGCGGGCAGGTCATTATGAGAATTTATTGGCTTGAATTGGCTTGATTATACGGCACGGGCCGGGGCCGACCTCAGAGGACTTTTTTGGGGGAAGTTTGGGGAGGGTTATTTGACGCGCAAGGGCAGGCCGGCGACCATGAACAGGACCTCATCCGCGGCCCGCGCCAGTCGTTGATTGGCGCGCCCGAGGGCGTCCCGGTAAACGCGCCCCAACGGGTACGGCGGCACGAGGCCCAGCCCGACCTCGTTGGAGACGATGATCCACTCGGCGTCGCCGGCGCGCTGCGCGGCGAGCAGGCCGTCCACCTCCGCCTCCAGGGCTTCGGTCGCCGCCGCCTCGGTCACCGGCTCCGGCAACGGGACGATGACGTTGTTCGCCAGCAGGGTCAGGCAGTCGATGAGGACGACCTCGGCGTGAACGCCGCGCAGGGCCGCGCCGACCTGGCGGGGCGCCTCCAGCGTGCGCCAGCCCGCGGGCCGCTCGGCGCGGTGGGCCGCGATGCGCGCCGCCATCTCGGCGTCGCCGGCCTCGGCCGTGGCGACGTAGAGCACGTCCCGGCCGCGCTCGGCGGCGAGCTGTTGGGCGTGGGCGCTCTTGCCGCTGCGCGCGCCGCCGAGGATGAGGGTGAGACGCCCGGGCATAGACGTTTATTGTGCAGACTCTGAGCGTACTTCGCGTCTGGGCGGTTGATTAACCTGAATCAGGCTCTGTTGCAGCGCGGTCAACGACGAGTGAAAATCGGCCTCGCCAAAGACCTCCAGCGTCAGCACGCCGGCGTAACGCTCGCGCGCCAGGAGCGCCAGCACGGGGTCCAGTTGTTCGGGCGGCGTGTGCGCCAGCGATTGGTGATCGCGCCGGGGCTCGCCGGGCGCGGTCGCGGCCAGGCCGTGCAGGTGGACGACACGCGCGCGCGGCAGGGCGGCGCGCAGGTGCGGCGCGGGATCATGGCCGTCCAGCCACAAGTGCCCGACATCCACGCAGCGGCTTACGGGCGCGCGCTCCAACACCGGCCCGACGAAGTCCGGCGGGTAACCCTCCAGGTTCTCGATGGCCAGCTTCTCAAACCCGCCGGCCCAACCCGCCAGCAGTTCGAGGGCGCGCAGGGCGTGAGCGAGCCATTTTTCTTCCCTCCTCCCCGGCCTCTCTTCCGCCGGAGGAGGGGGGAGCAGGTCCCGGCCGTCAAGATGGAGGACGTACGCCCACGGCTCCAACGCATGTGTGAGATCGATCACCGTGCGCGCTTTCACCAGTGAGATGTGTTCGTCTTCGCCGTCCGGCCCGAGGCGGATGTCCAGCGGGAGATGGACGGTGTAGGTCAGGCCGGTCGCGCGCCCGATCTGCGCCAGCTCCCGGACGGCGGGCGGGTCCGGAAAGTTGCTCGGCCCGTCGTCCAGGTCGAAGAGCACGAGCTGCATATCCTGGACCCTGCCCGCCAGGTAGCGGGCGTTGGCGGCCAGGTCGTCCGGGACGATGTAAGAGGTGGTGCCGAGGCGGAACATTCGCTGAAGGTGATGATCGCTCAGGGCCGGGAAGCGGCGAAGGCCAGCAACACAGCCAACTCGGACAGCTCCACGGTCAGGCCGAAAACGTCGCCGGTGACGCCGCCCAGCCGGGCGCGCGCCAGCCGCGCGATCAGCCACGCGACGGCGTGGGCCAGCGTCAGCGCTATGAGCACGCGCGGCTCGGCGAGCAGGCCGTAGAGCGCGAAGGCGGCCGGGACGAGCGCGGCCAGGCCGACCGTCGCCGGCGTCAGGCCGAGGGCGAATTCGGCGGCCATCCCGCCCGGGCGCGCCAGCGGTTGCCGGGCCATGAGCAGGATCAGCCAGCGGGCGCTGCTGGCGGCCAGGGCCAGCGGCAGCCACGCCCCCGCCTCCAGGGCGGACACCGCCGCGACTTTGGCGATCAGGAAGAGCGCCAGTGTCAGCCCCCCGAACGCGCCCAGCCGCGGGTCGCGCATGATCTCCAGCCGGCGCTCGGGCGTCGCCGCCGCGAGCAGGCCGTCGCCGCAATCCGCCAGGCCGTCCAGGTGCAGGCCGCCGGTCAGCGCCGCCCACAGCGTCACCGTGAGGGCGGCCGTCAGCAGCGGCGGGAAGAGCGCGGCCAGGGCCAGGTGCGCGCCGGCCAGCAGCCCGCCCAGCGCCAGCCCGATCACCGGAAACCAGCGCGCGGCGCGGCCCAGGTCGCCCGGCCGCGGCGTCGGCGTGCGCACCGGCCAGGCGGTCAGAAAGCCGATGGCGACGAGCATGCCGGTCAGGCCCGCTCCCCGGCGGCCGTCAGCGCCTCCGTCGCCGAGTGCGCGTCGCGGCGCGGCGCGAAGCGCCAGACCAGCGGCACCGTCGCCAGGACCAGGAGGAGGCTGACCGTGAACGGGAGCGGCTCGGCCCGGGCGTAGAGCGCGCCGGCGGCCAGCGGTCCCAGGATCTGCGCCAGGGCGGCGACCGTCTCCAGGAGGCCGTAGGCCAGCCCGGTCTCCGCCTCGTTCACCATCCGCCCGACCTGGGCCAGCGCCATGCTGACAGCCAGGTTCCAGCCTGAGCGCAGGCCATAGGCCGCCATGAGCAGCGGCAGGCTGCCCGTGAACAGCAGGAGCGCCAGCGAGAGCGCGAACGCGCCCTGGGCGATGAGGAAGCCGCGGCGTGGCCGGCGGAGCTGACCGAAGATCAGGTTGACGGCCGTGCTGCCGAGGGCGTTGACCGAGCCAAGCAGGCCGATCAGGGCCACATCCAGGCCGCGCACCTCCTCCAGGAAATTCGGCGCCAGCGGGAACCCGACTTGAAAAGCGAAGAACGCCGCCCAACTGACGGCCAGGAAGCCGAGCAGGGGCCGGTTGCGGAGCAGCGGCGCGTAGCGCGAACCGCCCGGCGCGGCGGGGACGACAGGTTGCGGCCGGATCAGGCCCATGACGACCGTCGAGGCCAGGAAGAGGGCGCACGCCGAACCGATGGCGTAGCGCAGGCCGAAGGTCGCGCCGATCCAGCCGCCGATGGCGGGGGAGACGATGTTGCCGGCCCAGAACCCGGCGAACACCAGCGTCAGGGCGCGCTGGACGCTGAGCGCGCCGCGCGCCTCGGTGATGTAGGCGCTGAGCGGCGCGAGCACAAAGGCCGTCAGGCTGTAGGCCATCAGCGCCGGCACGAACAACGTCAGGTCCGGGGCCAGGAACATCGCCAGCGCAGCGACGGCCCCCAGCGCCCAGCCCGCCATCAGCACCGTCTTGCGGCCCAGATGATCGGCCAGGTAGCCGGCCGGCAGGTGGGCCAGGCCGGCGGCGATCGCCGCCAGCGACAGCGCGCCCCCGATGCCCACCGGGTCGGCGCCCAGCTGGCGCAGGTAGAGCGGTTGGACGTAGATAAACTGGCCTTCGCCCAGCCCCCACAGCAGCAGCGCGATGACCAGCAGTTTGTTGTCGCGGGTCACCCGAGCACTTGCAGCTCGCGGGGGTAGGCGCTCAGGCTCTCGGCGCCGTCGGCCGTCACCACCACGTCGTCCTCGATGCGTACGCCGCCGCGGCCGGGCAGGTAGATGCCGGGCTCCACGGTGAAGGTCATGCCCGCCTCCAGGCGGGTCTGGTTCTGGCCGTGCATCGAGGGGTCCTCGTGCCCTTCCAGGCCCAGCCCGTGGCCGACGCGGTGGACGAAGTACTCGCCGTAGCCGCCCGCCGCGATCACCCGGCGCGCGGCGGCGTCCACGTCGGCGGCGGCGGCGCCCGGCTGTGCGGCGGCGATCCCGGCGGCGTTGGCGTCCTGGACCAGCGTGTAGATGCGCTTCAGCTCGTCGTCAATCTCGCCCAGCGCGAACGTCCGCGTCAGGTCGGCCACGTAGCCGGATTTGGACGCGCCCCAGTCCAGGGTGAGCAGGTCGCCGGCCTGCAGGCGGCGGTCGGTGACGAAGGCGTGCGGCAGGGCCGAGTTGGGGCCGGAGGCCACGATGGGCGCGAAGGGCAGTTCGGCGTCCGAGCCGGCGCGCAGCGTCTGGGTGATCAGCTCGGCCGCCGCCTCGCGCTCCGTCATCCCCAGCCGGATCGCGGGCAGGGTGGCGGCCAGCGCCTGCTCGGCGATGGCGACGGCGGCGCGCATGGCCGCGATCTCGTCGGCGTCCTTGGCCATGCGCAGACGCGCGAAGACCGGATCGGCCTCGTCCACGTCCGGCAGGCCGGTCACCTCTTCGATCAGGCGCAGCTCCATGACGCGCATGCGGCGCGCCTCCACGCCCAGGCGCAGGCGGCCCAGCTTGAGCGCCGCCGCCGCCTGCCCGAACGCGCCGCCCGGGCCTTCGTCGTCGGTGTAAGTGAAGACCCGCGCCGGGTAGGGCAGCCCCTCGCGGATCTTGGACTCTTCGAGCCGGCCGACGACGAACACCGGATCGCCGTCGCGCGGAAAGAATCCCACGGTCGGGCGCTCGCTCAGGTGGAACGAAAGCCCGGTCAGATAAAACAGGTTGGGGCCGGCGATGGCGGCGACGCAGTCCAGCCGGGCGTCGGCCAGCGCGGCCTGGAGTTTGTGCAGACGGGCGATGGTCATGGGGTCCTCGTTGAACGGCGACGGCGATTATAGCCGCAAACTTTACTCGTCTGCGGCCGTCGCCTATAATCATCGGCGGAGCGACAACCGGCTCAGCCAGGAAAGGTCAGCGCGCGCATGCACAAAGTCACGGCGTTTCTCTCAGGCGCTCTGCTGGGCGCGAGCGTGGCGGCGGCGGCGGTCATCTTGTTGACGCCGCTCTCCGGCCCTGAATTGAAAGAACAGGCGCGGGAGTGGGTGGACCAGTTGTGGCGCGACGCGCGCCGGGCGGCGGATGACCGGCGCTTCGAGCTGGAGACGCAGCTGGCGGCGCTGAAGAGCGGCCAGCCGCTGCCCCCGAAGCCGCCTGCGCCGCCGGCCTGAGCCGGCCGGGTTTCGTCCGTCCCTTGATGACGGGCCGGCGGGCCGCGCTCAAGATGAACGGCTTTAAGAATGGCTCTCTGACCGCCGCCGCGCGATGGTGCTGTCCTCAGGCCAGGCGAGCGGCAGGCGCACGGTGAAGCGCGTGCCCAGGCCGACCACGCTCTCGACGTGGATCGCGCCGCGATGGGCCTGGACGATCTCTTTGGTGATCGCCAGCCCCAACCCCACGCCGCCCGACCGCGCCCGCGATTTGTCCACCTGGTAGAAGCGTTCAAAGACCCGGCCCAGGTCCTCGGCCGGGATGCCGGCGCCGGTGTCGGCCACGCTCACCTGCACCCCCTCCGGGACCGGCCCGGCGGCCAGCGCCACGCGCCCTCCGGCCGGCGTATGCTTCAAGGCGTTGTCCATCAGGTTCGTGAATACCTGGGCCAGCCGGTCCGCATCGCCCTTGATCACGGGCAACGCCGCGGGCAGGTCGGCGCTGAGCGTGATCTGTTTCGCCTGTGCGCGGAGTTGGAACCGCTCCAGCGTCGCGGCCAGCAAGGCGCGCAGGTCCACGGGCTCGCGGCGCAGCGCGCGCAGCCCGGCGTCCAGGCGCGTCAGCTCCAGCAGTTCCTCCACCAGCCGCCGCATGCGGTTCGCCTCGTCGTAGATGATCCCGGCCGAGCGCTGGACCGCCTCGGGCGAGTCGGCCGCGCCATCCTGGATGGCCTGGGCGAAGCCCTGGATGGAGGTCAGCGGCGTCTTGAGCTCGTGCGAGACGTTGCCCAGGAAGTCGTGCTGCGCGGTCTGCGTCGCCTGAATCTGGGCCGCCATGCTGTTGAGGGCCTGGCCAAGCGCGCGCACCTCGTCCGGGCCGCGCGTGGGCGCGCTCTGGGTATAGTCGCCGCGGGCGATGCCCTGCGCCACGACCGCCATCTTCTGGAGCGGCCCGGCCACCGAGCGCGCGATGAGCACGGCCAGCGCCAGGGCCGCCGCCGCCGCGATCGCCCCGGCCTGCGCGAGCGGCCAGAACAGGTCCTCCATGAAAAACGCCAGCGCCGGGAAGCGCGGCTGCGCGATGGCCAGCACGACGAAGCGGCCGTCACCCAGCGGCTGGGCCAGGTACGTCCAGGCCGCGCCGGCCGCGTCCCGCGCCTGCCCCTGGCGCGCCCCGCTCACCACGGCGCTGGGCCGGCTGAGGCGCAGGTTGGGGCGCAGCGCGGGCGCCTCGGCCTGTGTGTCCACCCGCACGGCGCCGCCGGCTTCCATCACCAGGACGCGCAGGTCGTGCGTCTGAGACAGGCGCTGGGCCGCCGCCGTCAGCTGGGCGGGCGAGGCGGCGGCCGCCAGCGGGGTCTGCTGAGCCAGCACACGCGCCACCGTGTTGAGGCGCGTCACGGCGGTCCGGTCGATCAGCGGGCTGTTCCTCAGGATCAGCAGCAAGGCCAGTCCGACGATGGCGAGGGTGAGTATGATGACGGCGAAGAAGGCCGCAAACAGGCGCAGGCGCAGGGAATTCATCGGGAGCTCAAACCCCCAATTCCCGGGGCCAAAGGCCGGGGGTCCGGGGGGACAGGTTGCCTCGAGTTTAGCGGCCCGTTGTAAAGTCCGTGTTACCGGCGGTTAAGAAGAGGCGGCCGTTGAAAAAAGGCGCAGAAACCCCGCCCGGCTCAGGCTTGAGGCTAAGAGCGACCCCGCAGGCCCGCCCGGCCGCATCAGCCCACGATCAGTTTGTAGCCTACGCCGGTCACCGTCTCAATACTCGCCTGGCTGCCCGCCAGGATTTTCCGCAGGTGCGCCACGTGCACGTCGACGGTCCTGGTCTGACCCGGATAGTCATAGCCCCAGACCAGCTCCAAAAGCTTCTCTCGACTTAAGACGATGCCGCGATTTTCCGCCAGCGTCAACAAGAGGTCAAATTCCTTGGCGCGCAGCCGGACCGGCCGGCCCGCCACCGTCACGTCGCGCCCGGACGGGTCAATCAGCAGGTCGCCCAGACGCACCGGCTTCCCCTCGGACTTCACGGCCCGTTCGCTGCGGCGCAGGATGGCCTTCACCCGCGCCACCAATTCGCGGGGATTGAAGGGTTTGGTCAGGTAATCGTCCGCGCCCAGTTCCAGGCCGACGATCTTGTCCATGTCCTCGTCGCGGGCGGTGAGCATGAGGATGGGCACATCGGACTTCGCCCGGACGCGCCGGCAGACTTCGTAGCCGTCGAGCTTGGGCAGCATCAGATCCAGCACCATCAGGGCCGGCGCCTGGCGTTCCACGGCCTCCAGCGCGGCCTGGCCGTCGCCGGCCGCAGTCGTGCGGAAGCCGTCGCGCTCCAGGTACAGGCGCGCCAGTTCGATAATGTTGGCCTCATCATCAACCAGCAAGATCAGTTCGCCCGGCATCACAGAGCCCTCCGCTGCGATTGTAGGGGATTCGCAGCCGGCCGACAAATCACGCGCCGGCCCGCGCCTTGACCGGGGACGGACGGCTCCTTACAATGGTCTCCACCGGGGACAAGCGATGAACAAGACAGAACTGCTGCAGGCTCTGGCCGAGGCGCGGGCCGAACTGGAAGCCGCGCTGGCGGGCGTGCCCGAAGCCGATTGGCTGACGCCGGGCGCGGCCGGCGATGAGTGGACCGTGAAGGACGTGCTCAGCCACCTGGCCGCCTGTGAGGCCGAAGTCGTGACCGGGCTGGCCCGGGTCCGGCAGGGCAAGCCGCCGGGCAAGGTCCACTACACGCCGGACGAGGTCCAGGCCCAGAACGCGCGCTGGCACGCCGAGTATAAGGACCGTCCGCTGGACCGCGTGCGGGCGGACTTCCAGGGGGTGCGCCGGCAGTTGCTCCGGCAGGTGGAGGCGTTCACGGAGCAGGACCTGGCCGCGCCGCGCCGATGGCTCAAGGGCGCCGCCCTGGCGGAGTGGGTGCGCGAAGAGATCGTGGAGCATGATGTCGAGCATGCCCGGGACCTGAGGGCGTGGAGCCGGCGATAGACGCCCGCCGCGCGTGCGATCAACGAGGCAGACTATGACCGACAGGCCGGTGGACCTTTCGGGGGCGGAGAGGCTGGAAATCGCCGGGCAGACGGTGCCGCGTCATTACGGCGACGCCGCGGCCGAGTACCGGGCGGCGCGGGCCGGCGCCGTCGTGGTCGCGCGCTCGCACGAGGGCCGCGTCCGCGCCGTCGGCCGCGACCGGCTGGACCTGCTGCACCGGATGTCCACCAACGATCTCAGAACCTGGCGCCCGGCCACGCCCGCCACACGGTGCTCACCACGCCCATCGCCCGGATCGTGGACCTGTTGTGGGTGTTAAACCTGGGGGAGACGGCGCTGTGCGTCACCGGCCCGGGCCGCGCCGCGGCCGTGCGCCGCTGGCTGTCCGGCTACATCTTCTTCCGTGACGACGTCAAGCTGCCGGATGCGTCGGCCGAGCTCGGCCAGCTGGGCCTGTACGGGCCGCGCGCCGGCGCCGTGGCCGGGGCGTTGCTCCCCGGCGCCGAGGCCCTGGCCGAGGACCAGTTGCTCGAGCGCGACGGCCTGATCGTCGCCCGCGGCCGTCCGCTGGCCGGCGACGGCTACACCGTGATCGCGCCCGCCGGCGACCTCGCCGGGCTGTGGGCGCAGGCCGTGGCCGCCGGGGCGGCGCCGGCCGGCGAGGACGCCTATCAGCTCCTGCGCCTGGCGGCCGGCCGGCCGTACGCGGGCCACGAGTTGACTGAGGACTATATCCCGCTGGAAGCGGACCTGTGGCACGCCGTCAGCTTCAGCAAAGGCTGCTACATCGGCCAGGAGATCATCGCGCGCATGGAGAGCCGCGGCAAGCTGGCCCGGCGCCTGATGGGCCTGCGGCTGGAGGCGCCGGTAGCCGTCGGCGCGCCCGTGACGGCCGGCGGGGCGGTCGTCGGCGCGGTGACGACCGCCGGCGTCCTGCCCGACTTCGGCCCGGCGGCGCTGTCGCTGTTGAAGACCGGCGCCTGCGAGCCCGGCCTGGCCGTCGCTGTGGGCGGCGTGGCCGGCGCGGTGGCGTCGCTGCCGTTCGTCTGAGACGGTAGACCGGGGCCAAGCTTCGAACTGACGAGGAGAGGTGATTGCTATGACCATTGCCGCCCCTGACCTGGCCGCGGCCGGGCACGCGCACACCTGGTGGCGCCGGATCGGCGTCTCGATCCTGCCCGGCCCGACCACGCCCTTGCTGGAGGAAGTGCTCCGGCATCTGCGCGAGCATTTCCGCGCGCACGGCCACTCGGTGCAGGCCGCGCCCGACGACGCGACGGATGTGCTCGTCACCACGGCGGCGTTCGGCGAGCCCGTCAACTGGCGCGAGTCCGTCATGCTCACGGCCCGCCGGCGTTTCGGCCTGAAACGCACGCCGACGACTTATACGTTCATTCACGTCACGCCGGGCGAACTCCAGGCGCGGCTCGGCCAACTGGAGGCGGCGCTGGCGCATGAGCCGCCCGACCCGGAGGACTTCCAGTTCCCGGGCCTGGCGCCCTCGGCCTTTCGGACCCTGGTGGAGCAGGGCCGGCGCGGCGGCCCGATGATGACGCTGATCCGCGTCCTGCAGGCCCAGTCCAAGTGCATCCGCATCGCGCTGATCGTGGGCGGGCCGCAGCCCGAGGCGGCCTACTACTTCGACCTGGTCGGCGCGCACCCGCGCGTGGCGGCGACCGAGCGCGAGGCGTTCTACGCCGACATGGTGCGGCGCGTGGTCACCAGCGTGAGCACGCACGAGGTCACGCAGCATCAGGTGATCCCGGAGCGGCTGACGCGCGCCGAGTGGGACGCGCTCAGCGCGCCCGGCGCCATGCGCGCCGCCGGGCATGAACTGGGCCGGCGCGGCTTCTTCACCGAGATGATCAGGATCGCCGATCTGGTCAACGTGCCGGCGCTCGGCGACGCCATCGCCAGCCAGTACAGCGAGGGGTGCTTTGCCACCTGGGAGCCGGCGGTGGATGGCCTGATCGCCACGATCACGGGCAGCGCGCGGCCGGTGGAGAAGGAGAACCTCACCGACGACGAGCTGGCCCTGATCGTGGGCGTGCGGCCGGACGGGCAGGGGGCCGTGGTGCAGCACGTCGACGGCAAGCGCAACGACTCGCCGTCGTCGGAGGCCGTGGAGCTGATTGAAATGGATGCGGCGCTGCCGCGCGTGCGGCTCGGCGCGGAGTGGGGGGCGGCGGCCGGCCGCTGGGCGCCGGTGGCGCGCTCCAAGCTGCACGGCCATCGCGGCATCGCGGCCTACGACCCGCGCCGGGTGGAGTTCGTGCCGCTCGACCCGCCCTTCTATCGCTACCTGGTCTCGTGCGCCACCGACGCGCAGGCGCGCGCCATCAAGGCGGCCTTTGCGCGCTCCCGGGCGCTGCAGAACCCGGACGACCCGCGCCAGGCGGTCTTCACGGTGCTGCCCGGCCACGGGGTGGTGATCGCCGAAAAATGGGTGGC
>DAOUAB010000086.1:0-4301 GCA_034434015.1 Anaerolineales bacterium
GCTGGACGCCATGGCGCGCGAGGGCTTCATCTCCGCGGCGCAGGCTGAGGAGGCGAAAGCCGCCCCGCTGGCGATCCAGCCGCCCGTGAAGCGCTTCGACGTGCAGGCCCCGCATTTCGCCGTCTACGCGCGCCAGCAGGCCGCCGCCCTGCTGGACCGGCTGGGCCTGGACGGCGCCGACTACGTCAACCGCGGCGGCCTGACCATCATCACCACGCTCGACCTGGACCTGCAGCGCCAGGCCGAATGTGTGGCGCGCACCCAGGTGGCCCGCCTGTCCGGCGCCCCCGTCTCTGACCAGGGCTGCCTCGCGGCGGCGTTCCTGCCTCCCGCGGAGAGCGACGCGCCGCCGCGGGCCGTGTCCAACGCCGCCCTGGTCGCGCTGGACCCGCGCACCGGCCAGATTCTGTCTCTGGTCGGCTCGGTGGATTACTGGAACCCGGCCATCAGCGGCAACTTCAACATCGCCGTGGACGGCCGCCGCCAGCCCGGCTCGGCCTTCAAGCCGTTCACGTACCTGGAGGCCTTCCGCCAGGGCTACTCGCCGGCCACCATGGTGCTCGACGTGCGCATGAGCTTCCCCACCGCCGGCGGCGAACCGTACGTGCCCGAGAACTACGACCGCAAGTTCCACGGCCCGGTCAGCCTGCGCCAGGCCCTGGCCCGCAGCTACAACATCCCGGCGGTGGACACCCTCAACCGGGTCGGCGTGGACAACGTGGTCCGTCTGGCGCAGCGCCTGGGTCTGGAGACGCTCGACACCGGCCGCTATGGGCTGGCGCTGACGCTGGGCGGCGGCGAGGTGACGCTGCTGGACCTGACGTACGCCTACAGCGTCTTCGCCAACCTGGGCGTCATGGCCGGCGAAGCCGTCCCCGCCGAACGGCTGCGCCCCGGTTTCCGGCAGCTGGACCCCGTGTCCATCCTGCGCATCGTGGGCCGCGACGGCCAGGTGCTGTACGAGCACACGCCGCGCACCCAGCCCGTGCTCAGCCCGGAGCTGGCCTACCTGCTCAATGATGTGCTCTCGGATAACGAAGCGCGCGCCGCCGCCTTCGGGCGCGACAATCCCCTGCTCATCCCGGGCTGGCGCGCGGCGGCCAAGACCGGCACGACGGACGACTTCCGCGACAACTGGACGGTGGGTTACGTGCCGCAACTGGCCGTGGGCGTGTGGGTGGGCAACGCCGACAACACGCCGATGGAGGGCGTCAGCGGCCTGGCCGGCGCCGCCCCGATCTGGCATGCCCTGATGACGTACGCCACCCAGTCGCTGACCATCCAGGGCTGGGAGGCGCCGCCCGGCCTGGTGCGGGCCACGGTCTGCGAACCGTCCGGCCTGTTGCCGACCGAGCACTGCCCGTCCACCCGCGAGGAGATTTTCCTGGCCGGCAACGCGCCGACCGCGCCGGACACCGTCTGGCAGCCGGTGGCCATCAACCGCGAGACCGGCCAGCGCGCCACGGCCTGCACGCCGCCGGAACTGATCGAGGCGCGCGTCTTTCAGGTGCTGCCGCCCGAGGCCGCCGACTGGGCCCGGGCGGCCCGCCCCCCGCAGCCGCCGACCGAGTACGACCCGATCGGCGCGGCCTGCCTGCCGGCCGGGAACGTCGCCATCCTGTCGCCGGCCCCGTTCACGTACCTGCACGGCGTGGTGGAGATCACGGGCACGGCCAGGGCCGAGAACTTCGCCTTTTTCCGTTTGCAGTATGGCCAGGGGCTGTACCCCACCGAGTATGTGCAGATCGGCGGCGACCGCGGCGAGCCGGTGGAGAACGCGCCCCTGGGGACCTGGGACACGAGCGCGCTGGACGGGCTGTACTCGCTGCAGCTGGTGGTGGTGAAGAACGACCCGAACGGCGGGCCGTTCACCTTCGAGACCTCGTCGGTGGCCGTGACCGTGGATAACCGGCCGCCGCAGGTCGCGCTGCTCGCGCCGACCCCGGAACAGGTCTTTTCGCCGGACGACGAGTCGGTCGTGCTCCAGACGCAGGCGCAGGACAACCTCTCGCTGGCGCGCGTGGCCTTCTTTGTGGACGGAGTCCAGTTCGACCAGGCGACGGTGGCGCCCTGGTCAACGCGCTGGCGCATCACCGGCCGCGGCGCGCACACCTTCCTGGCGCGCGCCTACGACGCGGCCGGCAATTTCACCGACAGCGCGCCGGTGACGATTACGGTGCGCTGACGATGAAGAGGCTGTCTCCCCGTCGAGTCAGATTCTCGGACGCGGATTGCGCAGATGGGCGCGGATTTGGCGAGAATTCAACACAAATCCGTGTTCATCTGTGAAATCCGCGGCTGGAGGGTCGTGTTTCGAATTTTGTGTAATTTCCCGCCAGCAGGGCGCACGTCCGCGCGCCCCAACGCGTTGACACCGGCATCGGGATACGGCCAGCTGGAGCCCCCTGTCGCGGATTTCACGTCAATTCGCCGCCGGCGACGCCGTTCTGCGGTAAGATAAAGGCCGATCACATTCCGGGGGCAGCACCTGTGACCAGCAGCAACCCAATCCTGACCGGCCTGCAGCGCCTGATGCGCGCCGCCCGCCCGCTCGATCTGCTCAACCTCTACAAGGGCGTCCCGATCGTGTACCCGGCCGTCGTCCGGGAACTGGACGAGGCCCAGGCCGTGGTGCGCGTGACGGGCTTCGAGATCGTGTGTCTGACCCTCGAGCCGACCACGATCCTGTTGAGCCAGATGCTGGAGGAAGCCGTGAGCGCCCGGGTGCTGGCGGTGGACCTGCCCGGTCAGACGGCCAGGCTCGGCTACTTCGAGTACGCCAGCAGCCGCGTCGGCGACCGGATGACCGTGCGGGTGGCGCCCCGCGAAACCGTCGCGGTGGCGGTGGAGGTGGGGGAGCGGGTCCTCACCGGCCAACTGGCGGACGTCTCCATCAACGGCGTCGGCCTGCACCTGCCCTCCTCCCAGGCGGCGCTCCTCCGGCCGCGGGCCGTCGTCCGGCTTTCCCTGCCGCTCGTGGAGGCCGCCGCGGCCCCGGCCGCGCTCTCCGGCACCGTGCGCTTTGTGCGCCCGGAGGGCGAGGTCACCCGGGTCGGGATCGTCTTCGCCCAGGATGTGCAGACGCTCATGATCCTGCAATACGTGCGCGAGCGCCAAAAGGAAATCCTGGACGAAATCCAGGCCTTGCACCGCTCTCGCCTGACAGGCTAATAAAGAGCGTCTTTATCCGAAATATCCCGCCTCCCCCCACAATCTAGCACTCGGTCCCACCCATTGCTAGAAAGGGCTTGACACGCCTCCGACCTTTCGGTATTATACGAGCACTTGTTAGCACTCTTTTCGTCTGAGTGCTAACTTTTCGCTGTGTGACCCAAAAACTCAATTCTCTCTTTTCCAGGAGGCAAGATCATGGCCATAAACCTGAAGCCGCTGGGCGACCGCGTGGTCGTCGAGCCAATTGAGCAGGAAGAGATCACGGCGGGCGGCATCGTCCTGCCGGAGACCGCCAAGGAGAAGCCCCAGCGCGGCACGGTGATCGCGGCTGGCCCGGGCGCGCGCGATGACGAGGGCGACCGCATCGCCCTGGACGTCAAGGTCGGCGACGTCGTCCTGTACGCCAAGTACGCGGGCACGGAATTCAAGGTGGACGGCAAGAAACTGCTCATCCTCAAGGAGAGTGATCTGCTGGCCATTGTCGAGAGCAGTGACGAGAAGAAATCCAAGAAATAGACCCGTCTCAGACCTGATCCCGTGATTTAAGGAGTAATCCCATGGCTGCCAAGCAACTCGTGTTTTCCGAAGACGCCCGCCGCCGGCTGCAGCGCGGCGTGGACATCCTGGCCAGCGCCGTCGCCACCACCCTGGGCCCCAAGGGCCGCAACGTCGCGCTCGACAAGAAGTTCGGCGCCCCGACCATCACCCACGACGGCGTGACCGTGGCCAAGGAGATCGAGCTGGAGGACCCGTACGAGAACATGGGCGCCCAGCTGCTCAAGGAAGCGGCCACCAAGACCAACGACATCGCCGGCGACGGCACCACCACCTCCACCGTCCTGGCGCACGCCATCGTCACCGAGGGCCTGAAGGCGCTGGCGGCCGGCTTCAACCCGATGATGGTCAAGCGCGGCATCGAGCAGGCCGCCGACGCCGTGGTCGAGGCCATCCGCAAGCAGTCCCAGAAGATCGACACCAAAGAAGAGATCGGCTCCGTCGCCACCAACTCGGCCGCCGACCCCGAGATCGGCCAGCTGATCGCCGACGTGATGGACAAGGTCGGCAAGGACGGCGTGATCACGGTCGAGGAGAGCAAGACGCTCCAGTTCGAGACCGAGTACGTCGAG
>DAOUAB010000087.1:0-20621 GCA_034434015.1 Anaerolineales bacterium
CTCGACGTACTCGGTCTCGAACTGGAGCGTCTTGCTCTCCTCGACCGTGATCACGCCGTCCTTGCCGACCTTGTCCATCACGTCGGCGATCAGCTGGCCGATCTCGGGGTCGGCGGCCGAGCTGGCGGCGATGGCCGCGATCGCCTCCCTGGTGTCGATCTTCTGGGACTGCTTGCGGATGGCCTCGACCACGGCGTCAGCGGCCTGCTCGATGCCGCGCTTGACCATCATCGGGTTATGGCCGGCCGCCAGCGCCTTCAGGCCCTCGGTGACGATGGCGTGCGCCAGGACGGTGGAGGTGGTGGTGCCGTCGCCGGCGATGTCGTTGGTCCTGGTGGCCGCTTCCTTGAGCAGCTGGGCGCCCATGTTCTCGTACGGGTCCTCCAGCTCGATCTCCCTGGCCACGGTCACGCCGTCGTAGGCGATGGTCGGGGCGCCGAACTTCTTGTCGAGCGCGACGTTGCGGCCCTTGGGGCCCAGGGTGGCACCGACGGCGCTGGCCAGGATGTCCGCGCCGCGCTGCAGCCGGCGGCGGGCGTCTTCGGAAAACACGAGTTTCTTGGCAGGCACGGACTCTCCCCGGGCTGGTCAGCGGCAACAGAATGGGCGGCCGGCGCCGTCGGGCGCTGGCCGACCCTCTTCCAGGCCCATCGCTAAGGTAGCGGCGACCTGCGACTTTGTCAACGGCATGCGCGCGGCATTTTTTACAGTCTGGTGGTGGATCCTGCGTTGCTGCAGAGAATGGAAACCGTGTCCGATACGCACATGGCCGCGCTGTTCTGAAACACCTCACCGGAGGCCGAGCGCGTCCTGATTGATCTGTGGCGTCAGGTGCCGGCCTGGCGCAGGCTGCGCCGAGCCCTCGCCCAAGTGGAAACTATACCGAATTCCGCTTGCGTTGACGTCACCCCGGCTTGCGCCGGGGTCCAGGTCCCGCCCAAATTCGCTGGATTCCGGCCTTCGCCGGAATGACATGCCGTAAACTAAATCGGCGATCGCTCTATCATCTTCCAGACGCCGATCGTCAACGGCTGCTGTGGTTTCGCCGCCCGGGCCCAATCCACGGCAGCGGCGAGCAATCCCAGCGAACGCTCGCCCAGGTGGTTGTTGCCGGGCTCGTTATATTTGCTACGAGCTTTGCTACAATGTGAACAGCCTTCAGCCCGCGCCCTGTTCGCGGGCCGGCGCCTACCTGGAAGGCCGGCAATGACCCAGTCTTTGACGATGCTCCCGCCAGCGGCCTGAGGTCGGCCTGGGCAGTGAAAACGGCCGGCGCGCCATGCTGAGCGGGCCGGCAGGATGGTCATCAGGATGGATCGCAAGCTCTGGCTGAGGCTGATGCTGGCTCTCGCGCTCGCCGGCTGCGCGGCGCCGGCGGCCCCGCGCCCGACCGTCACCCCGTTCACGGGGACCCCCCGTCCCGTCATCATCGACACCGACATGGCCCCCGACGACTGGCTGGCCATCCTGTACCTGCTCCGCCGGCCGGAGGTAGCGGTCCAGGCCATCACTGTGACGGGCGCTGGCGAGGCGCACTGCGGCCCGGGCCTCCGCCTGGCGCAGGGCCTGGCAGCCTTGGCCGGCCGGCCGGACCTCCCCATGGCGTGCGGTCGGGAGACGCCGCTGCGCGGCGACCACGCGTTCCCGGTCGCCTGGCGCGAGCGGGTGGACGCCGGCCTGGGCCTGCCCTGGCCCGCGAACTCCGCCCCGGCGCCGTCAGCGTCGGCGGTGGCGCTGCTGACGGACATGCTCCGCGCAGCGCCGAGCAAGGTAACGGTGCTGACGCTCGGGCCGCTCACCAACCTGGCCGAGGTGTTCCAGGCCGCGCCCGAAGTGGCCGGCCGGATCGACATGATCTACAGCATGGGCGGCGCGGTAGAGGTTCCCGGAAACGTCGGCGCGTCTGGAGTAGGGCTGGAGAACACCGCCGCCGAGTGGAACCTCTACGTCGACCCGCACGCGGCTAACCTCGTCCTGCAAGCGGGCGCGCCGGTCACCCTGGTGCCGCTGGACGCCACCCGGCAGGCCCCAATCACGCCAGATTTCTATCGCCGGCTCGAGCGCGACCGGGCTACCCCAGAAGCCGACTTCGTCTACGCGGTGCTGACCGAGCAGATCGACTTCATCAACTCGGGTGGGTACTTCTTCTGGGATCCGCTGGCCGCCGCGATCCTGACCGATGAAAGCCTGGCCGCCTTCGACAGCCGCCCGTTGAGCGTCGTTGAAACAGAAGGGCCGGACAGCGGCCGCCTGCTGCCGGCCGCCGCCGGCGCGGCGATCCGCTTCGCGGTCCAGGCCGACGGGCCGCGTTTTGAGCAGATCTTCCTGGACGCGCTCAACGCCGGCCGACCCTGACGCTCCCTGATCGCACCGCCTCCGGCGATAAGGAAGGCTCCTCCGCTGCCCGGAACGGCGGCCACCGCGCGCCTGCTCCCAGGCCAGTCGCGGCGGGGCGTCCAGGACACTACCTGCCTCTGCCACCTGTGCTGTTGAGCGGGCCGAACACTGGCGCCCTCAATCCGCAACCTCCACAAAGCCCGGCCAGCTTCTCCACAATTTCCCCACACTGGCTTCATACCCTTGGAAAACCTTCTTCAAGGAGCCGCCAACGCATGGACACTTCTGCAGCCTCTTACCTGACCTACGCCCGGGTCGCCGGCTTCACGTTCCTGTTCTACATTGCGGCCGGCCTCACCAGCATGGCTCTGGGCAGCGAGTCGCCGGCGGCCGACTTGCTGTTATTGCTGCAATCCTTTTCGGCGCTCGGGCTGGGAGTGACCCTCTACGCCCTGACGCGCGAGCAAGAGCCTGTTCTGGCGTTGCTGGCCCTGACCTGCCGGGTGGCCGAAGCCATCCAGTCCGGCGAGAGCGCCATCTACTTTGCTGTGGGCAGCCTTTGCTTCACCTGGCTTTTCTTGCGCGGCCGGTTGATCCCGACTGTGCTGGCGCAACTCGGCGTGCTGGCCTCGGCCCTGCTGGTCGTAATCCTGCCGGCCCAGCTGGCCGGCTTGTTCGGCGGCGCCATGTCCTGGGCGGCGTCCACCACCTGGCTGGTCTGGCTGCCGATGCTGATCTTCGAAGTTGCCCTGGCACTCTGGCTGATGATCAGAGGGGTCAATACCCGGCAGACGCAGCCGCAAGCTCTATAGTCCACCCCCCCAGTTGCAGGGAGACCTGACCGTGAACCGCGAAACCATGTTGATCGAACCCGCTGAATTGCTGAACAAGCTGGGCAATGACAATCTCCGCCTCTTCGATGCCACCTTCACAGACGCGGCTTACCGGCAGGGTCACATCCCCGGTGCGGCCTATTTCGATCACGGGCGCTTCTCCGACCCGGACAGTCCCTATGAGTGCACGGTTTTGCCCCTGGACAGGCTGATCGAGCAAATCGGGCAGAGCGGCATCTCCAGCGATTCGGAGGTGGTGGTGTATGCCTGCGGCATGCTGCCCTACGCCGCCCGGGCGTGGTGGGTGCTCCGTTACGCCGGGCATGAGAGCGTCCGGGTGCTGAACGGCGGTCTGTCCGCGTGGCAGGCGGCCGGCGGGCCAGTTGAGCAGCAGATTCGAGTCTATGCGCCGGCGATCTTCAACGGGACTCCCAGGCCCGAATTGTTCGCGGGCAAAGACGAAGTCCTGGCGGCGCTGGAAGACAAGGAACAGGCTGTGATCAATGTGCTGCCGCTCGAAAGCTACCAGGCCGCCCACATTGCGGAGTCCACCTGGCTGGGCTGCCTGGAGTTGATGCAGGGCATGGAGTCGTTTCTCTCCTCCGATCAAATCGCCGCCCGCCTGCGGGACACGGCCCGCTACAAGCGCCTGATCACCTATTGCGGCGGCGGCATCGCGGCGGCGCTGAATGCCATGGCGCACGCCATGGTCGGGCAGGAGAATGTCGCTGTGTACGATGGCTCCCTGGATGAATGGACCGCGGAAGGACTGCCGCTGACGGGCGCCGGCGACTGGCAGATCTGGAAAAGACGTTGACCAGGGCTGGCGTTGGTATTCGTGTTGCAGAGGCGCACCGATTGCGGGAATGCGTCATGAAAGCTGTAACCCGCACAGCCTATGCAGGGAGAAGCCAATCGTGAAACGCGCCCTTGATGTATCGCCCCGCATCCTGGCGCGCGCCGCCGGGCTGCTGTATTTGACCGTCATCGTCGCGGGAATGATCGCCCAGATGTTCATCAGCGGGCGGCTGGTCGTGGAGGGCGACGCCGCGGCGACCGCGGCCAACATCCTGGCCCAGGAGGGCGTGTATCGGCTGGGCTTCACGCTCTACCTGATTGAGATGGCGTCTCAAATGGCGCAGTTCGCCCTCTTCTTTCTCTTGCTCAAGCCGGTCAGCCGGAGCGTGGCTTTGCTGGCGCTGGTCCTTGGGCTCGTGGGGTGTACGATCAAGACGCTGAGCCGCCTCTTCTATATCGCCCCCCTGCTGGTCCTGGGCGACGCCGGCTACCTGGGCGTATTCAGCGCGGACCAGCTGCAGGCATTGGCGCTTCTCTTCCTCGAGGTCAATGACCAGGCTGCCGGAATAGCGCTGGCCTTCTTTGGAGTTTCCACGCTCCTGAATGGGGCCCTTATTTTCCGATCCAGCTTCCTGCCGCGCTTTCTGGGCGCGGTGTCGGTATTGGGCGGCCTCGGCTGGCTGACCTTCCTGTATCCGCCGTTGGGATATCAGCTCCTTCCCTACGTCCTGGTCGTCGGCGTCGTTGGTGCGGTAGCGCAAATCCTGTGGCTGTTGATCAAAGGCGTCAACGCCGAACAGTGGACCAGGCGCGCGGCTGAAGCGGCCTGAGCAACAGGCGGGAGGCCCCGGGTGATCGAGCCAGGCAAATCACGTTCTGCTCTATACTCCGCTTATGCCCGCGCTCATCCTCGTGGTTGACGACGAACCCAAGGCGGCCCGCCTGGCCCGTGACTATCTGGAAAAGAACGGCTATCGCGTCGTCCTCGCCGCCGATGGCCAATCGGCGCTGACGATTGCCCGTCGCGAAAAGCCCGACCTCGTCGTCCTCGACCTGATGCTCCCCGAGGTGGACGGGCGCGAAGTCTGCCGCCGCCTGCGCCGGGAAAGCGACGTGCCGATCATCATGCTCACCGCCCTGTCCGAGGAGATCGATCAGGTCACGGGTCTGGAGATCGGCGCGGATGATTACATCACCAAACCGTTCTCGCCGCGCGCGCTGGTGGCGCGGGTGCGGGCGCTCCTGCGCCGGACCCGCGGCGAGGTCAAGGCGCCGGCCGTGATTCGCGCCGGCGGACTCGAAATTGACGCGGGGAAATACTCGGTCGCCTTCAACGGCGGCCCTGTCCGGCTGACGCCGAACGAATTCAAATTGCTCTATCTGCTCGCCAGCCGCCCGGGCCAGACGCTCACCCGCGAGCAGCTGCTCGATGACCTGCACGGCGCCGCCTCCAGCCTCGATCGCAGCGTGGACTCACACATCAAGAACCTCAGAAAGAAACTTGAAGAGGCCTCGGGCCAATCCCTGATCGAAACCGTCTACGGCATCGGCTACCGTTTCAAGGAGCTGTGACGGGCGGCGGCGCCGGCCGCCTGCCTGTTACCGGAAGCACTCGATGGCCGACCCGCCCGCTGCGCCCAAACGGCAGAATAACGAAAGCCGCTATATCCCCTGCGTGCTGTTTATCCTCCTCGCGGCCCTGCTGTTCATCGGGGGCGCGGCCGCGGTTCTCTATCTGGTCTTCGCGGAGTATTCCGGAGTCAGAGATATCTGGCTCCTGGCCTGCGGCGCGCCCGTTGCGGTGGTCGTCCTCGGGCTTTTCACTGTATACACCCTGTACGCCCGCTATGGCCGGCCCTTGCGGCGGATTCTGAACGCCATCGACTCCGTGGCCGAGGGCGATCTGGCGGTGCGCGTGCCCGACGACAATTCGCCGCAGTTCGGCGAGCTGATCAAGCGCTTCAACAAGATGGTCGGCGAGCTGGAGCGCGCCGAGCAGCAGCGCCGCAACCTGACCGCCGACATCGCCCACGAGCTCCGCACGCCGCTGCACATCATCCAGGGTAATCTCGAAGGCCTTCTCGATGGCGTCTATCAGCCGACGCCCGAACACCTCAATACCACCCTGGACGAGACCCGGCTGCTCACCCGCCTGGTGAGCGACTTGCAGACGCTCTCCCTGGCCGAGACCGGACAGCTCCCGCTTCATCCGACCCGCTTCCTGCTCGCCGACCTGCTGCAGGATCTCACGGCCAGCTTCTCCGCCCAGGCCGCCTCCCTGGGCATTGACCTGAAAACCAGTCTCGCCCACCCGGAGCAGCAAATCACTGCGGACTACGACCGGCTCGATCAGGTGCTGTCTAACTTGATCTCCAATGCCCTGCGGCATACCCCACCCGGCGGGACGATTTACATTGAAGCCGGAGCCGGGTCAAGCGAGGCGCGCAGCGTGCGGATTGAGGTCAAAGATACCGGGTCGGGGATCGCGGCCGAGGACCTCCCGTTCATCTTTGACCGTTTCTGGCGTGCGGATCGCTCACGCAGCGAGAGGACGCACAGTGGACTGGGACTGGCGATTGCCCGACAGCTCATTCACGCTCACGGCGGGCGGATTGAGGTGCAAAGTGAAGCAGGAAAAGGCTCGACCTTTATCGTAGAGCTGCCCGCGCATCTCCAGCGCGGCCTGACGTCCAACTGAAGCCTCAGCGCTTCATTGACTATGGCGAGCGAAGGCGCACTCCACCGGCGCCCGGCCTCAACCCCTTCACGCCCTTCTCGCAGGCCTGTTCAGGCCGATCCCGCGTTATTCTTCAGTTACCGCGCTAATAGGTTGTCCATCGCCGCCCGGGATCGGGCGACGTTCGTTGGCGGGCAGGTCCGGGTTCTTCCAGGCCGGCCGGTCATCTCAAGCGTGCCCTGCCCAATTCCCGTAAAACCCCCGTACTGGAGGGACGAAAAAAGGCTTGCCTTTTCAAAACAAGCCTTTTTCCAGTGCGCCTGAAGGGATTCGAACCCCTGGCCTTTTGCTCCGCAAGCAAACGCTCTAATCCAACTGAGCTACAGGCGCATGTGCCATGAATTGTATCAGACCTCAGGCGGGGAGGGAGGGATTTGAACCCTCGGTACAGGTTTAGAAGCCCGTACAAGCACTTAGCAGGCGCTCCCGATCGACCATACTCCGGCACCTCCCCGGGTGCGTGTTCAGGCGGAGGGAGAGGGATTCGAACCCCCGGTGAGGTATAACCCCACAGTTGTTTTCAAGACAACCGCCTTCAACCGCTCGGCCATCCCTCCTCAACTGTGCCTCGCCTGGCGCCCAGGATTTTACCATCCGCCTACAGGGATGTAAAGACAAGTTGCGCCGCGGCTGAGGCGCGCCGGCCGCCTGCAGTTGGCGCCCGCGCCCGGCCTGCGCCGCCGGCCTGAACCTAGTACGAAGGTACTGAGGGCTAGGAGGTATTTTCCATTGAAAGTTAGCGCTCCTCTTTAGTAGCCTACAACCTGTAAGTTTACGACAGAACGCTTGATCGTCCTGGGTTCGGTCCAGCGGAGTTCCAGTGTATGAAGAGGATTCGGTTACCGGTTGCGTTTCTGATCATCTGGCTGTTCTTGTTCTATAACGTCGAGCGTCTCAGCAAGCCCATTAATATCTCCCAGGTCGCCTACACCTTTTTACCGACGGCGGCGGCGCTGATGCTGCTGTACCCGCCTCTGCACAAGGCCAACGTCTGGCTGGTGTCGGGCGCGGCCACGGCGGCCTTCCTGGTGCTGGAGGCCTGGTTCGGCAACGGCCTGGACGTACCGCTGCCGCTGGTCGTGACCCAGGTGGCGGCCATCCTCGTCACGCTGCTGCTGGCCCGGCGCGTCAGCGCCGGCGTCACCGAGTTCGAGCACGCCGTCGTCAATATGACCCTGGGCCACTTCGCCGAGCGCCGGACCCGCCAGGGCGAGATCTATCGCGAAGTTCAGCGGGCGCGCGTCTATCACCGGCCGCTGATGCTGGTGGCGCTGCGGGCCGACGACGCCTCGATCCGCGTGGCCCTCGACCGCATGGTGCAGGAAGCGCAGCAATCCATGATGCGGCAGTATGTGCTGGCCGGGGTCTCCAAGGTGCTCAGCGACGAACTGGACGACTACAACATCGTCGCCAAACGGCGCGACCATTTCCTGGTGGTGCTGCCGGAGATGACGCCGGAGAAGGCGCCGCTGGTGGTGAGCCGCCTGAAGAAGAGCGTGTCCGAGCGCCTGGGCGTGACGCTCAAGGTCGGCATGGCCTCGCTCACCAAGGAGGTCACCACCTTCGAAAGCCTGGTCCAGCGCGCCGTGACCGACATGGAGGCCGTCGAACCCGCCGCCGCCGGCTGGGCGCCGCGGCCGGTCGCCCTGGCGTTTGACGGCGCCGCCGTACCGGAGAGCCCCAATGGACATGGTGATCGTCAATCGGCCTAGATACCACGATCTGGAAGCGTACGACCAGGAACTGGAGGTGATCGGCCGGCCGGCGGTCGTGCCGGAGCACCCCGAGTACCGCGCCGTCAAGCGCGCGCTGGACCTGCTCATCTGCCTGTGCGCGCTGCCGATCGTCCTGCCCATCCTGGCGGTGTGCGCGCTGGCGATCAAGCTCGATTCGCCCGGCCCGGTCTTCTTCGTCCAGGAGCGGATCGGCAAGGGCGGCCGGCGCTTCAAGATGATCAAGCTTCGCACCATGCAGGCGCAGGTCAATCAGGAGCAGCATCGGGAATATATGAAGGCCTTTGTCAAGGGCCAGGCCGTGGGCGCAAACGGCGCCACGTTCAAACCGGCGGCGCAGGTCACGCGCCTGGGCCGGTTCCTGCGCAAGGCCAGCCTGGATGAATTGCCGCAATTGCTCAACGTGCTCAAAGGTGAAATGAGCCTGATCGGCCCGCGGCCCAACCTGGCCTGGGAGGTGGAGGAATATCAACTCTGGCATCACGAGCGCCTGGAGGTCTTGCCCGGGATCACGGGGCTGGCTCAGGTGCACGGTCGGAGCAGCATCCCGTTCGATCAGATCATCCGCCACGATGTCGAATACGTGGAAAAGATGAGCTTCTGGCTCGACGTTAAGATCCTGTGGTGGACCTTCCTCACCGTGGTGCGCGCCAGCGGCGCACGTTGAAACCCCGCCCCACAGCCCGGCGGCCCGGTCGACAAAATCTCCCAAGCCAGGCACAATCCAGCCGCAGGTTACAAGCCGGGTACGCCGGCGTGCGGTGGTGCCCGCTTGTCCGGCCAGCGCCCGGCTGGCCCGTCCCAATTTCCCATACCTTAGGGCTTGGTTTGCCCGTACCATAGTCGGCGGACTGCGTCAGCCATCCGGGATTTCACATGTCCATCACTCGGAAGCCCCAACCGGTCGTCTCTTCCACCGCGCTGCCCATCACACGGATTGCGCCATCGCGCGGCTGGGTCGCGCTCCGCCTGCACGAACTGTGGGATTACCGCGAGCTGCTGTACTTCCTCATCTGGCGCGATATTAAGGTGCGCTACAAGCAGACCGTGTTGGGCGCCGCCTGGGCCGTCCTGCAGCCGTTCTTCACGATGGTGGTTTTCAGCCTGATCTTTGGCCGGCTGGCCAGGATCGATTCAGATGGCGTGCCCTACCCGATCTTTTCCTACACGGCCCTGGTTCCCTGGCAGTTTTTCGCCAACGGTATGCAACACGCCACCCTGGGCATGGTCCAGCACGCCAACATGCTCAAAAAAATCTACTTCCCACGCCTGGCCCTGCCCTTGGCCAAAGTGCTGGCCGGCGTCGTCGACTCAGCCCTGGCCTTCGTCGTGCTGTTGGGCCTGATGCTGTACTTCGGCATTGTGCCGACCGTCAACATCGTCTGGCTGCCGCTCCTCCTGCTGTTGGCGCTGGTCACCTCGCTCGGCGTCAGTCTCTGGCTGTCGGCCGTCAACGTCCGCTTCCGCGATGTGGGCTACACTGTCCCCTTCATTATCCAGTTCTGGATGTATGCCACCCCCATCGTCTACCCGGCCAGCCTGTTGCCGGAGCCGTGGCGCAGCCTGTCCGGCCTCAACCCAATGGCGGGCGTGGTGGAGGGCTTCCGCTGGGCCTTGCTCGGCACCGACACCGCCCCCGGCCCTATGATTTTCCTCTCGGCCCTGGTGGCGCTGGCGCTGCTGGCGAGCGGCGCGTTCTACTTCCGGCGGATGGAGAAAACCTTCGCCGACGTCGTCTAGGTGGCGCGCATGACCGACTCTGCAATTCGGGCCGTCCAGATTGGCAAGCAATATCAGATCGGACAGCAGCGTGTCCGCTATCAGACGCTGCGCGACGCCCTGGTCCAACCGCTCCGGCAGTTCTGGCGCCGCGACCGCAACGCCCAGGCCAGCGCCGAGCGCTTCTGGGCGCTCAGCGACGTCTCCTTCGAGATCCAGCCCGGCGAGGTGGTCGGCCTGATCGGCCGCAATGGGGCCGGCAAAAGCACGCTGCTCAAGGTCCTCTCGCGCATCACCGAGCCGACGACCGGCTACGCCGAGATCCGCGGCCGGGTCAGCTCGCTGCTGGAAGTCGGCACCGGCTTCCACCCGGAATTGACCGGGCGCGAGAACGTCTTCCTCAACGGCTCGATCCTGGGGATGCGCCGCCGCGAGATCGCGCGCAAGTTCGACGAGATCGTGGCCTTCGCCGAGGTCGAGAAGTTCATCGACACGCCCGTCAAGCACTATTCCAGCGGCATGCACATGCGCCTGGCCTTCGCCGTAGCCGCCCACCTGGAGCCCGAAATCCTGCTGGTGGACGAGGTGCTGGCGGTGGGCGACAGCGCCTTCCAGAAGAAGTGCCTGAACAAGATGGAGGACGTCGGCCAGCAGGGCCGCACCATCGTCTTCGTCTCCCACAGCATGCCGGCCATCACCCGCCTGTGCTCGCGCACTATCCTGCTGGATGGCGGCCGGATCGTGAAAGATGGCCCATCGCATCAGGTGATCAGCACCTACCTGAGTTCGGGGTTGGGCACCACCGCCGCGCGCGAGTGGCCCGACCTGGCCAAGGCCCCGGGCAGCGACGTGGTGCGCCTGCGCGCCGTGCGCGTGCGCGACGAGGCCGGCGGGATCGCCAGCGCCGTGGACATCCGGCGCCCGGTCGGGATCGAGCTCGAATATGACGTGCTCCGGCCGGGTTACGCGCTGTGGCCGCATTTCACCCTGCACAACGACGAAGGCGTCTTCGTCTTCGCCTCTTTCGACCTGGACCCGGAATGGCGCCGGCGCCCGCGCCCGGCCGGCCGCTATGTCAGCACCGGCTGGATCCCGGGCAATTTCCTGGCCGAGGGCATGATGATCATCGGCGCCGCCATGACCACCGAGGAGCCGCAGTTGTTGCACTTCTACGAGCGCGACGTGGTCGCCTTCCAGGTGATCGACAGCATGGACGGCGACTCGGCCCGCGGCGACATGACCGCCGATATGCCCGGCGTCGTCCGGCCGCTCCTCCAATGGAGCACCGTCTATTCGTCCAACGGACACCACGCCGGGGAGCCTGTCCCCGGCTTCTCTCAGCGTTGAGGCAAGGAGACCGACGTGAAAGTCGCCATTCTAGCCGGGGGCGCGGGCTCGCGCCTGGCCGAGGAGACGGAGATCAAGCCCAAGCCGATGGTCGAGATCGGCGGGCGCCCGATCCTCTGGCACATCATGATGCACTACTACACCTACGGCTTCAAAGACTTCGTCATCGCGCTCGGCTACAAGGGCGAAGTCATCAAGAAGTACATGGTGGACTACTGCTCGCTCAACAGCGACCTGACCGTCAAACTGCGTAGCGGCGAGGTCCGCGTGCGCAACGGCCCGGTGCCGGACTGGACGGTGGAACTGGTGGACACCGGCCTGTCGACGCTGACCGGCGGCCGCATCAAGCGCCTGCAGCCCCTGCTCGGCAACGAGACCTTCATGCTCACCTGGGGCGACGGCGTCTCCGACGTGAACCTGCACGACCTGCTGGCCTTCCACCGTCGCCACGGCAAGCTGGCCACCCTGACCGCCGTGCGCCCGCCCGCCCGCTACGGCCACATGGTCTTCGACGGCGACCAGGTAACGAGCTTTCTGGAGAAGCCGCAGACGATGGAGGGCTGGATCAACGGCGCCTTCTTCGTGCTCGAACCCGGCATCTTCGACTACATCGCCGGCGACCAGACCCAGTGGGAGCATGAGCCGCTGGAGGGCCTGGCGCGCGACGGCCAGCTCATGGCCTACAAGCACACCTCCTTCTGGCAGTGCATGGACACGCTGCGCGACAAGTACCTGCTGGAGAAACTCTGGCAGAGCGGCAACCCGCCCTGGAAGATCTGGGAGAAGAGCGCATGAACGTCATCGTCACCGGACACAAAGGCTATGTCGGCGCCGTGCTGGTGCGCCTGCTGCTGGAGGCCGGCCACGCCGTCACCGGCATCGACAGCGACCTGTACGAGGCCTGCACCTTCGGCGACCCCGGCCAGCTCCGGCCGACGCCGGAGCTGCGTAAAGACATCCGCGATGTGCAGGCCGCCGACCTGGCCGGCGCAGACGCCGTGCTGCACCTGGCCGGCCTGTCCAACGATCCGCTGGGCGACCTCAACCCGGCGCTGACTTACGAGATCAACCACCTGGCCTCCGTCCGCCTGGCGCGCCTGGCCAAGCAGGCCGGCGTCCGGCGCTTCGTGTTCTCGTCGTCGTGCAGCAACTACGGCGCGGCCGGCGACGACTGGATCGACGAGACGTCGGCCTTCAACCCGGTGACGCCGTACGGCGAATCGAAAGTGCGCGTGGAGCGCGATGTGGCGCCGCTGGCCGACGAGGCGTTCACGCCCGTCTTCCTGCGCTCCTCCACGGCCTATGGCGTCTCGCCGCGCCTGCGCTTCGACCTGGTGCTCAATAACCTGGTGGCCTGGGCCTACACTACCGGCCGGGTCTTCCTCAAGAGCGACGGCAGCCCGTGGCGCCCGATCGTGCATGTGGAGGACATGGCGCGCGCCTTCGTGGCCGTGCTGGAGGCGCCGCGCGAGGCCGTCCACAACCGCGGCTTCAACGTCGGCCGCACCGCCGACAACTACCGCATCCGCGAGCTGGCCGAGATCGTCCGGGCGACGGTGCCCGGCAGCGTGGTGGAGTACGCCCCGGACGCCTCGCCCGACAAGCGCAATTACCGCGTCAACTGCGACTTGCTGCCCCGGACGGTGCCCGCGTTCCAGCCCCGCTGGGACGCGCGCCGGGGCGCGCAAGAGCTATACCAGGCCTATCAGCAGATCGGGCTGACGCTGGAAGAGTTCGAGGGCGAGCGCTACAAGCGCGTCGCGCACATCAAGCACCTGCTGGCCTCCGGCCGCCTGGACGAGGACCTGCGCTGGAAGACCGCCGACATCATGGCGGCATAGACCTCACCCCCTCGCCCCGGCCCTTCTCCATGACCAGAGGTCGCGGAGAAGGGGAGGGGTGGCCGAAGGCCGGGGTGGGGATGAGGTTAGGACTCTCGCAATGGACATCGCCTCTCTCCCTTGCCGTTCCTGCGGCCAGACCGGCCTGGAGCCGGTGCTCTCGCTGGGGGTCACGCCGCTGGCCGACGCGCTCCTGACCCGGGAGCAGCTGGACCAGCCCGAGATCACGGCCCCGCTGGACCTGGCTTTCTGCCCGCACTGCGCGCTGGTCCAGATCACCGTCTCAGTGGATCCGGAGATCCTGTTCGGCCGCGATTACCCGTACTTCTCTTCGGTCTCTAAGGCGCTGCTGGAACACTTCCGCGAGAGCGCCCGGCACCTGATCGAGGCGCGCCGCCTCGGCCCGCAGAGTCTGGTGGTGGAAGCCGCCAGCAACGACGGCTATATGCTGCGCAACTTCGTCGAGCGCGGCATCCCGGTGCTCGGCATCGACCCGGCCAGGCCCCCGGCCCAGGCCGCCCAGAAGGCCGGCATCCCGACCCTGATCACGTTCTTCACCCAGGACCTGGCCCAGCGGCTGCGCGACGAGGGCCGGACCGCTGATGTCTTCCTGGCGAACAACGTCCTGGCGCACGTGCCGGACCTGAACGGCTTCGTCGCCGGCATCCGGCTGGCGCTCAAAGACGCCGGCGTGGCCGTGATCGAGTGCCCGTACGTGGTGGACCTGGTGGACCATTGCGAGTTCGACACGATCTACCACCAGCACCTGTGCTACTTCTCGGTCACGGCGCTGGACCGGCTTTTCCGCCGCCACGGCCTGTACCTGAACGATGTCCAGCGCACGCCCATCCACGGCGGCTCGCTGCGCCTGTTCGTGGAGCCGCGCGAGGCCGTGGGCGAAAACGTCGTCGGCCTCCTGGCGCAGGAGGCCGCGCTCGGCGTGGACCGCGCCGACTATTACCGCGACTTCGCCCGCCGCGTGCAGGCCGTGAAAAGCTCACTGCTCGACATCCTGCGCGACCTGAAGGGCCGCGGACACCGCATCGCGGCGTACGGCGCCGCCGCCAAGGCGACCACCCTGCTCAGCTACTGCGGCATCGACCGCAGCCTGGTGGATTACGTGGTGGACCTGAACCCGTTCAAGCAGGGCCGTTTCATGGGCGGCAACCACCTGCCCATCCTGCCGCCGGCCCATTTGCTGGAGGACAAGCCGGACTACGTCCTGCTCCTGGCCTGGAACTTCGCCCGGGAGATCATGCAGCAACAGGACGAGTACCGGCGCCAGGGCGGCCGTTTCATCGTCCCGATCCCGCAGCCGACGGTGGTCTGAGGGCGCCGGAGCCGCACGTACACGGCGCGAGGGAGCGGCCATGCTTTGGGAAGCGTTGCGACATCTTGGGCTCTGGGTGTTGCACGGCGCATTGGTCTGGGCGGCGCTGACGAACGCCGTCCGCCCGAATAAACTGGGGCAGTCGGCCCTGGTGATCTCGCCGCACTTCGATGACGAGACGCTCGGATGCGGCGGCACCATCGCGAGGTACCGACGGAACAAAGCGAAAGTCAAAGTGGTGTTCATGACCGACGGCAGCCGGTCGCACGCCGGCCTGATCTCGGAAGGCGAGCTGCGGGAGATACGCGCCCGCGAGGCGTTGGAGGCAGGCAAGGCGCTCGGCGTAGCTGAAGACGATATCTGCCGGTTGGGGTTCCCGGAGACCCGCCTCAAGGAGCACGAGGCGCGCGCCGTCGAGGCTGTCACCGACCTGCTCTTCCGCTTCCAGCCCGAGCAGGTCTTCATGCCCTACCGCCGGGAGCCTAAATTGTGGTCCGAGGACCACCAGGTGACCGTGCGTGTGGTGCAGGCGGCCCTGGCGCGCTACAACCGGCCGGTGACGGTGTACGAGTATCCCATCTGGTTCTGGTACACGTGGCCCTGGGTGAGCCGGACGGAAGGGCGTGAGCGCGGCCGGCGGGCCATGCTCCGCACCGGTCTTCAGGTCGGCGCGCAACTGTTGCGGGACGGGTTGATAGCTGTGGACATCCGGGATACGCTGGACCAGAAGCAGGCCGCTTTGCGCCAGTACCGCTCCCAGATGGAGCGCCTGATGCCCAGCCCGCGCTGGGCGACGCTCGGCGATGTGGCGGATGGGCAATTTCTGGCGCTGTTCTTCCGTCCTTACGAGTATTACCACCGCTGGCAATGGCGGCCAAAGTTTTAGAGCAGATAAAGGCCGGATGAAAATCGCTTTCGTCGATCAGCCTATCGGTGTGTTGAGCCTGCCCCCGACCGGGTCGGTGACGATCTGGATTCACGAGGTCGGCCGGCGCCTGGCGCGCCAGCACCAGGTGCTGGTCTACGGCCGCCGTGGACGCCGCCAGCCGGCCGCCGAGCAGGTGGATGGGCTCGAAGTCCGGCGTCTGACGCTGGCCCGCGACCGGCGCGGCCTGGGGCGCCTGGCGCGCTGGGTCGAGCGCCTGGTCCCGCTCGGGCCGCGCCCGTACGCCTCCGCGCTCTACTACCTGGGCTATGCCCTGGCGGTCGGCTGGGACCTGCGCCGCCAGAACTGCGACATCATCCACATCCAGAATTTCGCGCAGTTCGCGCCCGTCCTGCGCGCCCTCAACCCGCGCGCCCGGATCGTGCTGCACATGCACTGCGCCTGGCTGACCCAGCTCGACCAGGGCCTGATCGAACGGCGCCTGCAGGCCGTGGACCTGGTCGTCGGCTGCTGCGACCACATCACCGACGGCGCACGCCGGCGCTTCCCATCGCGCGCGTCCGCGTGCCAGACGGTCTTCAACGGCGTGGAAACGCACGCTCAACCGCCGTCGGACAAGACCGGGCGGCAGGTGTTGTTTGTAGGGCGCGTCTCGCCGGAAAAGGGCCTGCACGTCCTGGTGGACGCCTTCCGGACCGTAGCCGACCGTTGCCCGGAGGCCCGCCTGACGATTGTGGGCGCGCACCGGCAGCTCTCGCGGGAGTATTTGTTGAGCCTGAGCGACGACCCGGCCGTGCAGGCGCTGGCGTCCTTTTACTCCAACGGCTCCGAGACCAGCTATTTCGAGCAGGTGCGGCGCCAGATCGAGGCGCTGGGGCTGACCGAACGCGTCACCTTCACCGGGGCCGTGCCGCACGCGCAGACGGCAGCGCTCTATGGCAGCGCCGACGTCTATGTGCAGCCCTCGTTCAGCGAGGCCTTCCCGATCCCGGTGCCGGAGGCGATGGCCGCCGGCCTGCCGGTGGTCGCCACGCGCGTCGGCGGCATCCCGGAGGCCGTGACCCCGGGCGAGACCGGGCTGCTGGTGGAACAGGGCGACGCGGCCGGCCTGGCTGACGCACTGCTGCGCGTCCTGCAGGATGACGGCCTGCGCGCCCGGTTGGGGCAGGCGGCGCGGCGCCGGGCGCAGGCGCAGTTCGATTGGGACTCCATCGCTCAGGACATGCTGCGTCAGTACCAGGCGCTGCTGGCGCCGCCCGAGGCCGCTCGTCTGGTCTCGGCGTGACAGCCTTTATTCAAAGTAAAACGTGTTCACGGTACATTGGCCGGTGGCGACTTGGCAACGACGAAGCTGGATGCTGGCATTTGCCATCAGCCTGCCGCTGCTCGCACTCTGGCTGCTGGCCGACGCCGCCCGCGCCGACGACGCCCTGCCTCCGCCCCCGGCGGGCGACTTCAGTTGCCAGCCGTTTAACAGTTACGATTGCACACCCGAGCGGCTGGCCGAACTGGACGCGTACGCCGCCCGGGTAAAGGCGGCGCCGCTGCCGGAGGGCGGTATCGGCCTGCTCGACCTCGGCCCGACCACCTTCACGCTCTGGTACGGCGAGGACCAGACGTTCGGCCAGGTCGGGGACCCACAGCTCTGGATCAATTTCCTCGGCAACGTCTCAGATCCGGACGGTGTTTCGAAACTGGAGTACGCGCTCAACGGCGGCGCCGTCCTGACGGCCACGGTCGGCCCGGACGACCGGCGCCTCAACGCGGCCGGCGACTTCAACATCGAGATCGCCATCACCGACACGGCCCTGATCAACGGGGCCAACCAACTGGTCCTCACGGCCACCGACAGCCTGGACAATGCCGTTGCGCGCACCGTGAATTTCACCTACTCCGCCGGCAACACCTGGCCCGCGAATTACTCGGTGGATTGGGGCGGAGCGGGCGGCCTGCAGGATAAGGTCCAGATCATGGACGGCCGCTGGTCGCAGAGCGCGGCCGGCCTGCGGCTGCTGGCGCCAAACTACATGGGCTACGACCGCGCCATCGCCATCGGCGACATGGGCTGGGAGCAGTACGAGATCACGCTCCCCATCACGGTCCACGCCGTGGACCCAGACGCCTATAACCCGGCCATCTATCCCTACAGCGGCTCGCCCGGGATGGGCATCGTGCTGCGCTGGCGCGGCCACACCAACGCGCCCGTCGTCTGCCCGCAGCCGCACTGCGGCTGGCTCCCGTGGGGCGGCTCGGCCTGGTACGACTGGGGCTTCAACGGCGGCGGCTTCAAGCTTAACGGCGACACCGCCGTCCTGGCCGCCGACCCGGCCGGCCGGAAGCTGGAGACGGGCGTGCCCTACTACTGGAAGGCGCGCGTCGAAGAGGCGCCGGGCGGGCGTTCGCTCTACCGGATGAAGGTCTGGAAGGTCGGCCAGCCTGAGCCCCAACACTGGGACCTGAGCGCACTCGGCGACGCCGTTGAGCTGGCCAGCGGCTCGCTGGTGCTGGTGGCCCACCACGTCGACGCCACGTTCGGCGACCTGACGATCACGCCGGGGCCCTTCACCGACAGCCTCGCGCCCCTCATCCGCGATATCCGCGTCGCCCGCCGCGACACCTCGGCGACCGTGGTCTGGAGCACGAACGAGCCGGCCACCGGCCAGGTGGACTATGGCCTGACCGCCGGCTATGGCAGCACGGCGACGGCCAGCGCCCGCCAGCTCCGCCAGGCCGTCACCCTGAGCGGCCTGACGCCCAATATGGAGTACCACTACCGCGTCACGGCCTACGACGTGTTCGGCAACGCCGCCCAGTCCGTGGACCTGACCTTCACGACGGTGGGCGGGACTTCCGGATTCGGCGCCTCGGACGTCATCTCGGACGATTTCAACCGCTGCGCGCTCGGCAGCAGCCTGTGGACGCTGACCGATCAGTATCAGGACGCGACGCTGGGCGTGGCCGGCGGCTACACCTCGAACGCGCGGCTGTCGCTCGGTGTGCCGGACGGCGTCGTCCACCCGATCGGCTACGGCGCGGTGCTGGTGCCGCGCGTCTGGCAGCCCATCGCCGACACCGACTTGGAGGTTGTCGCCCGTTTCGACTCCCCGCTCACGCTTCAGGGCCAGAGCCAGGGCCTGCTGTTCGAGCGCGACGACGCCGGCCTGCTGCGCGTGGAGTTCAACGCCAATGGCGGCTTTACCCGCGTCTACGCCGCCGCCTACTCCGGAGGCAGCGCTTCCACACGCGTCAACACGAATATCGGCACCCTGAACTTCAGCCCGATGTATCTGCGGGTGCGGCGCCAGGCCAACCAGTGGGCGGTCGCTTATTCGTTCGACGGTTCGGCCTGGACGACGGCGGGCAGCACCTTCACTCAGACCCTGGCCGTCACGCGCCTGGGCATCTTCGCCGCCAACGCATCGCCCAACCCGGACGGGAGCGACGCGCCGGCGCACACCCTGCTGGCCGACTACGTCTTCAACGGCGTCTCGCCCGTGGTCCCAGAGGACGGCGCGCTCAATACCCTCACCGTGACCACCACCGGCCAGGGCGCCGTGCTCGTGAACCCATCATCGTCTAACTACGCCTGCGGCCAGGTCGTCACCCTGACGGCGGACCCGCCTGACGGCTGGGGCTTCGCGGGCTGGAGCGGCGCGCTGGGCGGGTCCGCCAACCCGGCCCAGGTGACGATGACGGCGCCGCAGACTGTCCAGGCGACGTTTGTGGCGCTGGATGGCGGCCAGGTGTTCTTACCCTTAATCGTCCGGGGCGACCACTGAGCCGGGCGCGCCAGCCCCGATCGGCTGATTACAAGGAGACTTCACGATGAACAAACGCTTCACCGCCATTGTCGTCACGCTTGCGCTCATCGGTCTCCTGGCCGTGCAAGCGGGCCCCGGCGCGCCGGCTCAGGCGCAGGGCCTGAGCCGAGGGGCGGCGGGGGTAGCGGCGCAGGCCGACCCGCAACTGTCCGCCAGCGTGTCCCGGGGCTCCAACGGGTACTACACCGTCATCCTGGAGAACAGTAAGATCCGTGTGCGCTGGGCCACGTTCTTCGGCGGCAACAACGACGAGACCGCCATCGTGGACTTCATCATCAAAGGCCCCAACGAAGACCAGGCCGGACAGGCGCTCGATTCCACCGCCAATTTCTACCCGGCGACGTACGCCGCGCTCCTCTACGACGGCGCCGACCGCAAGACCGTGCGCCTCGAATGGAAAGACCCGCGCAACCGCTACGGCCAGCAAAAAATCCAGGAAATCACGATCTTCCCGAATGAGCCGTACATCCAGATTGACTACCTGAAATACTGGGTCAACATCGTCGACCTCGGCTCGCCGGGCGGCATCACCAACGCCCAGTACGAGATCTACGGCAACGCCTGCTGGCTGACGTGCAGCTCGCCGCTGGGTTACCTGCTCTACCCAGAGAGCTACTACAACCGCGCCGAGGTGCGCCCCTCCACCGGCCAGAAAGACCGCTCCGATGGCGGCTCGCTCAACTACAACGGCTATTTCATCACCGGCATCTACAACCCGGCCAACAGTCGGGGCTACGGCCGGGTGAGCCCGGTGGCCGCCATTGACATCGTCAAGCTCCTGCTGATCACGCAATCCGGCGCCACCACCCGCCGCGGCTTTGAGCTCTTCCCTTATTACCAGAAGACCCACAAGCCGTTCCGGGCCTATCTCTTCGCCGTGACGGGCGGGGCCAGCGACGTGCTCACGCTCGGCAAGCGCATCGCCGATGGCGCCGTCCAGCCCACGCCGGAGGCGACGACGCCCGCCACGCGCACGCCAACCCGGACCGCCACTCTCACACCGACCCAGACCGCCACTCTCACACCGACCAGCACGGCGACTGCCACCCGGACCGCGACGGCGACCCTGGTGGGCACGCCGATCATCCCGGACACCGGCGCGCACAAGGTATTCGTTCCCTTTATCCAACGCTGATCCGGGTCGCACGGCGGGCAGCGTCATTATGGAGGTACATATGCGCCGTTCCATCAATTTATTGATCGGGGCTTTGCTCTTAGCTTTAGCCGGCGTCTTGTTTC
>DAOUAB010000088.1:0-51216 GCA_034434015.1 Anaerolineales bacterium
GCGTGGCCATCGCCCGGGCGCTGGTGAACGATCCGGCCATCCTGCTGGCGGACGAGCCGACCGGGGCGCTGGACAGCAAGACGGGGGCCGAGATCATCGGCCTGTTCCAGCGCCTGCACCGCGAGCTGGGCCAGACCGTGATCTACGTGACGCACGACCCGTTCATCGCCCGGCACACCGGGCGCGTCGTCCGGCTGGCGGACGGCAAGATCGTGGGCGATGAGCGCATTGACCGGCCGCTCCAGGCCGGCGCGCCGCGGCCGAGCGAGGTGGCGCTGGCCGCACATTGACCTCACCCAACCCGCCCGCCGGCGGCCGCGCAGCGGCCAGGCGGCGGATAGGAGTGGGCGAGGTGGGAGCTTGCTTCCATGAATCTCCCTGAGAACTTCCGCATCGCGCTTCGGGCGCTGGCCGCCAACAAGCTGCGTTCGATCCTGACGATGCTCGGCATCATCATCGGCGTCGGCGCAGTGGTGGCGCTGATGGCCATCGGCAACGGCGCCACGGCCAGCATCACATCGCAGGTCGAAGGCATCGGCTCCAACCTGATCAACATCATCCCCGGCCGTATCCAGCAGGGCGGCCAGACGGCGCAGGGCACCCTGACGCTCGGCGATTACCGGGCGCTGGAGAAGGAGTTGACCGGCGCGGCCGGCATCGCGCCCTCGGCCCAGATCAACGCCACGGCGACATACGGCCAAGAGACCGTCGGCGTGAGCGTCAACGCCACCACGCCGGACTTCGCCCCGGTGCGCGCCTACGCCGTGGCCCGCGGGCGCTTCCTCACCGACCTGGACCGCCAGCGCCAGGCGCGCGTGGCCGTGCTCGGCTCGCAGACCGCGCAGGACTTGTTCGGCGGGCTGGACCCGTTGGGCCGGCGCATCAAGATCAACGGCCTCCCGTTCGACGTCGTCGGCGTGCTGGAGCCCAAAGGCTCGGCCGGCTTCGGCAGCGCCGACGAGCTGATCGTCATCCCGCTGGAGACCGGCTATGCTAAACTGGGCGGCGGCCGGTCGGTGCGCGGCGGCGAGTACATCCTCAGCACCATCGCCGTCTCGGCCGCTTCGGCCGATGACGTGGACGCCGTCATCGCCGGCGTCGAGCGCGTCCTGCGGCGCGAGCACCGCCTCAAGGTGACCGAAGACTCGGATTTCTCCGTCATCAGCCAGACCCAGTTCCTGGACACGCTCGCCACCATCACCACCACGCTGACCGTCTTCCTGGGCGCCATCGCCGGCATCTCGCTGCTGGTGGGCGGCATCGGCATCATGAACATCATGCTGGTCTCGGTCACGGAGCGCACCAGGGAGATCGGCCTGCGCAAGGCGGTCGGCGCGAAGCGGAGCGCCATCCTGGGCCAGTTCCTGGTGGAGACCATCGTCCTGAGCCTGATCGGCGGCCTGCTCGGCGTCGGCCTGGGCGTCGGCATCGCCTGGGCGGTGACGGCCGCCCAGCTCATCACGGCCCAGGTCACCGCCGATTCCATCGCCCTGGCCTTTGGGTTCTCGGCCGCGGTCGGATTGTTCTTCGGCCTGTACCCGGCCTGGCGCGCCGCGCAACTGCGGCCGATTGAGGCGCTGCGGTATGAGTAGAGACGACCCGCCGGGTCGTCTCCACCCGCCGGGTCTCCACCCGCCGGGTCTCCACCCGCCGGGTCGTCTCCACCAATGGTAATCCGCCCTCCCATGTCCAAGACCATCCTCGTCATCGACGACGAACCGCGCATCGCCGAGATTTGCTCGGACTACCTGAGCGCCGCCGGCTTCAACGTGCTCACCGCCGCCGACGGCGCGCGCGGCCTGGCGCTGGCGCGCAAGGAGAAGCCGGACCTGGTGGTGCTGGACCTGATGCTGCCGGAGATGGACGGCCTGGATGTCTGCCGGGAACTGCGACGGGAGAGCGCTGTCCCGATCATCATGCTGACGGCGCGTGTCGAGGAGAGCGACAAGCTCGTGGGCCTGGAGCTGGGCGCCGACGATTACCTGACCAAACCGTTCAGCCCGCGCGAGCTGGTGGCGCGTGTGCGCGTGGTGCTGCGGCGCGGGGCGCCTCAGACGGACGTGGTGCGCGCCGGCGCCCTGACCCTGGACCGCGCCCGTTACCAGGCCAGGCTGAGCGTGGCCGAGGGCGGCGTGCGCGAGGTCGCCCTGACGCCGACCGAGTTCGAGATCCTGGCCGCGCTGGCCGCCCAGCCGGGGCGCGTCTTCTCGCGCGCCCAGCTGCTGACCGTGGCGCGCGGCGTCGCTTTCGAGAGCTACGAGCGCGCTATCGACTCGCACATCCGCAACCTGCGCCGCAAGCTGGAGCCGGGCGAGTACATCGTCACCGTGCACGGCGTGGGCTACAAGTTTATCGAAGGCTGACGCGCACGATGACGGCCCCCGACCCGCAGACCTCCGCCCGGCAGATTCGCCGGCGCCTGTTCCAGCTCCTGCTCCAGGCCCTGGGGCTGGTGGTGGCGCTCACCGTGGCGCTTCTGCTGACCGTGTTTGTGCTGGCCGTCGGCGACGCCACCCGCACCGGCGTCTTCCTGCGCCCGCCCGCCAACCGCGCCCTGGAGGGCTATTACCTGGGGCGCGGCAGTTGGGAGGGCGTGGAGGCCGTCGTCCCGCTCACGGCTCAAGAGTCCGGCGACGGCGGCCGGTTGTGGCGCGCCACGCTCCTGCTCGATAACGCCGGGCGCATCCTGCTGGACGGCGGGCGCGCGGACACGCCGCTGGTCGGCCGGGTTTACACGGCGCGCTCCGGCGACCTGCGCTTCCCGCTCCAGGCGCGCGGGGAGACGGTCGGGGCCCTGATCCTGACCACCGACCGGCCCTGGCTGGAGGCGTTCGCAGTCGGCGCCGGCCTGCTCGTGCCCGTTGTCGCCCTCTCCGTGCCGCTCAGCCTGCTGACGGTCGTCATCGGCTTCCTGCTGGCGCGGCGCTTCGTGGACCCTCTGGCCGACGTGATCGCCGCGGCTCAGGCCGTGGCCGGCGGCGCGCTCTCCACGCGCGTGCCGGTGCGCGGGCCGGGCGATCTGCGCGCCCTGACCGACAGCTTCAACCACATGGCCGCCGCGCTGGAGCGCAGCGACCGCGAGCGCCGCGAATTGCTGGCCGACGTGGCCCATGAATTGCGCACGCCGCTGACCGTGATGCGCGGCAAGCTCGAGGGTATCGTGGACGGCGTCTATCCGGCGGACGAGGACCACGTGGCCTCCGTGCTGGCCGAGACGTACACGCTCGAGCGCCTGGTGGAAGACCTGCGCACCCTCACCCTGGCCGAGACGCGCCAGTTGCACTTCGACCGCCGGCCCGTAGAACTGGGCGAGCTCGCCGAGCGCGCCGCCGGCCTGTTCAGCGCCGAGGCCGACGAGCAATCTCTCACACTGACCGTGGATGTGGAGCCTGGCCTCCCGATGGTGGAGGCCGACCCGCAGCGGGTGAGCCAGGTCATCGGCAACCTGCTCGGCAATGCGCTGCGTTACGTGCCCGCCGGCGGCCGGGTGGCGGTGACGGTGCGGCGCGCCGCGGGCGGCGTCGAACTCGCCGTCGCCGACACAGGCCCGGGCGTCCCGGAGGCCGATCTGCCGCACCTGTTCGACCGCTTCTGGCGCGGCGAGAAGTCGCGCACGCGCGCGGCGGGCGGCGCGGGTCTGGGCCTGGCGATCGCGCGGCAATTGATCGAGGCCCAGGGCGGGACGATCACGGCCGAAAACGTGACCGGCGGCGGATTGCGCGTGGCGTTTGTGTTGCCGGCTTCGCGGGTGTCGTCGTTGTCGTAGGGGCGGGTCTTAGACCCGCCCCTACGACAACGACGACCGCAACCGCTGTGCGGTTACAATGTCCCCATGCGTATTGTCCTGCTCACCGCCGGGTCGCGCGGCGATGTCCAGCCCTACGTGGCGCTGGGGGTCGGCCTGCAGCGCGCCGGGCATCGCGTGGTCATGCCGGCCCCGCCGGTCTTCCATGACCTGATCGCCGAGGCCGGCCTGGAGCACGCCCCCAGCCACACCCTCAGCCCGCAAGATTTCATCCGGCAGCCTGAGATCCAGGCGGCCGCGCGGCGCGGCGGCCAACTACGCGTGATCATCACGCTGATGCGCTACGCCGCCCCGTTGATCGATTCAGTCCTTGAGGCTTTCTGGCAGGACGTCCAGGAGGCGGACGCTGTCGTTGGCTCGACTCTGCCGTTTGGCGCCCTCGACGCGGCTGAGGCGCTCAGCCGACCGCATGTCTGGGCGCCGGTCCACGCCCTCCAGCCGACGCGCGCTTTCCCCAACGTCTTCTTCGCGCCGTTCGGCGCCCGCCTGCACAGCGCCCTGAATCCGTGGACTCATCACATCATCCGCTGGACGTTCTGGGTCCTGTTCGGCGGGGCCCTCAACCGCTGGCGAGTCCGGCATGGCCTGAAGCCGCTGCCCCTCGGCGGGCCGTACGCGGCCTGGGACGCGCGCCGGCTGCCCACCGTCTACGGCTTCAGCGCGCACGTGCTGCCCCCGCCCGACGACTGGCCGGCCTGGCACCAGGTGACCGGCTACTGGTTCCTGGACGCGCCGGCCGGCTGGCGGCCGCCTGACGATCTGCTGCGCTTCCTCGAGACCGGCCCGCCGCCGGTCTACATCGGCTTCGGCAGCATGGACGACCAGAACCCGGAGCGCTTGCAGCGCCTGGTGCTGGAGGCGCTGCGCCTCACCGGCCGGCGCGCGGTCCTGCTGTCCGGGTGGCTGGGCTTGCGAGCCGAGGGCCTGCCGCCCACCGTTTATCATCTCGACTCGGTCCCGCACGACTGGCTCTTCCCGCGCGTGGCCGCCGTCGTCCACCACGGCGGCGCCGGCACCACCGCGGCCGGGCTGCGCGCCGGCGTGCCGACCGTCATCACCCCCTTCGCGGCCGACCAGTTCTTCTGGGCCGACCGGCTGGCGCGCCTGGGCGTCGGCGTGCGCGGGCCGGGTTTCTTCCAGCTCTCGGCCGAGGCGCTGGCCGCCGCCCTCGACCGGGCGCTGGCCGAGGCCGAGATGCGCCGGCGCGCGGCTGAGCTGGGCGAGAAGATTCGGGCCGAGGGCGGAGTGGCGGCCGCCGTCCGCGTGATTGAACAGACCTTGAGGAACGGCGTCTGATGTCAAGCTGGCAGGGCCGGGTGATCCGGCTGGGTCTCGCAGCGATGTCCGTGTGGATGGATCGGGCTTCGCTGGACAGCCTTCGGCGTTCACGCCGTTTCTCGGGCACGGCCTGGGTGCGCGCGCTGGGCGTGGCGCTCAGCCCTGTCCAGGCGGGCGGCGCGCGCGCCGAGTGGTTCGTCCCGCGCGAGGCCGCGCCGCGCGGCGTCCTGCTCTACCTGCACGGCGGCGGCTGGACGCTGGGCCTGTACGCGGCCCATCGCCATCTCATCGCGCGGCTGGCGCGCCTCACCCGCCGGCGCGTCCTGGCCGTTGATTACCGCCTGGCCCCCGAACATCCCTTCCCGGCCGGCCTCGACGACTGCCTGGCCGCCTACCGCTGGCTGAGGGGGCAGGGCGTCGCCGCGGACGAGATCGTCGTCGCCGGCGATTCGGCCGGCGGCAACTTCACGCTGGCGCTGATGCTGGCGCTGAAGTCCGCCGGCGAGGCGCTGCCGGCCGCCGGCGTGTGCCTGTCGCCGGCCGTGGACCTGACCGGCGATCCGGCGGCGGTGGGCGCTGACGTCCGCGATCCGCTGTTGCCGCGCGGTTTCGCCGAGCGCCTGCTGCGCGGCTATCGGCGCGATCTCGACCCGCGCGACCCTCTGCTCTCGCCCCTCTTCGGCGACCTGCGCAGCCTGCCGCCGTTGCTCATCCAGGCCGGCGAAAAGGAGTTGCTGCTGCGCGACGCCCAGCGCCTGGCGGAGCGCGCCCGCGCGTGCGGCGTCGCCGCGATCCTGGAGGTCTATCCGGGCATGTGGCACGTCTGGCAACTGTTGGCGCCCATCCTGCCGGAAGCGCAGGCCGCGCTGGAATCGATCGGGCGCTTTGTGAACCAGCGTCTGCGACAGCCGGCGCCGGTCTGAGGAGGGCGTGATGCGACCCTGGATATCGGCTCTGCTGGTCGCGGCGCTGGCGCTTTCGGCCTCTCAGCCTTTGCCGGCCGCCGAGGCGGCGCCGGTCACTCATGTTCTTTACGACGGCGCCTTGGGCACGCCGCCCGAGGCGCAGGGCCTGTTCTTTTTCGGCGCGGCGGTTCCGGTCACCGCCGGCGGCGCGACCACCCTGGACACGAGCGCCAACGACATGTTTCAGGCCGGCTATACGATCAGCCCGACCGTGGCGATCACGCTCGACCGCGCGGCCGGCTACCAGGTGATCTTCACGGCGCAGCTCATCACGGAGACCCATGCCAGCAACGACCGTGCGGGTTTCAGCGTGATTGTGTTGAGCCGCGATAAGCTGGGGATCGAGCTGGGCTTCTGGCGGGACCGGGTCTGGGCGCAGGAGGGCGGCGCGGAACCGGGGTTGTTCACTCAGGCCGAGGGCGCGGCCTTCGACACGACCGGCCTGGCGACGTACACGCTCACCCTGACCTCGACCGCGTACACCCTGAGCGCCGGCGGGGCGCCGCTCCTTAGCGGGCCGGTGCGGGACTACACGGCGTTCGCCGGCTCGCCGGACGTGTACGAGACCCCCAATGTCCTGTTCTTCGGCGACAACACAGGCTCGGCGCGGGCCAGCGTCCGCTTCTCGTACGTCGCCGTAGACACGGCCCTGCACGATGTCTATCTTCCGGTCGTGCTTCGTTAGGCCCCGGTGCGAAACCCGCGCTCCCCGAGTGTGTCGAGGGGCGCGCGGGCGCCATCGAGGCAACTGGCGCCGGATTTCACGCCGCGCGTTCCGGATAGCCGCGCGTTTCCGCCAGCTCGATGACTTTGAGCACGGCCTGCGCCGTCCGCCCCAGCGCCTCGACCTCGACCACTTCCACCGAGTCGTAGACGGTGTGATAGGCCAGTTCCGCCTCGGCTGACCCGCTGGTCTGCAACGCGCCGGCCGCGATCCCGCGCCTCAAAAACGGCAGGAAATCGCCGCTGCGCAGGGGGTAGGCCAGGCCGCGCGCCTCCGGCGCCGCCGCCCGGATCAGGTCGTTCAGGCCGTCGTCGGTCGGGCGGGCCCGCAGCGCGCCGTCCTGCGTCACGTAGCGCAGCGCCGCCCCGGCGCCGACCATGTCCACGCTGAGGACCGCCAGGCGCCGGCCGCGCAGGGCCTCGGCGGCGGCCTCCGCGCCGTGCAGGCCGGTCTCCTCCGCGCCCGTGAACAGGAAGCCGACGCGCAGGCGGGCGGGCGCGCGCGCGGCCAGGCGCTCGGCCACGGCCAGGAGCACGCCCGCGCCGGAGGCGTTGTCGTGCGCGCCGGGGGAATAGCGCGCGCCGCGCAGCGCCTGGTCCATCAGCTCCATCCCGGCCCACGTCCCGCCCGCAATCAGCGCCGCGCCGCCGGCCAGTGGAAGAATGAATTCGGGGAGCCAGACGCCGAGCAGGCGCAGGGCCGCGACCGCGGCCAGGGCCCAGGCGGCGCGCAGGGCCAGGAACATCCAGTTCTGGTGCAGCCAGAGGAGCGGGCGCGCGCCGAACGCGCTGGCCGGGGCGCTGTCCAGGTGCGCGCACAGGACCAGGGTCGGCGCGGACTCCGGGCCGGGCGTATACGCCAGCACGTTGCGGCTCATCTGCGTGCGCGGGCGGCGTCGGATCACATCGCGCGCCAGGTCGGGCAGGACCGCGATCCAGGGCGCGGGGAGGAGCGCCAGCCACGGGGCGCTCGCCAGCAGCAGGCCGCCCAGCGCCAGCGCCAGGCCGCCCGAGGCGTAGAGGGGGGAGAAGCGCGGGCCCGGCGCGAATGGGGCCGGCGCGACCTCCGGCTGATAGCCCCAGGCGCGCAGGCGTGCCAGGACGTAATCACCGGCCTGGACCTCGGCGGCGCTGCCGGCCGGCCGCGGGCCAATGCCCGCCGCCAGCGCGTAGACGTGGGCGAAAGCGCGCTCTCCGAGTTCCGCGAGGTCTGACATGGAGCCGCTCCTCCAGCCGCAAGGGTCGTTTTTCGAGTTTTGTGTGATTCCCACCAGCCGGGGCGCACGGCCGCGCGCCCCAGCGCGTTACACGGGAAGCGGAATACGGCCCCGCCAGGCGCGCCGCTCGCCCGACCGGCCTTGGGGCCGGAAGCGGGTCAGGGTCTCTCCCGCAGGCACACCAGCCCGTAGCGCGGGAGGTCGTACTGGAACAGCAGCGACTCGTGCCGGAAGGCGGCGGCGACCGGGATCGAGCGCGCCTCCAGTTTCTGGCGCTGAGCGTGGTGCTCGGCCTCGCCCTGGTTGACGATGATCAGCACGCCGCCCGGCTTCAGGCTGGTCCAGGCGTCGGCCAGCAGGGCGTCCGGCGAGAACAGCGCTCCGGGCAGGCCCCATTCCAGGTGGTCGCGCTCGAACACGAACGGGAAGAGCATCGTCACGGCGTCGAAGGCGCCCGGCTGCGGCGTGAAGGCGCGCGGCTCGTAGCGCACGCGGTCCTCAGGCAGGCCCTGCCGGTGCGCCTGGGCGTGGTCCCAGCGCGAATAGAAGTCGGCGTAGACGCGGTAGGCGTCGGCCTCATAAGCGGTCAGCGTGACGGCGCGGCTTCCGCCGCCCCAGGCGGACCAGAGCGCGTACAGCGCCTGGACGTAGAACCAGTGCGACGGGCCGATGTCGGCCGCGGCCAGCTCATCCGGCAAAGCCGGATGAACGGCGTCTACGGCGCGCTCGAGCAATTCCAGATAGAAGAGGTTTTCACGATAGTTCGCCGCCCGGCTGTGTTCGTGCAGGTGGCGCAGAGGGTAATGCGTGAGCAGACGGTCGGCGACGGCCTGGGCCTGGATACGTTCGGCCTCGGGCAGATGGGCGAAGAGGGCGTGCTTGGGCTCGTTGCGCAGGCGCAGGCCGTTTCGCCGCCAGCGGAAAAACTGGCGCAACGGATAGTCGACGGCGTTGCGGAGGCGGTGCAGGAACACGCCGGCGGGTCAGGGCGGCGGCAGGGGCTGCCAGACCGGGCTGAGCTCGGTGAAGGTGTTGCGGCTGAGGTTAGTCTCCTCCGTGCCGCCGGCCGTCATGCGGAAGACCTGCGGGTTGCCGCCGTCGCGCTTGGAGACAAAGGTCAGGTAACGTCCGTCCGGGCTCCACTGCGGGCTGGTGTCGCTGCGGCTGTTGGTCAGTTCCTGGAAGCGCATCAGCAGCGGGCTGTCCGCGACCGTGCCGAGGATGATGTTGTTGCCGATGTTGCCCGGGCTCTGCCGGGTGTAGGCGAAGAACTGTCCATCCGGCGAGAGCGCGGCGTCCAGGATGACGTTGCCCTGCGGCAGCTCGCTCAGGAAGAGGCGGTAACTGTTCTCGTTGTTGGCGCCGGGGAAGGTCGGGAAGATCGCCCACATTTGTTCCTGGGCGCCGCGCGACGGGAAGACGCGCCACAGCTCGCCCGCGCCGTTCTGCGTGGAGATGAGCAGCATCCGCCGGCAGTCCGGGAAAAAGAGCGGGTTGTATTCCAGCGGATTGGCGCGGCTGGTGCTGTAGTTGCGGAGCTGCCGGTTTTCGAGCGACTCGATGATGAACACCTGCGGCGAATTGTTGCGCAGCGACGTGAAGGCGATGGTGCCGTCCGCGCACCAGGCCGGCTGGAAGTCGTTCTCGTTCGGGCGGCCGGCCGTGGTCGGCGCCGTGATGTTCACCGGGTTGGTGCCGTCGGCGTTGATCACCCACAGGTCGATGGCGCCGCCGGGCGCGACCTCGGCCGAGTAGAGGAGCTGCGCGCCGTCCGGGCTCCAGGCCAGGAAGGTGCTGCCCGGGAACGGCCCCAGCCGCCCCAACTGCCAGTTGGGCGACCACTTGTCGCGCGGGTCGGTGGTGAGCTGCCGGACGTCGGTGCCGTCCGGGTTCATGGTGTAGACCTGGTAGTTCAGGCCGTCGCGGTTGCTGATGAAGGCGATCCGGCCGCCGCCGCCCACCTGGGTGGCGGCGAGGGTCGGCGTCTCGGTCGGCGGGGCGAGCGTGGTTGTTTCGGTCGGCGCGGGCGGGGGCGTCTCGCTGGGCGCGGTTGTGGCGCTGGGCGGCGGCGGCGTCTCCGACGGCGCTGTGGTGGCCTGGGCCACGGCGACGGTCCGGGTGGCGGCCGGGGCCGTCGTCGGCGTGGCGGTCGCGGTCGCGCCGCCGCCGCTGGCCAGCATCAGGGCCAGGGCGATCCCGCCGCCGCCGACGACCAGCGCGGCCACGATGCCGGCCGGGATCAGCCAGGCCGGGGTTGCCGGGCGTGGGGCGGCTTCGGCGCTGCGTGTCGGGGCCGCGCCGCGCGCGGTCTCGGCGCTGGCGGCCGGGCCGCCGGACAGGACCGTTTCGGCCGGGGCGGCGCGCCGGGTGGGCTGGGTGATGGGCGCCAGGCCGAGCAGCGTGTCCTTGAATTTGGCCACCGACTCGAACCGGTCCTCGGGCTTGAGCTCCAGGGCGCGGGTGAGCGCGGCGGCGGTCGCCGGGGAGAGGTCCGGCCGGTGCTGGTCGGGCGGCGTGAGCGGCACGTTGCCGAGCAGGCGCTCCATGCTGTCCGGCGGCGTATGGTTGGTGAGCAGGGTGTAGAGCGTGGCGGCCAGCGCGTACTGGTCGGTGCGCGGGTCGGTGCGGCCCATGCCGTACTGCTCGGGCGGCGCGTAGCCGGGGGTGAAGGCGGCGGCGGCCGTGGTGGTTTTCTGGCCGGAGCCGCTGGCCTTGGCGATGCCGAAGTCCACGAGCATGGCGTTGCCCTGGCCGTCCAGCTTGATATTGCCGGGCTTGATATCGCGGTGGACGACGGGCGGGGTGAGGCCGTGCAGGTAGATGAGCGCGTCGCAGATTTGCGCGCCCCAGCGCTTGACGTCGGCCTCGGGCAGCGGGCCGCGCCGGCTCAGCCGCTCCTTGAGGTCCTCGCCCTCCACGAAGTCCATCACCAGATACTGCTGGCCGCCGAGCACGAAGTGGTCGGTGACGCGCGGCAGGTTGGGGTGGCGCAGGCCGGCCAGGAGCGTGGCCTCGCGCCGGAACTGGCGCTCGGATTCGGGCGAGACGTTCAGGTTTTCTTTGACGGCGACGTGGACGCCCAGGCTCTCGTCGGTGGCCAGGTAGACGGCCCCCATACCGCCCTGGCCCAGGATGCGCTCGATGCGGTAGCGGCCCGCGAGGAGGGTTTCATTCTGCAGCGGCATGGCGCGATTGTAGGCGCGCGGCGCAAATTTGTCTAACGCGCCATGTCCACCACATAGACATCCGGTCCGCTGACAAAGGCCAGCCGCGCGCCGGAGGGCGACCAGCGCCAGTCGCGCACCTCCGACAGAGGCGAGGTCATCTGTTCGACGCGGTCGACCGCCGGGTCCGGCACCCACCCCAGGCTCCCGTCTTCGGCCACGACGGCGAGGCTCTCCCCCTGGCGATCCCAGACGACCTGGCGGGCGCGCGCCGGCAGGGTCGCCTGAAAGACGGTCGCAGCGTTGAGATCGGCCATGATCAACGCCTGTCCGTCAGCGCGCAGGAAGGCCAGCCGCGCGCCCTGAGGCGCCCAGGCGGGAGCGATCAACGGCGAGTCGGCGAGGCGGAGCGTTTCACCGTTTTCGGTTGCCACCAGAAGGTAGGCGTTCAGCGGCGCGGCGGGGCTGTCCTCCTGGGAGAGCAGGACGAAACGGCTGTCCGGGGACCAGCTGACAAAGGCATAGTCCTCGGGGAGCATCTGGGCCGCAAAGCGGCGCAGATCAATCAGGTATTGCTCGCCGCAGGCGACGACAAGGCGGTTCCCGTCCGGCGCAATCGAAGGGACGCCGCAATAGCCTTCGGCGGGAAGCCCGGCCAGGGCGCGCACATCCTGGTAACGGCGCTCCACCGGATCGATCAGCGGTATGACCGAAAGCTCGCCGTCACTGAAATCCCACTCGACCATCACCCGCGTATCGTCCAGGACCCACCGGCTTGACAGCCCACTGAACCCGGGCGGCAGGCCCCGCCCGATCAGGGCCAATTGGCCCACGTGAAAAGAAGCGCTGGTTCCGGCCACGGCGTCGGCGTAAAGGAAACAACACTTGAAGAGCCGGTTCTCGCTTTTCGACCAGCCGGCCGCATAAAAGGACCATCGGTGGGCCTCGAAGCCGTCGGCCGGCGTCAATTCCACGCTCTGCCCAGTCTCCAGATCATGCCAGGACAGGCCCGTCACCAGTCGTTTGCCGCTGGGAGAAAGCGATACCGCATAATAAGGAGCGAGGGTGTTGTTGAATTGTCGCCGGCGCTCACCATCGGCGGTCAAAAGCGCAACTTCATCGCCGGCTACGGCGATCATCCCGGACAGCGCCTCGGACCAGAGCGGGAGGCCGCACCCGGAAATCGGGCCGTCGGTGGGCGGCTGCCAGGCCGGTTTCCCGGACAGGCTCGCCACAACCGGCTGCGTGTACTCGATGACGCCCATGCCCTCTTCCAGCCCGGTGATGGGGTAGAGCAGGAGATGATCGTCATCCAGCCAGCGATACGGTCCGTCCAGGCAATAGCCGCTCGAACGGAGCCCCGCGGCCCAGCCGGTGAGCCGGGTCAGGCTGCGCCCGTTCGCGGCGGGGATCATCTCCTGGCGCAGGGCGGGCAACAGCCCGGCGAGCTGAGTGGGGTCAAGCGTTGGCAGCAGCGGGGTTGGCGTGAGCCAGGGGACGGGGGTGAACGTCGGTTGCGGGGCCGGGGGCAGTGTTGCGGTCAGGCCGCGAGGGTCCAGGGTGGGCGGGGTCTCGAAGCGCGCGGTCAACGCGTGGGGGTACGCCCGCGCAATCTGCGTCTGCGCCTCAGCCTCCCGGGTCAACCGGTCTTCCCAGGAGCCGAGTTCCGGGTAAGCGGCAATGACGGTCTGCACTTCGGGGGGTGCCGTGGGCGGCCCGCCGCCGTCGTCGGGCAACAACAGACAAGCGCTGGCGAGCAGCGCGCCGCTTAGCCCCAGACCGGCCAGGGTGAACGCAGTCTGACGGCGCCGTGGCATGCGGTCCCTCCAGAGGAACAGGCAACCGGGCCACAGACATTATACGCTTGCGTCAAGAGGGAGCAGGGGGCGTTTTTCGAGTTTTGTGTAATTGCCCGCCGGCAGGGGCGCACGCCCCAACGCTTGGATACACAAAGCGGGATACGACCTGGAGCAAACGAATGTTACCGGGCGATCAGGAAGGTTGCCGGGGTTGAACAAGCCGGCAGAGCAAGTCAGTCCACGGCCGGCGCCGCCTCCAGGCCGCCCCGCGCCCGCGCCTCACGCTGGCCGCTCTCGGCCATGGCGCGCGGCACGTCCACGAAAGTCGCCAGCAGGAGCAGGCCGACGACGAAGAAGAAGATCAGCGAGAGGATAGCCGGGCGCAGGCTGCCCAGCCACTGGTTCACCAGGCCGAAGAGCAGCGGCCCCACCCACGAGGTGCCGCGCTCGCTGATCTCGTAGATCGAGAAGAACTCGGCCTCTTTGCCGGGCGGGATCATCTGCGCGAACAGGCTGCGGCTGATGGCCTGGCTGCCGCCCATCACCAGGGCGATGAACGCGCCCAGCACCCAGAACTCGGTCACGCGGCTCTCGCCCTGCATGCCGAAGTAGGCGTAGATCACCACCGCCGACCAGATGGTCAGCGCCACGATCAGCGCATTCTTGGCGCCGATCCGGCCGGCCAGCCGGCCCCAGAACAGCGCGCCGAAGAAGGCCACAAACTGGATCATCAGGATGATGAGCGTCAGCGTGCCGGTCTCAACGCCCAGCCCGCCCTGCGCGATGGGCGCGGCGGCGAAGATGGCGGCGACCGCGATCACGGTCTGGATGCCGTCGTTGTAGATCAGGTAAGCGATCAGGTAGCGGAGGGTGTGCGGGTACTTGTGCGCCTCGCGGAAGGTCTGCCGCAGTTGCTTGAAGCCGACGGTCAGGTAGTTCTCGCCGGGCGGCAGGGCGCGCGGCGCGTGGCGCGGCTGCAGGGTGCGCCAGGTCCAGACCGACCAGCCCAGCCACCACAGGCCGGCCGAGGCCAGGTTGAGGCGCACCGCCAGGCCGGTGTCCAGGCCGAGCGTGTCGCGCAATTGGTAAAGGGCCAGGTTGCCCAGCAGGAGCAGGCCGCCGCCCAGGTAGCCCATCGCCCAGCCGAAGGACGAGGTCCGGTCGCGCTGGTCCTCGCTGGCGATGTCCGGCAGGTAGGCGTTGTAGAAGACGATGGCGGCGCCGAAGGCCAGGTTGGCGATCACGAACAGCACGCCGCCCAGCCACCAGGTCCCGGCCGTGACGAAGAACATGGCCGTGGTCGCCAGCGCGCCGATCGAGGCGAAAAGCTGCATCATGCGCTTGCGCAGGTGCGAGTAGTCGGCGATGGCGCCCAGGATGGGCAGGAAGAGCACCTGCATGCCGACCGAGAAGGAGACGGCGTAAGGCAGGAATGAGTCCGGCGCGATTGGGATCCCGAAGAACGAGGCCGTCTCCGTGCCGGCGGCCTCGGCGGCGGCGCGGGCCAGGCTGGCCACATACGGCCCGAGGAAAACCGTGCCCACGGTGGTGCTGAAGGCGCTGTTGGCCCAGTCATACATCGCCCAGCCGAAGATCTCACGTTTGTTGTTCACCATCGGGGCGGGTGTGGTCATCGCTTGTCCCTCTCCAGAGCGGGTGGCGTGGTCCGAATGATACTACAGGGCGGCTTAAATTCTGTTGAGGTTGAGCGCCGGGGTGCGGCCTGGCGGGTCGCGCGTGGAACGCGCGCTTACAGGTTCGAGGCGGTTTGGGCGGCGCGGGGGGGCGCGCTCTTACGGGTTGAGTTTGAGGGAGAGGCGTCCGAGCCGGCGCGTGATGGCGGCCTGCGCCTCGGTCCGGCGCCAGCCGGCGGGCATAGCCCGGATGATGGCCTCGGCGCGGCGGGCCCAGGCCAGGGCCTGCTTGAGGTCGGCGGCTTTCCATTCGTAGTACTTGGAGAGCTCGACGCATGGCAGCGCGTCGTCGAGCGTGAACGACGCCAGCTGCTCCCACAGCGGCACCGCCTCGGCGCGGCGGTTGAGGCGCTTGAGCAGCGCCGCCAGCCGGGTCAGCGCCAGCCGCCGGTCGTCCAGGCTCAGCTTCCCGGCCAGGGCGCGGCGGTAGCCGGCCTCGGCCTCGGCCGGCCGGCCGTCATGGTCGTGCCAGAGCGCCAGGCGCAGGTGCTCGGCCGGGTCGCGCGCCGGGCGGGCGGCTGGCGCCTTGGGGTCCTCGCCCTCTGCCTCGCTCGCGAACACCTCCAGCACGTGCGCGGCCAGGGTCACCATCGAGAAGATGTCGACGGCGTTGTGGTAGATCACGCGCCGCATGTCCTGTGGGTCGCCGGTGCGCAGATAGTCCACGTACAGCTGCGGGATCAGGGCGCCGGGCACGTCGGCCTCGGTGCGCGGAACGCCGAGGACGTGCTGCTCTAGCGAACTCAGCGCGCACGACGCCAGCCGGTTGCGGTACAGCCAGCGGGCCGGGAAGAGCAGGTCCAGGTGAGGGCGCAACCCGAACAGGCTGCGCGCCGCGGCGCCGATCCGGTTGACGGTCAGCCGGTTTTCCAGCAGCGGGACGTCGAAGGCGCGGCCGTTGAAGGTCACCCAGCCTGCGCGCGAGGCCAGGTCGTCCAGCAGTTGGGCCAGCATGGCGGGCTCTTCGTCCGGGCGGCGCATGAAATACTGGCGCAACACAAAGTCGCCGGCCTCGAAGACGCCCACGCCGACCAGGAAGGCGAAGGTGCCGGCGCCGCCGGCCAGCCCGGTGGTCTCCGTGTCGATGAAGGCCAGCCCGCTCAGGTCGGCCGAGGCGAAGGCCGGCGCGCGCGCGACCCGGGCCAGCAGCGCCGCGTCCCGCTCGAGCAGGGCCCCGAACGGGAGGTGGCCGTGCCGGTGCGTGAGCGGGCGGCGCTCCTCGATAAGTTGAAAAGCGCCGCGGGCGGTGAGCTGCTCGCGGCCCGGCAGTCCGGCCGCCGCTGGTGAGGGGGCCTCGCGCCCCGCGGCCGGCGTGAGGGCCCGCGCCGTCTGGCGGGGGCGGAGGCGCTGCAGGCGGGAGCGGATGTCGGACATGATCATGTACCCGGCCAGGGCGCGGGCTGATAGGCGGTCTGGCACGGCGCGCCTGGCGCGTAGGCCACCGTGCGGGCGGTCAGGTCGGCCTGCATGCTCCAGAGCGTGGTGTGGCCGCCGGCGTGGCCGCAGACCGAGGCGGCGTGGTCGCTGAGGGCGGCGCCGGCCTCCAGCGCCTGAAGCCGGCCGAGCGAGTGCGTCAGTTTACGTCCGCGCTGGAAATCCAGCATCTCCGGGTGAGCGTAGTGGTTGGTCGCGGCGAGGCCGGCCCCGTCCGGGCGCCGGACCCGGACCCGGCGGGGATGGGCCTCCACCACGGCCAGGTCCCCGGTCGGGTCGGCCAGCAGGTAATTGAACGGGTTAAGGTGCGGGGCGCGCGTCAGCAGGTCCACGGCCTGGCGCGTGCTGGCGCAGGTCTCCAGGACCAGGCGCGGCCAGAAGTGGAAGGGCACGCCCGGCCGGGCCTCGTCCGGCTCGTCGGACAGGACGACGTGCAGGCTGACGAACAGGCCCAGGTCGTTGACGCCGTCGTAGCGCCCGCCGGGCGCCGATCCGCGCATGCCCAGGCTCGGCCGCCCGCGATCCGGCGTCAGGCGGACCCGCTGGCGCACGCGCTGGATCGGGTAGAAGTCGTAGTTGTGGCCGGCGCGCACGTGCCCATCGGCCTCGACCCGCGCGAAGGACGAGCAGCCGCCTTCCGGGTAAACGGCGGGCGCGGACGGCGCCCGCGTCTTCATTGACCACCGGCAGACGCCGCGCAGCAGGTCGTCGTATTCCAGGCGCTGGGCGTCGGCATAGCCGCGCAGTTCGTCGAGCAGCGGCGCGTGCAGCTCGCGGATGATCGCCGCGCAGGCGCGCGCGAACGCCAGGCCGGGCGGCGGCGGCCACCAGGCCGGCGCCGCGAAGCGGGCCGTGCGCGCCCCCTGGGCCAGGCCGAGGTCGTAATGCGCGCCGCGCAGATCGAAGGTCTGCGTGTCGATTGAAGGCGGCGCGGCGCGGCTGATCATTGTCGGCGGAGAGCGGGAGGCTAACGCGACCCGAAATAGAACACGAGGTAGAGAAGCAGCGCCAGGATCAGCGCGGCCGCGACCGCCACCAGCGCCACTTTCACGCCGTCCACCGGCTTGTCGCCGGCCACCGCGCCGGTCTGGCCGTTGACGAGCACGCGGTAGGTCCGGCCCAGGTAGGTGTACGCGCCGATCCACAGCGGCAGGAGAACGAGCCTGTAGAACTCACCCGAGAAGCGGTCGGCGGAGACCTGCAGGTTGCGGACGGCGCGGCCGGGCGCGAGGCGCGGCAGGATCTGGAGCCCGGCGGACTTGACCATGGCCTCGCGGGCGCGCAGCGCGGCGTTGGCCAGCGACAGGTCGTAGAGCGCGGCCGGCCAGTCCGCCAGATATTCGGGCTTAAAGGCCACCAGCTTCTTTAGATCGAATTTCGGCAGGCGCTGGAGCAGGCTGGCCGGCAGCGCGCGCGCGCCGGGCTGAAGCTCCTCGCGGAAGAAGAAGGTGTAATCACCGCTCCGGAACACCCAGCGGCGGTCGCGGCCGTAGCCCTCCTCCACTTCGGCGCTCCAGCGGGCGGTGAGCTGCGCCTCGAAGAGCCAGAAGGGCACGTAGGCCGGACGCAGGTGTTTGTCGCGCACCAGGCGGGCCAGGTCATCGGGCGCGAAGAAGCCGCGCCCCAGCCAGCGGCGGACGGCGGCGTAGGCCGCCTCAGCCTCCAGCGCCATCGGGATCAACCCGTCGGGCGGGACGAGCCGGGCCTCCTCCTGGGCCTCGACCAGAGCCGTGTTGCCGCAGAACGGGCACAGCGCCGATTTGCCGCCGGCCGGCAGCAGCGTGGCGGCCCCGCACTGCGGGCAATGAAAGCGGCGCTCGCCCACCGCCCAGAGATGGCCGCGGGCGGTCGGTAGCGTGAAGTCCAGCGGATGCGCGCCGTCGTGCAGGGCCACCTCTTCCACGGCCTGGACAAAGCCGCAGTGTCCGCACTTGAGGTCAACCAGCTCGGGATCGAAGCGCAGGCGGCCACCGCACTGGGGGCACTCAAACGTGCGCCGGACCTCGGTCTCGGCCGGCGCTTCCGGCGCGCGCGGCTGGACCGACCCGCCCTCCGGCAGCACGTCCTGGGGCTTGAGCCGGCCGGTCAGCAGCGCCAGGCCGCGCCGCGCCGGCGCGTTGGCGGGGTCGGCGGCGACCGCCCACTCCAGGCATTTTTTCTGCTCGGCCGGGTCGGCGGTGGTGGCCGAGAGCCACAGCCAGGCGTCGGAGAGGTCCCGGTCGTACTCGACGGCTTTCAAGAGCAGCTCGCGCCCGCGCGCCGTGTCGCCGGTCTTGACGCACGTGCGGCCGAGGCGGAACAGGTCCTGGGCCTGCTGGCGGCGGTGGTCGCCGAGTCGGTCGAAGCTCATACCTCCGCCAATCTGCGGGCCGTCTCCAGATCCTCGGGCGTGTTGATGTTGAAGAACGACCGATGCTGAGGGTCGAAGCGGTCGATCTCGGCTTCGTCCACAAAGCGCACGCGGACCTCCGGGAAGAACGCGATGACGCGCCGCCGGCCGGCCTCCAGCGCGGCGCGGATGGGGCCGAGGCAGGCGGCGCGGGCATAGACCGCGCGGAACGGCTCCGCCTCCGGCCGGCCGGCCGGGCCGGCGGGGAGACGCGGCACCACGGCGTCGGCGTCGGCGCTCAGCCGGATGAGGTGCTCGAGCAGAGGGCGGGCGACGAAGGGCATGTCGCAGGCCAGGCACAGCGTCCGGGGATGGGATGAAAAATAGAGCGCCGTGTACAGGCCGCCGAGCGCGCCCATATCCGGCAGCACGTCGCCGAACAGGGGCGTCCCCAGATAGCGGTAATCGTCCGGCTGATTGGTGATCAGGATCGTCTCGGCGCCCAGACCGTCCACTTGAGCCAGGATCGCCTCGATGAGCGGGCGGCCCCGGACGCGAACGAAGGCCTTGTCCGTGCCCATGCGCGAGCTCTTGCCGCCGGCCAGGACGGCCACGGTCAGACCGGGATGCATAGGGCGATTATAGCGGATTGACGGCCCCGGACCCGCGGCATAGAATGAAGTGGATGAAGGGCCCTCCGCCCGGAAAGGTGGTCCGCCGATGGCCGCCTCGACCCTTGCCCAAACGCTCGATGCGTTGACCGCCGACGGCGAGTTGTATGAGCCGCTCGCCGACGGCTCGGTCCGGTGCCACGCCTGCGGCCACCGCTGCCTCATCCGGCCCGGCCGGCGCGGCATCTGCCAGGTGCGCTTCAATGCGGGCGGGCGGCTGCGCGTCCCCTGGGGGTACGTCGGCGCTTTGCAGTGCGACCCCACCGAGAAGAAGCCCTTCTTTCATCTCCTGCCCGGCTCCGACACGTTGACCTTCGGGATGCTGGGCTGCGACCTGCACTGCCCGAATTGCCAGAACTGGATCAACTCGCAAGCCCTGCGCGACCCGGCCTCCGAGCTGGCCGGGGCGGGGCCGACGCCGATCACGCCGCAGCAACTGATAGCGCTCGCCCGGCAGAACGGCGCCCAGATCGTCGGCTCGTCCTACAACGAGCCGCTCATCACCAGCGAGTGGGCGGCGGCCGTCTTCCGGGAGGCGGTGGGCGCCGGGCTGAAGTGCGTGTACATTTCCAACGGCAACGCGACGCCGGAGGCGCTGGAATTTCTCCGGCCGTATCTGGCCGGCTACAAGATCGACCTGAAGACCATGTCGGACCGGAACTACCGGCGGCTTGGGGCGGTCCTGGAGACGGTGCTGGACACGGCCCGCCGGGTGCACGCGCTGGGCCTGTGGCTGGAGATGGTGACGCTGGTGATCCCGGGCTTCAACGACAGCGACGCGGAGCTGCGCGATGCGGCGCAGTTCATCGCCGCGCTGTCGCCCGACATCCCCTGGCACGTCACCGCCTTTCACGCCGATTACAAGATGACCGGCCCCGAATACCGCGACACGCGCGCGCGCGACCTGTTGCGGGCGGCCGAGATCGGCCGGGCGGCCGGCTTGCGCTACGTCTACGCCGGCAACCTGCCCGGCCAGGTGGGCGAGCACGAACACACCTTCTGCCCGGCCTGCCGGGCGCGCCTGATCGAGCGCTCCGGCTACGTCATCTTGAGCTATCGGCTGACCGCGCAGGGGACGTGCCCGGAGTGCGGCGCCCGGATCGCGGGCCTCTGGACGGATCGGCCAGAAACGGTAAGATTATTCGGGCCGGGGCGGCCGCGGCGGCCGGCCCGGTGACGTGGGCAACCCAGCGGCGCGAGGAAGGTCAGGTTGAGTTATGGACGATATGCCATCTAACCCGGTCAAATTTCTGTTGACGTACGACATTCGTCCGGAGATCCAGGACCAGTATTTCCAGTTCGTCCTGGGAGAAATGGTGCCCACGCTGCAATCAATGGGGCTGGTGATGGGCGGCGCCTGGCACACGGCCTACGGCCAGTACCCCATGCGCCTGGTGGAGTTCGTGGCCGAGGACCGCGCCACGCTTGAGCGCGTGCTGACCTCTCCGGTCTGGGAAGACCTGGAGAGCCGGCTGCAACGCTTTGTCCACAATTACAGCCGCAAGACGGTGCCGCTGCGGGAGAACGTCTTTCAGTTTTGAGCTTGACGGCAGGGGGCGTCAATCCGGGACGGCCATTCGCAGCGGCCCGGTGCCGCGCCGGCCGCCGTCCGGCGAGTCCGCAAACACCTGTTTCGTCAGCGCCTCGCACTCCGCCTCCACTTCGGCCCCGGTCGCATAGCGGTCGTCCGGCGCCTGGGCCAGCAGCTTCAGCAGGAATTTCTCCAGCGCTTCCGGGATTTCGGGCCAGTGCGTGCGCGGGCTCTGCGGCTGGCTGTACAGTTGCAGCGTCAGGCGCAATTCCTCGCTCTCGGCGGCGAAGGCCGGCGCGCCCAGCAGCAGCTCGTACAGGACCAGGCCGAGCAGGTAGACATCGGTGCGCAGCGTGGCCGGCTGGCCGCGCAGCTGTTCCGGGGCGCGGTAAGCGGCCGGCCCGAAGCCGTTGGGGTAGGGGAAGAGCGGGGCGCGCGAGAGGCGCACCGCGCCGGCGCTGTCGACCACGACTTTCTCCGGCCGCAGGTCGCCGTGGATGACGCCCTGCGCGTGGACGGCGGCCATCGCGCGGCAGAGTTTCCGCGCTACCTGCCACACGTCGCGCCAGGCGGGGCGCTGCAGGCGCCAGTCGCGCAAGGAGAGGCCGTCCGGGCGCGGGCAGACGAAGGCAATCCAGGCCGCGTCTTCCACCACGGCGCGGCACGGCACCAGCGCCGGGTCCGCCAGCCGCTGCCACTCGCGGGCGCGCTCGGCGAAGTCGGCCCGGACCGGGTCCGCGCTCTGGCCGGCCACCACGCGCACCAGCACCGGCGCGCTTGCGCGTCGGTCGGTGCCGCGATAGATCACGCCGGCCTCGTCGGCGAAGAGCAGCTCCTCCAGTTGATACAGCCCGCCGATGGTGGCGTTCGCCAGCCGCAGATGCGCGGGCCCGGCCAGCGCCGTGAGCGCCTGCTGGCGGTTGCGGAAGAGCCGCAGCGTCTCCGCCGCCCCGCTCTGGTCGAAGACGCGGCGGATATGCGTGGCCGGCGCCAGCACCGCCACCTGGGCCTTGGGGTGGCCGCGCGCGGCGTCTACGAGCGCCTTCACGCCGACCGCGTCCACCGTCGCCAGCAGCGTCAGGTCCACCAGCACCCGCCGGCCCGGCGCCCCGGCCAGGGCCGCCTCCAGGCGGCGCTGCGCCTCGCCGGCCGATTTCTGGTTGAGGTGCCCGGCCAGCACCAGGCTCCAGACGGTTTCGTTGGGCTCCTCCAGCACCTCCAGGCTGAGCGGCTGCCCCAGGAACAGCTCCAGCCCCTCGGCCCCCACCAGCACCTCGGTGTTGAAGTTCAGCTCGTTCACCAGGGCGTACTCGCGCGCGGCTTCGGCGATCTTGAAGATCTGCTCGTCCGAGTGCGTCGGGTCGTGGTGGAAGGTGATCAGCTTTTTGACGTGCGCGCGCTCGGCGATGTCCACGCCGATGATGGCCGAGCTGTGGCCCCAGTCGGCTTTGCTTAAGAACACGTCGCGCAGCGAGTACTGCGAGTCGAACACCAGGGCGTCGGCGTTGGCGAAGAAGTCCACGTAGCGGCGCAGGTTGGCCTCGGCCAGCGACTTGTACTCGCCGTCGCTGGCGAAGACGAAGACGCTCTCGCCGTCGTCGAAGCGGTAGGCGTAGGCCGTGCCGGGATGGTAGAGGGCCAGGCTGGAGACCACCGTGCGCCCGATCTGCACCGTCTCGCCCTCGCGCAGCTGGACGAACTCCTTGTCCGCCGGCATGGCGTTGGGCGGGATGGGGAAGTACATCGGCGCCACCTGCTGGTGCTCGAGGTACAGCTGCGGGTTGTAGTTGACGGCGTAGAAGATGAGCTTGTTGCCGGGGACGTAGGCGGGCAGGAAGAAGGGGTAGCCCTGCAGATGGTCCCAGTGGGCGTGGGTCAGGAAGATGTGCGCCACCCCCTGCCCCTTGCCGAAGTCGCGCGCCATCAGCTTGATGCCCAGGTCGCGCATGCCGGAGCCGCCGTCGATGATGATGGTGTCGGTGCCGGTGTCCACCTCGACGCAGGTGGTGTTGCCGCCGACCACGCTGCTCACGGCCAGGGGCAGGCTGGCGATGTAGGCCTGCACGTCGGCCGGATCAGACAAGTTCACGCCCGCGGCCCCGCTCAGCGCCCGGAAGAGCTTTTCCCGTAATTGCTCGGTGGAGAGGGGCGTGGGGATGGAGCCGCGGACTCCCCAGAACTTGATGCGCACGGTGATTGGTCGCTCCTGATGGCGGCGCGTTTCGGGCGTGTCGAGTGGCGCGAGTGTAGCACGGAGGCCTCCGTGCGGCAATTCGTTTTCGCAGGCCAGGTTGTGATTCGGCTAACCCTGGGCGTCGCGGGTCGGGCGGCGGGTTCAGCGTTTGGAGAGGAAGGCGTCCCGCTGGGCGGCCTGGATGGCGGCCTCCAGGGCGTCGATCTCGATCGGCTTGGAGAGGAAGCCGTTGGCGCCGGCCGCCCGCATGTCGGCGACGAGCTCCGGCTGGGTATCCGACGAGATGGCCAGGATCGGCACGTGCGCCAGGCGCTCGTCGCGGCGGATGAAACGGCAGACGTCCACGCCGTTGACGCCCTGCAGGTGGATGTCCAGCAGGATGATGTCCGGCACCGAGTAGCCCAGGATCTGCATGGCGGGCAGCGAGCCGTAGGCCGCATAGGCCTCGAAGCCGAGCAGCCGGAGCATGTTGACCAGGCTGGTGGCGATCATGCGGTTGTCGTCAATGACGAACGCGGAGCGCAGGGGGGTGGTCATCGGGCAGGGCGGCCTTTCCCAATGCGCGCCAGCGCCGGTTCCAGGGCCTCAAGCGTGATGGGCTTGGGCAGGAAATCGTCGGCGCCGGCGGCCTTGATGCGGGCCACCGTCTCGGGCTGGTTTTCGGTGGACATGGCGATGACGGGCACGTGTGCGGTGCGCGGGTCGCGGCGCAGGTAGCGGCAGACCTCCACCCCGTCCACGCCCGGCAGTTGAATATCCAGCATGATCAGGCTGGGGAATTGCTGGGTGACCGCGTTGATGGCCGAGCGCGGGCCATAGGCGACGCGGGGGACGTAGCCCAGCATCCGGAGCATGTTGGCCAGGGTGTCGGCCGTCAGGCGGTTATCGTCGATCACGAGCACGGGCGCGGTGGTCATGCTAGGCGGCCGAAAAGGGGATGATCGTCTCGTACCCGTCCGGCGTCTGCCGGATGACGATCTCAAGCCCCAGCTCCAAATTGAGCTTGCGCTCCACCTGTTCTCGCAGCCCTCCGATCACCTGAGCCTGGAGCCGGAGCGGCGAGAGGGACACGACAGCGAACTCGTAAAAGACCCGGTCCTCGTTGGTGGTGTACGTCAACAGCTCGCGCAACCAGGCCAGCAACAGGGTGGCATAGTCTTCGCCGCGGACCTCCACCGGCCGGCGCAGGACCACGCTCCGTTTGGCGCTCGCCCCGGCCAGGGCATACATCTCCCGGGCCGCCAGTGTGAAGAGCGCTTCCAGGGTCGGGGCGCGCAGGTGCAAGACCAAGCCGCCGGACGGGGCCGCCTGACTGCTCACGGCGCCGATTGTACCTGAAATCGCCCTCCCGTCGCGGCGGCGACGGGCCGCAACCCTAACCAATATAATACGTAATAGCAGATGCCAGCCGGCGCACTCGGTTCTCCCGGCGGGCGGCTGAGGCCAGGCAGTGACCGAACAAGACTACATCGCCCGAGCCCGGGCCGGCGATGAAAACGCCTTTGTGCCCCTGGTGGACGCTTACCAGTCCGCCGTCTATAACCTGTGCTACCGGATGCTCGGCGATGCCCACGAGGCCGAGGACGCGGCCCAGGAGGCCTTCCTGCGCGCCTACGCCCAACTGCGGCGCTACGATCCGGCGCGCTCGTTCAAGACCTGGCTGTTTTCCATCGCCAGCCACTATTGCATTGACCTGCTGCGCAAACGGCGGTTGACGTGGCTGTCGATCGACGACGAGGCCCTGCCCCCGCACCCCGCCCTGCGCGAGCCGTCGCCCGGCCCGGAGGAGACCGCGTCGCGCCGCGAGCAGAGCGCGGCCGTCCACGCGCTGCTGGCCCGGCTGGCGCCCGAGGATCGCGGCGCCATCGTGATGCGTTACTGGTATGACCTGTCTTATGAGGAGATCGCCGAGGCCACCGGGGCCACGGTCAGCTCGGTGAAGAGCCGGCTGCACCGGGCCCGGGGCGCGCTGGCCGAGATGATGACGGGCGCGCCGCGCCAGCGCGCCGCGTCGCTGGCGCTGGCGGCGGAGGGATGGAAGCGATGAGCCACAAGCCCTATCTGGATTGGATGCACCTGGCCCTGGACAATAGCTTGACGGCGGAGCAGCAGGCCGAGTTGCGCGCCCACCTGGACGAGTGCCAGGCCTGCGCGGCCACCTGGGACGCCCTGAGCCAGGTGGACCATCTGCTGGCCCAGGCCCCGCTGGCGGCGCCGCGGGCCGGCTTCACGGGCCGGTTCTCGGCCCGCCTCAAACAACGGCGCTCCCAGCCGCGGGCTGTCTGGGGCGCGTTGACCCTCGGGTTCGGGGCGGTGGGCGCGGCGGCGCTGGTGCTGCCGGTTGGGCTCAGCGTGCTCTGGTCGCTGGCGCAGCTGGTCGGCCAGCCGGCGGCCTCGGCCGCTCTGCTCAGCAGCGCCTCGGCGACCACGACCGTGGTGGTGACGCTGGCGAACGCGCTGCTGGTCGCCGCGCTGGCGGTGGGCGAACAGGCGCTGACGACGCCCCTGGTCTGGGCGCTGGCCCTGGGCGCGCTCGTGATCACCGGCGTGTGGCTGTATTTTGTGCGCAGGCTCGGCCTGCAGAGGTTACGCTCATGAAGCGATTATGGACAGCTCTCCTCCTGGCTCTGGCGCTGGCCCTGGCGCTGACGCCGGCCGCCCTGGCCCGCGGCCTGGCCGAAGACAAGGTCATCGTCGGCGATAACTACACCCTGTCCGAAGGCGAGACCATCGACGGCAACCTGATCGTGCTGGGCGGCAACGTCGCGGTCGAAGCCGGGGCCGAGGTCACCGGCAACCTGGTGATCTTCGGCGGGAACGTGACGTTGAGCGGCCGGGTGGGCGAGGACGTGGTGGTGTTCGGCGGCAACGCCGACCTGCGCAGCACGGCGGTGGTGGAGGGCGAGTTGATCACCTCCGGCGGCTCGATCGCGCGCGAGGCCGGCTCCGAGGTCCGCGGCAGCGAGACGCAGAGTTTCGGGCCGGATTTCCCGCTGCGCCCGATCGTGGTGACGCCTGAGACGCCGGGCCCGCTGGACTTCCTGCTCAATTTAGTCTTCCGCACCGTGCAGGCGCTGGTGCTGGCGGTGGTGGTGGCCGTGCTGGCCCTGCTGGTGGCCCTGCTGCTGCCGGAGCAGACGGCCCGTGTGAGCGCGGCCATGGCGACGGCGCCGATCCTCTCCGGCTTCCTGGGCCTGCTGACGCTGATCGCCGTGCCGGTGCTGGCGGCCCTGGTGGCGCTGATCACGCTGCTTTGCCTGAGCCCGGTGAGCCTGATCGTGCTGATCGTGTATGTGGCGGCCCTGGTGTTCGGCTGGCTGGCGCTGGGCGCGCTGGTGGGCGAGCGGCTGGCGGGCGCGCTCAAACTGCGCGGCCTGGGCCCGATTGTGGCCGCGGCCCTGGGGGCCTTCCTGGTGACCGGGCTGGTGCACGGCCTGGGGGCGCTGCCGTTCGGGGGCGAGGCGCTGAGCGGCCTGCTGCAGGTGGTGCTGGGCGCGCTCGGCCTGGGCGCCGTGACGCTGACGCGCTTCGGCACGCAGCCTTACGTTCCCGGCGGCGCGACGCCCGCCGCGCCGATGTCGCCGCCGCCCCCGGCCCCGCCGCCCCCCACGGGCGAACCGGTGATCTGATAAAGCAAGGGCGACTCAGCGAGTCGCCCTTTGCGTTTGCGGGGAAGCCCCTCGCCCCGGTCCCTTCTCTCGCCGGGAGAGGGCCGGGGTGAGAGAAGGACGGGGTTTCGCTCAAGCGGTGACGCTCATCTGCACCTGCACGCCCTGGCGGTCCACCGGCAGGACGAAGGTCCGGCAGGGCAGGCCCTCGGCGGCAAAGGCCGTCGTCATCGCCTCGGCGATGTCCCCGTGCCGGTCCGGCGCGAAGGCCACCAGCGACGGTCCGGCGCCGGAGAGCGCCACGGCCGCCGCCCCGGCCTTGCGCGCCGCCGCGAGCACGGCGTCAAATCCCGGGATCAGCTTCTTGCGATAAGGCTGGTGCAGGCGGTCGGCCATGGCGAAGCGCAGCAGGTCGTAATCGCCCTGGGTCAGCGCCTGCACGGTGAAGAGCGCGCGGCCCAGGTTGAAGACGGCGTCCTTGAGCGGCACCGCTTCGGGCAGCGCGGCGCGCGCCCTGGCCGTGGCGAGCTTGAACTCCGGCACCACCACGGTCACCTTCATCGGCGGCACACCCAGCGATTTCACCAGCAACTCTTCGTCGGCGGCGCTGACCAGCGTCAGCCCGCCATACAGGGCCGCGGCCACGTTGTCCGGGTGCCCTTCGATCTCATGCGCCAGGCGCAGCAGGGCCTCGCGCGACAGGCGGCCGTCCACCAGCGCGTTGGCGGCCACGGCGCCGCCCACGATCGCCGCCGACGACGACCCCAGGCCGGAGCCCATCGGGATGGTGTTGACGACATGGACGCGCAGCCCGGCCGGCCGCCGGCCCACCTGCGCGAACACGGCCTCGGCGGCGCGGTAGATCAGGTTGGTAGTGTCCAGGGCCACGTGGTCCTCGCCCTCGCCCTCCACGTCAATCTCCAGCCCCTGAGGGGTGGCGTACAGCTCCACGGTCTTGCGCAGGCTCAGCGCGAGCGCCAGGCAGTCGAAGCCGGGGCCGAGGTTGGCGGTGGAGGCCGGGACGGTGACGGTGACTTTTTTCATCAAAGGCTCAGTGTCCCAGTACCCGATGCGGGACGTACGGCTCCTCGAGGAAACGGACCTCCTCGTCGGACAGCTTGATCGCCAGGGCGCCGAAGGCCTCTTCAAGGTGATGCGGCTTGCTCGCGCCGATGATGGGCGCGGTGACGCCGGGCCGGCCCAGCAGCCAGGCCAGGGCGACCTGGGCCGACGAGACGCCGCGCCGCCGGGCCACTTCCACGCAGCGCCCGGCCACCTCGAAATCCGCCGGCTGGTAATACATCTGGTGGGCGAAGGCGTCGGTGCGCGCCCGCTCGGTCTCCCCGCCCTTCTCGGCCGTGCGGTTGCCGGCCAGGAAGCCGCGCGCCAGCGGGCTCCACGGGATGACGCCCACGCCTTCGGCGCGGCACAGCGGCAGCATCTCGCGCTCCTCCTCGCGGTAGACGAGGTTGTAGTGGTTCTGCATCGACGCGAAGCGCGTCCAGCCGCGCTGATCGGCCACGCACAGCGCCTTGGCGAACTGCCAGGCCGACATTGACGACGCGCCAAGGTAGCGCGCCTTGCCGGCCTTGACGACGTCGTGCAGGGCCTCCAGCGTCTCCTCGATCGGCGTGTCTTTGTCCCAGCGGTGGATCTGGTACAGGTCGACGTAGTCCGTGCCCAGCCGGCGCAGCGAGGCGTCGATGGCGTGGAAGATGTGCTTGCGCGACAGGCCGCCCTGGTTGGGCCTGTCGCCGGTCGGGAAATAGACCTTGGTGGCGAGGACGACCTCGTCGCGGCGGGCGAAATCGCGCAGGGCGCGGCCGGTCACCTCCTCGCTGACGCCGTTGGAATACGCGTCGGCGGTGTCGAAGAAGTTGATGCCCATCTCCAGCGCGCGGCGGATGAAGGGGCGGCTCTGCTCTTCGTCCAGCACCCAGCTGCGCCACTGCGGCGTGCCGTAGGTCATCATCCCCAGGCACAGGCGTGAGACTTTGAGGCCGGTGTTGCCAAGATTGAGATAGTCCACAGGGTCCTCCTGAGATCGCACCGCAACGGCGCGCAGCGGGCGTCAGATCGTCAGCAGTTTTTCCAGCGCCGCCAGCGTCGCCGGGATGACCCGGGGCGCCGGGGCGCGGGCCATGACGCCCTCCGGGTCCTTGAGCCCGTGGCCGGTGAGCACGCACACCACGGTCTTGCCGCGCACGTCCAGGCGGCCTTCGGTCGCTTCTTTATAAAGACCGGCGGCGCCGGCGGCCGAGGCCGGCTCGCACCAGACGCCCTCCGCCGCCAGCCGGCGCTGCATCGCCAGGATCTCGTCGTCGCTGACGGCCATGATCCGGCCGCCGGACTCGTCGGCGGCGGCCAGCGCCTCCTCGCCGCGCGCCGGCCGCCCGATGCGGATGGCCGTGGCCACCGTCTCCGGCCTCTCGACCGCATGGCCGAGCACCAGCGGCGCCGCGCCGGCGGCCTGCACGCCCAGCAGTTGCGGCAGGTCCGGCGCGTAGCCGGCCAGGTGATATTCCACAAAACCCTGCCAGTAGGCCGTGATGTTGCCGGCGTTGCCGACCGGCAGGCACACCCAGTCCGGCGCGCGCCCGAGCGCGTCGCACAGCTCAAAGGCCGCCGTCTTCTGCCCTTCCAGTCGGTAGGGGTTGATCGAGTTCACCAGCGCGATCGGGCGCGTCTGGGTGATCTCGCGCACCAGGGCCAGCGCGTCGTCGAAGGAGCCCTGGACCTGGATGACCTGCGCCCCGTAGGCCACGGCCCCGGCCAGTTTGCCGGCGGCGACCTTGCCCGCCGGGATGAGGACGAAGCAGGCCAGGCCGGCCCGGGCGGCGTAGGCGGCGGCCGAGGCGGCGGTGTTGCCGGTGGAGGCGCACAGGCAGGCCGTCGCCCCCTGCGCCGCGGCGGCCGACATCGCCACGGTCATGCCGCGATCCTTGAACGAGCCGGTCGGGTTGAGGCCCTCGAACTTGAGGCGGACGTCGGCGCCCAGCGCCTCGCTCAGCCGCGTGGCCGGGATGAGGGGCGTGTCGCCCTCCAGGAGGGTGATCGGGAGCGTATGCGGCGGCAGGTGGATGAAATCGCGGTAACGGTGGATCAGGCCGGAGTACGCCATCGACGCGATTATAGCAGGGGACCCGGCCGCGCTTACGGTAGAATCGTATTGCCTGTTCCGTGTGGCGCCGGCTCAAGACGGAACACGCACCAGGAAATACGCGCAGCGCCCAATGCCCCATCAACCCGCCAAACCTCCCAAGCCCACCGACCTGCGGCGCTACCAGTTCATCACCGACCGCAATCTGCTGATCGGCTTCTTCGCCGTGCTGTTCATCGTCGGCGGCGGCCTGATCCTGCTCTTCTACGGGCCGGGCGGGCTGACGACCGGACTGCTGTGCATGGGCGGCGGCGCGATCATCGCCGGGCTGCTGGTGCTGGTGACGTTCGGGTTTGAATGGCTGAGCCGGTGGCTGGAGGACCGGGAGTGAGGACGGGGGCCGGCGGCCGTTGCAGGTTTCATGGAGCCCGGCCTCCGAGGTTTTGCGGATGTTCAGACCGGGCGTCTTCTTTGACAATACAGGTCCATGAAGCCGGCCCGTCGCTCTGCGAGGTGATCCATGCGCCGCAAACCCGGTCTCCTGCCCGTCTGGCTTGGCCTGGCCCTGATCCTGAGCCCGGCCGGGGCGGGCGCGGCCCCGGTGAACCCGGCGCCGGAAGGCCCGCAGACCGTGCCGGCCGGCTTCACCGACGCGCTGCTGGCCGACAACGTCGGCGGCCCGACCGCCATCGCTTTCACGCCGGACAATCGCCTGCTGGTGACCACCCAGAGCGGGCAACTGCGCGTCTACAGCCTGACCGGCGCCCTGCTGAACACGGCGCTCACGCTCCCGTCCAGCCAGTTGTGCTCCAACTTCGAGCGCGGCCTGCTGGGGATCGCGGTTGATCCCAACTTCGCCGCCAACAACTACCTCTACCTGTACTACACCTTCCGCAACGGCGCGAGCACGTGCAGCGGCTCGCAGATGCCCGTCAACCGCGTCTCGCGCTTTGTGCTGGCGGCGAATCACACGGTCAGCCTGGCCAGCGAGACCGTCCTGCTCGACCGCATCCCGTCGCTTAACGGCAACCACAACGCCGGGGACCTGAACTTCGGCAAGGACGGCTACCTGTACATCACGACCGGCGACGCCGGGACGGGCGGCAGCCTGGCGCGCGTCAAGACGAACCTGGCCGGCAAGGTGTTGCGTATCAACGCCGACGGCACCGTGCCCGCCAGCAACCCGTTCTACAATGACGCCAACGCCTGGCGCTGCGGGAACCCGGCCGGCGGGAGCGGCGCCGGCTCGTGCCAGGAGATCTTCGCCTACGGCCTGCGCAATCCGTTCCGCTTCGCGTTCGACCCGAACGCCGCCGGCACGCGCTTCTTCATCAACGACGTCGGCCAGGGCACCTGGGAGGAGATCAACGAGGGCCAGGCCGGCGCGGATTACGGCTGGAACGTGCGCGAAGGGCCGTGCCCGAGCGGGAACAACTGTAACCCGGCGAGCCATCTGCCCTCGGCCTACGCCGACCCGCTGCACTGGTACGGGCGCAGCGTCGGCGCGTCCATCACCGGCGGCGCGTTTGTGCCGGACGGGATCGGCTGGCCGCCGGCGTATGCGGGCGCCTACCTGTTCGCCGACTATGTGGCCGGCCGGATCTTCCGCCTCAACCGCACGTCCACCACGGGCCTCGACCAGTGGACGCGCTCAGACTTCGCCACCAGCCTGGGCGGCAGCAGCGCCGTGCACCTGCGCTTTGGGCCGTTCGGGGCCACACAGGCGCTGTACTACACCACCTACGCCAGCGGCGGCGAGGTGCGGCGCATCAGCCTGAGCAACAGCGCGCCGACCGCGCTCCTCACCGCCGACCCGGCCTTCGGCCCGTCGCCGCTCACGGTCAATTTCGATGGCTCACAGAGCAGCGACCCGGACCCCGGCGACACGCTGACGTATGAGTGGACGTTCGGGGACGGCGTCACCGCCACCACCAGCAGCCCCGCCGCCGCGCATGTTTACACGGCGGCTCTGCCAGCCGTTTACACCGCCACCCTTGTCGTCCGCGACAGTATCGGTTCGGCCTCCCCGCCTGCAAGCGTGACCGTCTGGCCGGGCAACTTCCCACCCGTCCCCGCTATCGCCCAGCCTGCTGATGGGGCGACCTTCGCCGTCGGGCAGACCCTCGGCCTCAGCGGCAGCGCCGCCGACGCGCAGGCCGTGACGCTGGCCTGGGAAGTGCGGCTGCACCACATTGACGAGCTGAACCCGGGCAACGAACACACGCACCCGCTGCACAGCGCGGGCGGCGCGACCGGCCAGTTCACGGCGCCGCCGGCCGAGGATTTGCGCTCGACGGCGCTGAGCTTTCTGGAAGTGCGCCTGACGGCCACGGACGCGCTGGGCCTGGCGGCCACGGTCACGCGCACGGTCGAGCCGCGGCGCGTCGGCCTGGCCTTCAACACCCAGCCCGCCGGCCTCGCCGTCGATCTCCGCCCGGCGTCGGCCAGCCTGAACGACCCGCCGACCCGCCTCTGGGGCGGCGCCACGATCACGTCCTGGGAGGGTTGGGCGCTGACCGCCTCGCCGGTCCTGACGCAGATCAGCGGCGACGACCCGTACCTCTTCACCCACTGGCTCGATGGCGATACCAGCGTCAACCGCGTCATCACGACGCCGGCCGGCGACGCCGCATATCTGGCCGTCTTCGTCCCGGCCCAGGTCGTCTTCCTACCCGTGATCCGCCGCTGATCCCCGCCCTCCTCTCCTCCGGGGCGCAACCTGCGCGACCGGGGGAGGGCGCGTTGGGTGTTAAAATAGAGGCGTGAGCCAGAGCGACGGCGCCGATTTCATCCAGCAATGGGTCCAGCGTGACGCGGCCAACCCGGAAGCCCATCTGGGCTCGATCGGGTTGACGCACCGCGTGCCGTCGGGCGGCTTCGTGATGGGCAGCCGCTTCCATCCGCGCGAGGCCCCGCGCCGCGAAGTCCAGGTGGCGGAATTCGAGATCGCGCATGCGCCGGTGATGGTCCGTCAGTATGCGGCCTTTCTGGAGGCCGGCGGCTACAGCGAGCGGCCGTGGTGGAGCGAGGCGGGCTGGGCCTGGCGGCAGGGTCGCGCGTTGGGCTGGGGGCGCGCCGACCGGTCGCGGCCGTTCGACTGGCGCAGCCAGGAGAGCCGCTTCGATCATCCGGTGGCCGGGGTGACGTACTATGAGGCCGAGGCCTACTGCCGCTGGCTGAGCGCGCAGAAGACGCGCCTGGTGCGCCTGCCGACCGAGGCCGAGTGGGAGAAGGCGGCGCGCGGCGACGACGGCCGGCCCTGGCCGTGGGGGGCCGAGTTCAGGCCCGGCCTGGCCAATCTCCTGGAGAGCGGCCTGGACCACACCAGCTCCACCGCTCATCTGCCCGGCGACGTCAGCCCGTGCGGGGCCGTGGACATGGCCGGCAACGTCCAGGAGTGGACCTCCAGCGTCTACACGCCCCTGCCGGACGAAGCCTTCGTCGCCGGCCAGGACCTGCGCGTGGCGCGCGGCGGATCGTACAACGACACGGCCTACGGGGCGCGGACCTCCTATCGGCGCGGCTACCCGGCCGGGTATTTCTTCCCCTTCCTGGGCTTCCGCATTGTCGTGGCGCACAAATAGAGGAGTCGTTCATGGGCATGTACACCGAAGGTCAGAACCGCTGGATCGGGGTCGTCATCGTGGTGGCCGCCGCGCTGCTATTCGGCGTCATCATCTGCGTCTCGGTGGTCTTCTCCGGGGCGCTGTGCCCGTACATCAACATCAACTGCGGCGGCGGGGCGACGGCCTCCGGCACCGCCACGCCGGCGGCGCCGGCCGGCGCGGTGGAGATCACGTTCTACTCGTCCAACGCCAAAGAGGACTGGGTGAACGCCGTCACCGAGAAGTTCAACGCGGCCGGGATCAAGACCGCCGGCGGCAAACCGGTTTTTGTGCGCGTCACGCACGTCACCTCCGGCGGCTCGCAGACCGACATCCTCAGCGGCAAGATCCAGCCCACCGTGTGGAGCCCCGGCGACCAGGGCTGGATCGACGAGACCAACCAGATCTGGCGCGACCGCACCGGCCGGCCGCTGGTCCCCGACGCCTGCCAGCCCACGGTCTACGCGCCGATCGGCTTCGGCATGTGGCGGCCGTTCGCCGAGGCGCTCGGCTGGCCGGATAAGCCGATCAGCTGGGACACCATCGTGGACCTGGCCGCCGACCCGCAGGGCTGGGCGAAATACGGCCACCCCGAATGGGGCGAGTTCAAGTTCGGGCACACGCACCCGGACTATTCCAACTCCGGCCTGCTGATCATGACCGCGCTGGCCTACGACACCCTGGGCCGGACCAGCGGCCTGACGCCCGAGGCCGTCAAGAGCGAGGCCGTGGTCGAGGCCTTCCGCAACGTGGAGTTCCACACCTATCACTACGGCGTGCAGAACCGCGACCTAATCACGCTCATGGCGCGGCGCGGCCCGTCCTACCTGCACGCGATCAACTCCAGCGAGGCCGAAATCCTGAAGGCCAACGCCGAGCGCGCCGGCGAGCTGCGCTTCCCGCTGGTCTTCATCTTCCCGGCCAAGGGCACCTTCTGGACCGAGCAGCCGTACTGCGTGGTGGACGCCGACTGGGTGACGGACGAGCAGAAGGAGGCCGCCCGGCTGTACCGCGACTTCATCCTGGCGCGCGAGCAGCAGGAGCTGGCGGTGGACAACTACCTGCGCCCGGTGGACCCGTCCATCCCGCTGCGCGCGCCGCTGACGCTGGAGGGCGGCACCGACCCGCGCGTGACGCTGGCCCAGGTCCCGGCGCTGGCCAGCCCGTCCGGCGACGCCACCGCCGCCGTCAAAGACGTCTTCAAGCAGACGAAGAAGAAGGCCACCATCCTCCTGGTGGTGGATACGTCCGGCAGTATGCAGGGCGACAAGATCGCCAACGCGGTCGAGGCCACGGCCAACTTCATCAGGCGGCTGGAGCGGGACGACGAAGTCTTCGTCATGCCCTTCAGCGACGGCGTGAACGAGCTGCAGCCCGCCGGCCGGGCCGGCGACGTGGCCGAGACGCTCGGCGACCGCGTCCGCAGCCTGTATGCCGAGGGCGGCACGGCTCTGTACGACGCGGTCTGCGCCGCCGCGGAGCGTGTGGAGGCCATGCGGCTGGAAGATGTCGCCGCGAATGAGAAGCGCCTGTACGGCATCGTGGTGCTCTCCGACGGCCAGGACACGGCCAGCACCCGGACCGAGAATGACCTGTTCGGCTGCCTGCCGTCGGGCGAGGATGTGGAGGGCATCAAGGTCTTCACCATCGCCTACGGCGACGACGCCGACAAAGACCTGCTGCTGCGCGTCGCCAACCGCACCAACGGCAAGACCTTCACCGGCGACCCGGCGACGATCGAGCGCGTCTACACGGCCATTTCGGCGGAACAATGATCCTGGGACGGCCCTCCGCCCCGACGCTGACTGCCCGACGACCATGCCCAACCCCAACCGCCTCTGGTTCCTGCTCAACTGGCAAGCCTGGGCTGTGCTCATCATGAGCGCGGTCGCCACGGTGATCGCCCGGCAACCCTGGCTGATCACGCTGGGCGTCATCGGCTACCTGCTCGTCATCCTGTTCGACATCGGCGGCGGCGGCAGCCTGGGGCGCAGCGGGGCCATGCGCCTGGCCCGCGCCGAGCAGGAGAACCGCGAACTGCGCGCCGAGCAGGCCCGGCTGGTGGGCGCCATCGACGAACTGCAGAAGCGGATCGCTCAACTGGAAGCCGCCCCGCCGCCCGCCGGGGCCGCCCCGCCGCCCGCCGGCGAGAGCGTTTCTTAACGGCCGCAGTCCACGGCCATGCGCCCCCGCCGGCCGGGAAACACACAACCCAAAAACGACCCCATGCCGCGCCGGCTCCCGCCCGTCCTGGTCCTCCTGGCCCTCACGCTGAGCTGCGGCGTCGGCCGGCCGGCCTCCACGCCCACGCCCGCGCCCACCGCCACGCCGAACTTCGCGGCCTGGCCGGTGGTGCTGCGCGACTTCTTCTTCGAGCCCGCCAACGACTGGGAGTTCGCCGAAGACTCGGATGGCCGTTTCGCCACGGGGACGCTCAGCGTGGCGGACGGCCAATACCGGTTCGACGTCCAGGCCAAAGAGGGCTTCGTCTGGTGGAGCCGCGCCCTCAACGAGACAGCCACCACCGATTTCTACGCCGCGGTGGACGGCCGCCTGGTGAGCGGGAGCGGGGACACCGACTATGGCCTGATCTTTCGCTATCACCGCGGCAACTACTATTACTTCCAGGTCAGCGACGTCGGCCAGTATGCGCTTTATCTCTACAACGCGGAAGAGTGGCAGGCGCTGATCCCGTGGACGGCGAGCGACGCCATCCAGGCCGGCCAGGTCAACCGGGTAGCCGTGGCCGCCGAAGGCGGCCGGTTCCAGTTGTACCTCAACGGCCTCCACCTGGGCGAGGCGCAGGACGAGACGCTGCCGGCGGGCGCTGTGGGCGTGGCCATCCAGGTCTACAACGCCGGCGAGCGCGCCGTCTTCGAGTTCGACAACTTCGAGTGGCGCGCCCCGGCCTCGGCCGTCTCCCGCTCGACCCCTGCGCCCGCGCCTTAGGGCCTTTCCCCGGCCAGGCTGCGGCGGCCTCCTGACGCCCGGGCCGACGGCCGGCGCTGCGCGTTTGATTTGCGTTCGCCCTGAGCCGTGAGCCTGTCGAACGGTTGAGGGGCTTGCGCGGCGCGCCCGGCGCACGGACAGAGTCTTTGGCCGGCTGGGTCAGGCGCTATGTCGGAGAAGCAATACGGAAACCGCGCCCTCTCCGGTAAAATAAGTTGCCGAACCACATCCCAATTCGCGAGGACCAACCCATGCCCAACGGCTACACCGGCAACATCCTGCATGTCAACCTGACCACCGGCGCGCTGACCGTGGAGAACCCGCCCGAGAGTTTCTACCGCAAATACCTGGGCGGCTCCGCCATGGGCCTGTATTACCTCCTGAAGGGAATGCCGGCCGGCGTGGACCCGCTCGGCGCGGACAACGTGCTCACGCTCATGCTGGGGCCGACGACCGGCGCCCCCATCTCCGGCCAGAGCCGGGCCACCCTCAACGCCAAATCGCCGCTGGTGGACGGCATTGGCGACAGTCAGATGGGCGGCTTCTTCCCGGCCGAGATGAAGTTCGCCGGCTTCGACGGTCTGGTGATTACGGGCCGGTCGCCCAAACCCGTCTACCTGTGGCTGAACGAGGGGCAGGCCGAGCTGCGCGACGCCGCCGGCCTGTGGGGCCGGCCCACGGCCGAGGTCGACGCGCTGATCAAGCAGGAGCTGGGCGATGACAAGGTCGAGATCGCCCAGGTCGGCCCGGCGGGCGAGAAGCGCGCGCCGCTGGCGGCCGTGATCAACATGGCCAACCGGGCCGCCGGCCGCACCGGGATGGGCGCGGTGATGGGCGCCAAGCACCTCAAGGCCATCGTCGTGCGCGGCAAGAGCAAGCGCCTGAACCTGGCCGACGCGAAGGCCCTCAACGCCCTGGCGCGCTCCGGCGCGGGCGTGCTGGACGACAACGCCGACGTCAAGGGCCTGCAGGTGCACGGCACCGCCTCGGTGCTCTCCTTCCAGCACTCCATCGGCTCGCTGCCGACGTACAACTACAACGCCGGCCAGTTCGAGCACTTCGAGCCGATCTCGGGCGAAGTGATGAGCGAGACCATCCTCAAGGAGCGCGACACCTGCTACGCCTGCGCCGTCAACTGTAAGCGCGTGGTGGAGACCGAGTGGAACGGGCGCCCGGTGGAGAAGACGCACGGCGGTCCCGAGTACGAGACCCTGAGCACCTTTGGTTCGTACTGCGGCGTCCAGGACCTGCACGCCATCGCCTACGCCAACAAGCTGTGCAACGAGCACGGGCTGGACACCATCGGCGCCGGCGCGACCATCGCCTGGGCGATGGAGTGCTTCGAGAACGGCGTGCTGAGCGAGGCCGAGATCGGCTTCCCGCTCAAGTTCGGCGACGCCGCCGCCATGATCCGGGCCCTGGAACTGCTGGCCAAACGCGAGGGGTTCGGGGACGTGCTGGCGCTCGGCTCGCGCGCCGCCGCCGATAAGCTCGGCAAGGGCCACGATTACCTGATCACGGTCAAAGGCGCGGAAGCGCCCGCCCACATGCCGCAGGCCAAGCGCTCGCTGGGCCTGATCTACGCCGTCAACGCCTTCGGCGCCGATCACCAGTCGTCCGAGCATGATCCGATGATCGAGGAGGGCGCCGCCGACCTGTACCTGGGCCGGTTGAAGCTGCTCGGTTTCGAGCAGACGCAGGCGCCGCGTTCGCTGGGCGAGGACAAGGTGCGCTTCGCGCTCAAGACCCAGCAGTTCTACTCCTTCCTGGACTCGGCCGCGCTGTGCCAGTTCGTCTGGGGGCCGGCCTGGACGCTGTACGGCCCGCAGGAGACCGTGGACGCCATCCGGCTGGTGACCGGCTGGAGCGACTTCAGCCTGGACGAGCTGATGACCATCGGCGAGCGGCGCCTGAACCTGCTGCGCGCCTTCAACGCGCGCGAGGGCCTGGACCGGAAGGCCGACCGGCTGCCCAGGAAGTTCTACCGGGCGCTGCAAGGGACGGGCCCGACGGCGGGGGTGGCCCTGAGCGAGGACGAAATCAACTTCGCGCTCGACAAGTATTACGAGCTGTCCGGCTGGGACACGGCCAGCGGCAACCCGACGCCCGAGACGCTCAGGCGGCTAGAGCTGGATTGGGTGCTGTAGCTGTAGGGGCGCGTCCGTCCACCGAGCGCCGGGGAAGGCCGACCCCGGCGCTTTTTGTTTGCGCCGCCAGAGTCACGGGGACACAGAGTACAATAGACCTGTCTCCGCGGGCCGTATCCCGATGGGTGTCTCAAAGCGTTGAGGCGCACGGCCGTGCGCCCTCCCAGTAGGAATTACACAAAACTCGAAAAGCGACCTCTCCGCGTCTCGACCTCTCAGTGACTACGACCTATGGTGACTCAAGCCGCCCCGCCCTCGCTCGCCGCCGCCGAAGCGGACTTCCTCCGGCGCTACCCGGACTTTGAGGCCACCCGCCCGCTGGACGACCTGCGCGCGACGGAGTACGCGCGCCTGGACCGGCTCGGCCATATCTACCTCGACTACACCGGCGGCGGCCTGTACGCCGACTCGCAGGTGCGCCTGCACCAGGAGTTGCTGCGCCAGAACGTCTTCGGCAACCCGCATTCCACCAACCCCACCTCGCTGGCGGCCACCGAGCGGGTGGAGGCCGCGCGCCGCGCGATCCTGGCGTTCTTCAACGCCGCCCCGGACGAGTACGCCGTGGTCTTCACCCCCAACGCCAGCGGCGCCCTCAAGCTGGTCGGTGAGAGCTACCCGTTTGCGCCGGGCGGCCGCTACCTGCTGACGTTCGATAACCACAACTCGGTCAACGGCATCCGCGAGTTCGCCCGGGCCAGGGGCGCGGCCGTGATCTACACCCCGGTCGTCCCGCCGGACCTGCGCCTGGACGCCGCGAAGCTGGAAGCCCACCTCCAGTCGCGCGCCCCCCAATCCCACTGCCTCTTCGCCTACCCGGCCCAATCCAACTTCTCCGGCGTGCAACACGCGCTGGAGTGGGTGGCCCGCGCCCGGGCGCTGGGCTGGGACGTGCTGCTGGACGCCGCCGCCTTCGCGCCCACCAACCGCCTGGACCTGAGCGCCGTCCAGCCCGATTTCGTCTCGCTCTCGTTCTACAAGATGTTCGGCTACCCCACCGGCGTCGGCGCCCTGCTCGCCCGGCGCGCGGCGCTCAAGAAACTGCGCCGACCCTGGTTCGCGGGCGGCACCATCGAGGTGGCCTCGGTCCAGGGCGACAAGTTCTACTTCCACGAGGGGCCGGAGGCCTTCGAGGATGGCACGCTGGACTATCTGACCCTGCCCGCGATCGAGATCGGGCTGCAGCACCTGGCGCGCATCGGCGTGGACGTCATCCACACGCGCGTCGCGGCCCTGACCGGCTGGCTGCTGGAGGCGCTGACCGGCCTGCGCCACGCGAACGGCGCGCCGCTCATCCGCCTCTACGGCCCGACGAGCACCGAGGCGCGCGGCGGCACGGTGACCATGAACTTCTACGGCGCCGACGGGCGCTTCGTGGATCACCGCCTGGTGGAGCGCCGCGCCAACGCCGCGCGCATCTCGCTGCGCACCGGCTGTTTCTGCAACCCGGGCGGCGGCGAGCTGGCGCTGGGCATCTCGGCCGAGGAGCTGACCGCGTGCTTCATCACGCACGACCGGATGACGCTGGACGAGTTCCGGCGCTGCATCGACGACAAAAGCACCGGGGCCGTGCGCGTCTCGATCGGCCTGGCGACCACGTTCGCGGACGTCTACCGTTTTGTCGCCTTCGCGCGCGGCTTCCTGGACAAGCGCGCCGACGAGGTGTAAGCATGCGCCGCAAACGCCGCCGCCCAGCCGACCCGTCCGTAACCGCCGATTTTGCCGCCCAGGTCCGCCGCCAGCTCGGCTCGCTGCCGGTGCAAAACCCGCCCCCGGCCGCGGGGAAGCTATCGGAGGCGCTGGAGAAACTGATTGAGCCCTACCACGGGCCGGAGCTCGACCTGCAGGGCCTCCAGTTGCTGGCGATGCTCGGCGTCATCGCCTGGAACACCGACGCCGCCGGCCCGGAGGACGGCGCCCGGCTGCTGCTCAAGGCCCGCATTGAGTTTGGCCGGGGCCAGACGGCCGCAGAGACCCGGCCGCTTAACGAGATCCTGGATGCCTTGTGCCGGCGCAAGAAGGAGTTGTACCCGGACGACAAGCGCCTCATCGTCCATCACGAGGTGCGTGACACCGGCGAGGGCTATCAGATTCAGGTGGCCGGCCTGATGCCCGGACCGGGCGCCGATCGGCCCTGATCCCGTCGCCGGTTTCCACTTTTACCATCATGATCATGAGCGACACCGCCCTCAAACACATCGAACACCTGTCCGTCACCCTCGGCCCGCGCGGCAGCGCCACGCCTCAGGAGCGCGCGGCCCACGACTATGTCCAGGCGCAGTTGGAAGCGCTGGGTCTGGCGGCGCGCGCCGAGCCGTTCCGGTCCGTGACTTCGGCCTACCTGCCCTTCGGCCTGGGCCTGGGCCTGATGTTGCTGGCCGCGGCCCTCTTCTGGCTCGTCGGCGGCACGTCGAATGCGAGCGCGGGTGCGCTGGCCGCCGCCGTCCTGGGGGGGCTGGCCCTGGCCTCGGCCCTGGCGGAGTCGGCGGGCTACGACAACCCGCTGCGCTGGTTCCTCCCGGCCGAGCCGAGCCGCAACGTCGTCGCCGTCGTCCCGGCCGCCGGTGAGCCGCGCCGCCGGATCGCCTTGCTGGCGCACGTCGACACCCACCGCACACCGCTGATCTGGCGCTCGCGCGGCGCCTTCACCGCCTACCGGGTCCTCTCGACCGTGTGCGTCGCGGCGATGGCGGCCCTGTGCGCGATCTTCATCGCCGGCGTCGCGGCCCCGTCCGAGGCGTTGCGCGTCGCGGCCCTCGCCGCCGCCGCGCCCGTGGCCGCGATGTTCGCCCTGGTGGTCCAGGCGCACCTCACGCCCATCACCGCCGGAGCGAACGACAACGCCTCCGGCGTGGGCGTGGTCCTGGCGTTGGCCGAGAGACTCAAAGCCGAGCCGCTGGCCGGGACCGAGGTCTGGATCGTGGCGACCGGCTGTGAGGAGGTCGGCGCCAACGGCAGCGCAGACTTCGTGCGCCGCCACGCGTCGCAACTCGACGGCGTGATCGCCGTAGACAACATCGCCGGGACCGGCACGGGACCGGTGTACCTGCGCAGCGAGGGCATCGTCCTGCCGAAGACCTACGCCGGCCGGCTCATCCAGCGCGCCGACCGGCTGGCGCAGGCCCGGCCGGAGCTGGGCGCGCGTCCGGCCGTCCAGCGCGGCGCCTACACCGATGGCATGCCGGCCCTGAACGCCGGCCTGGATGCGTTGAGCTTCGTCGGTTATACGGCCGACGGCTGGATCCCGAACTGGCACCATCCCGAGGATGTTTTCGCCAACGTGGATGCGGACGCCGTGGCGCGGACCGAGCAGTTTGTCTGGGCGCTGCTGCGCGCGACCGACGAAGAAGGCTGACCGGCTGCCTTCGTCTGCCGTCCCTCTTTGGCCGTCACCTCGTCCGCCGCCGGGTGTTTGAATCACCGAGGGAGAGCGTCATGACCTTCAATCAATACGCCCTGCTGCGCGCCACCAGCCGCACCTTTGCGCTGTCGATCGAGCGCCTGCCCGGCCCGGTGCGCGAGTCCCTGTGCCTGGCCTATCTGATCCTGCGCGTCTCGGACTTCCTGGAAGACAACGACTACATGCCGCCGGAGCGCAAGGTGGCGCTGCTGGCTCTGTGGGACCGCATCCTGGCCGGCGCGGCGCCGGCGGAGGCGCTGGTGGCGGCCCTGGCGGACCGCGAACCCGAGGACGCCGACGCCCAGGCCGCGCGCCAGGCGCCCGCGATCCTGGCGGCCCTGCACCGCCTGCCGCCGGCGCTGCAGAACCACATCCTCGTCCACTGTCGCAACTCCACCCAGGGGATGGCGCGCTGGGTCTCGCGCGGTCCGGATATCCCGCAAGAGGGCGATATGGACGACTACATGCACGAAGTCGCCGGGCGGGTGGGCTACCTGGTCACCGAGGTCTTCGCCTGGTACTCCGGCTTCGTGCGCTCCAAGCTCGGCGTGCTGATGCCGCTGGCGCGCGAGTTTGGCCTGGCCCTGCAGACGGTCAACGTCATCCGCGGCCTGCGCAAGGACTATGAACGCGGCTGGATCTACGTGCCGGAGAGCTTCTGCGCCGCCGTGGACCTGCGCCGGACCGACCTGTTCGACCCGGCCTATCAGCTTCAGGCCCTGCAGGTGCTGGACATGCTCACCGACAAGGCCGAGCGTCACCTGCGCTCGGCCCTGGCCTACGTCAAGGCGCTGCCGCAATGGCTGCACGCCCTGCGCCTGGCCTGTATCTGGCCGCTGCTCTTCGCCGTCCGCACCCTGGCCATCAGCCGCCACAACGTCAGCGTCCTGATGGGCGAAGTCAAGATGACGCGCGAAGAGGTCACGGCCATCGTGCGCGATTCCACGCTGTTCGGCTGGTCCAACCGCTGGCTGGACGACTATTATCGGCGCCTGCACGACACCGCGCCGGCCCCGGCCCGCCTGGTCCGGGCCAGCAAATAGCCCTCCGACCGCCCGGCGCCGCCGGCGCCCGCCGCCCGGATTGTGCGCGCTGTCACAGCCCGGGCGGCGGCGCGTGCAAAGTCCTGTTGCCTGACCGCCGCCAGATTGGCTAAAATAGAATATGTTACCGCGTCAGCGCCTGATGGTCCCCTCGTACGAACAGAAGCTCAACGCCCTCCGTAAGCGCGCCACCGGCGACGGCTAGCCCGCGCCCGCGGGCCTCTGCTCCTTCGTCCTTCCGCCTCGCTCATCCGACCGAAAACCGAATTCCTTCTGTTAGGTGAAACGGAGCATCCCTCATGGCTTACGTGACCACGCAAACGACCGCCGCGCACCAGCGCGCCCGGCGCTGTATGCCCCTCGGCGTGACCTCCAACTTCCGCTACACCGGCGACAACACGCTCGTCATCCAGCGCGGGCAGGGCGCCCGGGTCTGGGATATGGACGGCAATGAGTACATCGACTACCGCCTGGCCTATGGCCCGGTGATCCTGGGCCACGCCGACCCGCGCGTGAACCGGCGCATCAGCGAACAGCTGGCGCTGGGCAACCTGTACGCGCACACGCACCCGCTCGAGATCGAGGTGGCCGAACGCATCATCCAGATGCACCCGGGCGTGGAGAAGGTGCGCTTCGCCAACTCCGGCACCGAGGCCACCATGCACGCGGTGCGCATCGCGCGCGCCTACACCAACCGCGAGAAGATCATCAAGTTCGAGGGCGCCTACCACGGCAACCACGATTACGCGCTCTGGTCCACCGCCAATATGGCCTACAACTCGGGCGGCTCCCCGCGCAGCCCGCTGCCGGTGGCCCAGAGTTCGGGCATGCCGGCCGCCGCGCGCGAACTGGTCCACATCCTGCGCTTCAACGATTTCGAGATGGCCGAGCGCCTGCTGCGCGACCGCGGCCACGAGGTGGCCGGCCTGCTGGTGGAGCCGTTGATGGGCAACGCCTCCTGCCTGATGCCCGAGCCCGGCTACCTCCAGCACCTGCGCGACCTGTGCACGCGCCACGGCGTCGTCCTGATCTTCGATGAGGTCAAGACCGGCTTCCGCATCGCGCCCGGCGGCGCGGCCGAATACTTCGGCGTCCGGGCCGACCTGTACACCTTCGCCAAGAGCCTGGGCAACGGCTTCCCCATCGCGGCCATCGGCGGCGCGGCCGAGATCATGGACATCATCGCCATGGCCCAGGTCACCCAGGGCGGCACCTACTGCGGGAACGCGGTCGGCATGGCGGCGGCCATGGCCGTCACCGACGCCATCCTCAACGACGGGGCGCTGGACATCGTCCGCGAGCGCGGCCAGCGGCTGATGACGGGCCTGGGCGAGATCCTGACTGAGCAGGGCGTGCCGCACGTCCTGAGCGGCACCCCGGCCGTGTTCGGCCTGATGTTCGAGCCCAAGGTCCCCAAACCGCGCGAGTACCGCGACGTCGCCAACACCAACTTCCAGATGTATGTGGACATGGCCTACGCCCTGCGCGAGCGCGGCGTCGATATCGAGCCGGACCCGCGCGAGCCGTTCTTCCTCAGCGCCGCCCACACCGAAGCCGACATTGACGAGACGCTCAACCGCTTCAACGACGCCATCAAGGCCGTGAAACGAGCGCGCTGACCGAAGGGTCGTTTTTCGAGTTTTGTGGGCCTCGGTTCGGCCTGCGACGCCCTCAGAATGCTGGGGGCGTCGCCTTTTCCAGGCGGGCCTTTACCTTTTGTCAACCGTTTTTCCCATTGTCGCCCTTCTGCTGCCGCCTGATACTAAAACCGAACGCCTCTCGCTCATTATGGCTGGTGAAAGTTATGAAAAAGTCGGCCTCCTCTCGGCTTGCGGCCCTGACCCTGGCAACCGGTTCTGCGCTCGGCCTGGTAGCCGCCCTGGTCGGCGTTCTGGCCCGGGCCCTGCCGGTCCACGCCGCCGGCGAGACCCTGCAGTTCAACGCCGTGGCCTATAGCGCCCCGGAGGCCGCCGGAAGCGTGATCCTCACGGTCACCGTGCAGCCGGCCGCCGCCGACCCGCTCACGGTTACGGTCGCCAGCGCCGACGGCTCCGCCAGCGCCGCCGCCGACTATGTGCCTCTCTCCGCCACGCTCTCTATCCCGGTCGGCGCCTCGGCCATCTCGTTCACGCTCCCCCTCACGGACGACGGCCTCTATGAAGGCGACGAGACGCTGACGCTGACGTTGAGCGATCCGCTCAGTGCGACGCTGGGCGCTGACTCGGTCGCCACGCTCACCCTGGTGGACGACGAGGCGCAGCCCGCGATCCAGTTCAGCGCCGCCGGCTACGGCGCGGCCGAAACGGCCGGGACTGCGACGGTGACGGCCACCCTCACGACGGCCTCGGCCTTCACCACCCAGGCGACGGTGACCAGCGCCGACGGCGCGGCCAGCGCGGCGAGCGATTACGCGGCGGTGAACACCGTCCTCAGTTTCGCGCCGACCGTCACCCAGACGACGTTTACGGTGGCGATCACGGACGACAATCTTTATGAGGGCGACGAGGCGTTCACGCTGGCGTTGAGCGCCCCCGTCAGCGGGACGCTGGGCGCCCAGTCCAGCGCCGTTTTCACGATTGCGGACAACGAGACTCAGCCCACGGTCCAGTTGAGCGGCGACGTCGCCGTGGGCGAGGCCGCGGGAAGCGCGACGATTACGGCCACGCTCAGCGGGCCGTCGGCCGCGACGGTGACCGCGCCGATCACCTCCGCCCCCGGCACCGCCGGCGCCGCCGACTTCACCGCCCTCAGCGCCACGCTCACTTTTGCGCCCGGGACCACCCTGACGACGACGACGGTGGCGATCACCAGCGACGGCCTGGACGAGGCCGACGAGACCTTCTCCGTCCAGCTCGGCGCGCCGTCCGGCGCGGGCCTCGGCGCGCCGTCCGGGGCGACGATCACCATCAACGACGATGACCCCACGCCGACGGTCAGCCTGAGCGCGGCCGCGCAGACGGTGGATGAGGCGGCCGGGACCGTGACCGTCACGCTGGAACTGAGCGCCGTCTCCGGCCGGACCGTCACGGTGCCTTACACGGTCGCCGGCACCGCGACCGGCGGCGGCGTGGACCACAATCTGTCAGCGGGCAGTTTCACCCTCCCGGCCGGCAGCCCGTCCGCGTCGGTGACGTTCAACGTGACCAACGACCTCCTGGATGAGGACGGCGAAACCGTGAGCCTGACCCTCGGGACGCCGACCAACGCCACGCTGGGCGTGACCACGACCCAGACGATCACCATCACGGACAACGACGATCCGCCGACGCTGACCTTCGCCGATGCCTCGACGCCCGAGGCGGACAACGCCGTGTTCGCGCTGACCCTGTCCGCGCCGAGCGGCCGGACCGTGTCCGTGGATTACACGACCGCGAACGGGACGGCGGTCGCCGCGAACGATTACACCGCGGCCACGGGGACCGTGACCTTCCCGCCCGGCACGACCACGCGCACGCTCACGGTGACGGTCCTGAACGACTCGACCGACGAATTCGACGAGAACTTCCTGGTCAACCTGACCGGCGCCGCCAACGCGCTGACGCCGGACCTGCAGGCGGTAGGCGCGATCCTGGACGACGACCCCGAGGCGAGCCTGTCGGTGAACGACGTGTCGCTGGCCGAGGGGAATGGCGGCCTGACCGACCTGGTCTTCACGGTCGGCCTCTCAGCCGCCAGCGCCAAGACCATCACGGTGACCTACGCCACCTCCGACGTGACGGCCAGCGCCGCCGACTACCTGGCCGCCAGCGGCGTCCTGACGTTCACGCCCGGCGTGACCACCCAGACCATCACGGTCTCCGTGCAGGGTGACGTGCTCGACGAAGACAACGAGACCTTCGTCGTGGGCCTGCAAAACCCGGCCAATGCGACGCTCCTGGACGGGCAGGGCGTCGGGACCCTCCTGGACGACGACCCGCTGCCCGACCTGTCGATTACCTCGGTGGCCGTGGCCGAAGGCGACGCCGGCGCGCGCCTCCTGACGTTCACGGTCAGCCTGTCCGCGCCCAGCGGCCGGACGGTGACCGCCAGCTACGCCACCGCCAATCTCACGGCGACCGCGCCGGCGGATTACACGGCCGTCAGCGGGACGGTGACCTTCGCGCCTGGGAGCACGACCGCGCCCATCGCCGTCACCGTCCAGGGCGACACGCTCGACGAGGCCGACGAGACCTTCGCCGTCGACCTGAGCAACGCCGTCAATGCGAACCTGGTGACCGCCCGGGGCGTGGGCACGATTAACGACGACGACCCCGAGCCGACGCTGACCCTGACCGGCGGCGTGGTCGCTGAGACGAACAGCCCCACGACCCTGACCTTCACGGCCACACTCTCGGCCGCCAGCGGGCGCGCCATCACCGTCACCTACGCCACCGCCGACGACACGGCCCAGGCCGGCCTCGACTACACCGCCCAGTCCGGCGCGCTCAACTTCGCGCCGGGCGAGACGGTGCGCGTGATTTCGGTCGCCGTCGCCGGCGACATGCTCGATGAACTCGACGAGTCCCTGTTCCTGGACCTGAGCGCGCCGCAGTTCGTTCAGCTTGGCAACAGCCGCGCCGCCGGCGTGATCCTGGACGACGACCCGACGCCGACGGTGGGCCTGAGCGCGGCCGCGCAAACGGTCGGCGAGGCGGCCGGGACCGTCACGGTCACCGTCAACCTGAGCGCGGTCTCCGGCCTGACCGTGACCGTGCCGTACGCCGTCTCCGGCGCGGCCCTCGGCGGCGGGGCGGATCACAACCTGGCCGCCGGCAGTTTCACGGTCCCGGCCGGCAGCCCGTCTGCCTCGCTGACCTTCAACGTGGTGGACGACGCCCTGGACGAGGACCCCGAGACCGTGGTCGTCACGCTCGGGGCGCCGGCCAACGCCACGCTGGCGGGCGTGACCGTGCAGACGATCACGATCACCGACAACGACCCGCCGCCGACGGTGAGCCTGAGCGCGGCGGCGTACAGTTTGAGCGAGGACGCCGGCCCGGCCAACATCATGGCCAGCCTCGGCGCGCCCTCCGGCCTGACGGTCACCGTCAACTATGCGGTCAGCAACGGGACGGCGCTGGCCGGCAGCGACTACGTCGCCGTCGGCGGCGTGCTGACGTTCACGCCCGGCGCGACCAGCGCCGTCTTCGCGGTCCCCGTCAACGGCGACAGCACGTTTGAAGCGGACGAGACCTTCACGGTCCTGATCAGTTCGCCGTCCAACGCCACCCTGGCCGCGCCGACCTCGGCCACGGTCACCGTGCTCAACGACGACCCCGTGCCGGCGGTCCGGTTCGAGCAAAGCAGCTACGCCGTAGTGGAGGATACCGGCAGCGGCGACAATTCGGCCGTCATTACGGCCACCCTGAGCAACCCGTCGGCCTTCACGGCGACGGTGAGCTACGCCGCCAGCGCCGGCACGGCCACGGCCGGCTCCGACTATCTGAACACCAGCGGCGTGCTGACGTTCGCGCCCGGTTCCACCACCCAGACCTTCACGGTGACGACGCTCTTCGACGACGTCTATGAGCCGGGCGGCGACGAGACGGTGACGTTGACCCTCAGCAGCCCCGGCAACGCCGTGCTGGGCGCGCCCAACCCCTCCACGCTCAACCTGGTGGACAACGAGGGCCCGCCCACCATCCGCTTCCTGACCGCGTCCCAGACCGTCGGCGAAAACGCCGGTTCGACCATCGTCACCGTCAGCGTCAACCGCCCGGCGCAGGCGCCGATCACGGTCACGGTGACCTCCAGCAACGGCGCGGCCCTGGCCGGCCAGGACTACACGGCCGTCAACCGCCAGGTGGTGATCCCGCCCGGCGACTTCGGCGCCTCGTTCAACGTCCAGCTGCTCAACGACAACGTCTACGAGGCCGGAGAGGCGTTTACCCTGGGCCTGAGCAACCCCGTGAACGCGCAACTGGGCAGCAGCAATCAGATTCACACGATCAATATCCAGGACGACGACCCGCTGCCCGCCGTCCAGTTCGCCCCGACGGCGTTCAGCGCGGGCGAAGGCGCCGGCGCGGCCGTCATCACCACGACGCTGAGCAACCCGTCGGCCTTCACGGTCACGGTGGCCTACAACACCGGCGACGGCGCGGCGCTGGCCGGCAGCGATTACACGGCCGCCGCCGGCGTCGTGAGCTTTGCGCCCGGGGCCACCACGGCGACGTTCGGCGTCACGGTGATCAGTGACACGGTGTACGAAGGGAACGAATCCCTGAATCTGACCCTGAGCGCGTCGGCGTTCAGCGTAGTCGAAAACGCCGGCCCGGCCGTGATCACCGCCACCATCACCGGCAGCCGCGCCGTCACCGCCACCGTGGCCTACGCCACGGCGGCCGGCACGGCGGCGGCCGGCAGCGACTACACCACCAGCAGCGGCGCGTTGACCTTTGGCCCGGGCGACGCGGCCAAGACGTTCACGGTGCCGATCCTGGACAACAGCGTGTATGAAGGCGACGAGACCCTGACCGTCACGCTCGGCAGCCCGGTCAGCGCGACCCTCGGCTCGCCGGGGCAGGCCATCGTGACCATTGTCGAGAACGAACCGCCGCCGGTGCTGCGCTTCAGCGCCGCGACGTATCAGGTCAATGAAAATGGCGGTGTCATTACGGTCACCGTCAGTCTGACGGGCGCGACGGCCCTGACCACCCGGGTCAACTACGCCACCAGCAACGGCGCCGCCGTCGCCAGCTCCGACTACGCGGCCAGGACCGGGACGCTGACCTTCGCGCCGGGCGACATGAGCGAGTCGTTCACGGTCGCCATCACCAACGAGACGACCTACGAGAACGACGAGACCTTCTTCATCGCCCTGTCCGCGCCGGTCAGCGGCACGCTGGGGACGCCGGCCACGGCCACCGTGACCATCCTGAACGACGACAGCCCGCCGCGGGTCCAGTTCCAGGCGCCGACCTACACCATCGGCGAGAACCTGGGCCCGGCCGTCATCACGGTGACACTCTCGCCGGCCAGCGCCGTCACCGCCACCGTCAACTACGCCACGAGCAGCCTGACGGCCACTGCCGGCAGCGATTACACGACCGTCAGCGGGCCGCTGGTCTTCCCGCCCGGCGTCACCAGCCGGACCTTCAGCGTGCCGCTGGTGGACGATGCCGTTTATGAAGGCGCCGAGGCGCTTAACCTGACCCTGACCTTCCCCGGGGACAGCCAGGCCACGCCCGGGACCGACACCAGCGCGAAGCTGATCATCGGTAACGACGACGCCCGCGCCGGTTGTACGATCTTCAACAGCACGGACGTGCCCAGGGCGATCCCGGACAACCTGCCGGCCGGCGTCCTCTCGCAACTGGTCATCCCCGGGCCGGGGGTGCTCATCACCGACATCAGCGTGCGGATTGACCACCTGGCGCACTCCTACATGAGCGACCTGGTGATCTCGTTGATCACGCCGGATGATCAAACGATCGTGCTGCTCAACAAGTTCGGCGGTCCGGCCGACAACTTGATCTACACCGCCTTCAACGACGCCGGGCCGTACCTGACCGGCGCCACGCCGCCGCTGACCGGCACCTATCGGCCCAACCCCACGCCCAACACCTTCGCCGTCCTGAGCGGCAAAGCGTCGGCCGGGACCTGGAAGCTCAAGATCGTGGACACGGCCGGCGGCGACACGGGCACGCTCAACGCCTGGGGCCTGGAGCTGTGCGGCTCGCAAATCCCGGTCACCGGCGGGCCGCCGTTTTTCGTCTTCCTGCCGGTCGTCCGGCGCTGAGGCCGCCGGCGGGCCGCGGGTACAATAGGCCCGGCTGGCTCCGCGTCCAGCCGCAGGGTGCGCGGATTGTGCAGAGCAGATGTGTGGACATGTCACGCTTGAGAGGGACAGCGTATCGGCATGGGCGCTGGCCGGGCCTGGGGGGCCTGGCCCTGCTGGGGTTGTTGGCGGCCGCCTGCAATGGGCCGGCTGTGATATCCGGCGAGGCCACGCTGCAGGACGTCTACAACAACGTGCAGATCGCGGCGGCCGACGGCCCGCTCGAGGCGGCCCGCAACGGCGACATCGTCGGCGTGGGCACGCGCGTGCAGAGCGCCGACAACTCGCTGGTCCAGGTGGCGTTCAGCGCCGGGCCGCTGGTCCGCCTGAGCTCCAACACGGCGCTGGTCCTGGAGGCGGCCGTCGCCCCGGAGACGGCCCGCCTGAAGCTGGAGGCCGGCCGTCTGCGCCTGAGCCTGTTCGGGTTTGCGTTCGGCGTGACGACGCCGCTGGGCTATCTCCGGCTGAGCGGCTTCAGCGAAGTCCAGTACCTGATCGGCGCCAGCCCGGAGACCGGCGACGATGCCCTGATCCTGCGCTGTTATTCCGGGCCGTGCCGGTTCGAGGGCGCGGCGGCCGGCCTGGACCTGGACAACCTGGAAGCGCTCACCGTCACCGAGGGCGGCCTGACTCTCACCCGCGCCTCGCTGGCCGAGCTGGATTTGCGCCAGTTCATCGCCGATAACCCCGGCAGCGTCGGCGCCATCGCTTCGCTCACGGCGGCGCCCACGCGCACCCCGACGCCCACGCCCGTGACCCCCACGGCGACCCGGACCGAGACCGCGCCGCCCGGCGCCACCCGGC
>DAOUAB010000089.1:0-18114 GCA_034434015.1 Anaerolineales bacterium
GTTATAGCAGGCCACCACCTCCAGGTCGCCCCGCGCGGCGTCGTACAGGGCCAGTTCTCCCGCCTGCGCCTCGACCAGCGCGACGGCCCGCGCCAGGATCGCGTTCAGCAGCAGCGGGAGGTCCAGTTGCACCGACAGGTCCGCGAAGGTGGCATTGAGCGCCTCCAGTTCCCGCACCCGCCGCTGGGCCTGCTCGAACAGGCGGGTGTTCTGGATGGCGGAGCCGACGCTGGCGGCGATGGTGCTGAGCAGGCGCACGTCGCCGTCGCTGAAGTGGCCGCGGGGGAAGGCCTGGACGTTGATCACGCCGATGACGTCCTCGCCGGCGAAGACCGGCGCGCCCAGCCAGGATTGATGCAGGGGCGTGTTCAGGCTGACGATCACCGCCCCCAACTCAGCCGCCAGCTCCGGGGTGAGCTGATCGAATTTGAGCGGTCGGCGCGCTTCCATCACCCGCCAGGTCAGGCCCTGGCCGCGCGGGCTGGGCGGCGCGGCGACATGCCGGCCCTCCTCCAGGTAGAAAGGCAGGTGTAATGAATCGGTCCTGGGATCGTGCAGGGCGATGAAACCGGTGTCCACGTCGAAGAGCTGGCAGACGATGTCCCCCACGGCGTTGAGGCGGGCGTTCAGCTCGCCTTTGCCCATCACCGCCTGGCTGACGTGATTGAGGGCTTCCAGTTCCTGGGCGCGCCGCCGGGCGGCCAGTTCGGCCTGACGGCGCTCGGTGATGTCCTGGCCGACGGCGATCCACAGACCGTCGGGCGTCATCGCGCGGTGGAAGAGCAGCCAGCGCGTCCCGCCGTCGCGGTGGCAGAGCGCGATTTCGTAACCCTGGGCGGGGTCCGGAGGGCCCAGCACGTCGGCGGCCTCGATTTCGGCGCGGCGCGCTGCGCCGGCCTGGGGTGAGCCATACGCCCGTTGCCACCAGCCCTCCCCGAGCAGCGCATCGGCCGGGTAGCCCAAAATCGCCTGGGCGGACGGGCTGACGTAGACGATCCGGTTATCGGCGTCACCGACCACGATCAGCGAGCTGGCGCGCCGCAGGATCTCATCGGAGAAGCGCAACCGGGCATTGGTCTCGATCAGCTCGGCGGTGCGCTGGGCGACGCGCTGTTCCAGGGTCTGATGCATCTCGGCCCGGTCGATGGCGCTGGCGATCTGGCTGCCGATGTTGAGCAGGAGGGTTTGACTGCCGGCCGGGATGGGGCGGCCGCTCAGACCGTTGTCGGCCAGGAGCACGCCCACCGTGCGCCCGGCCACAATCATCGGCACGCCGATGAAGGCGCGGGAGCCGAAGGCTTCCAGCCAGGCGCGCGATTTTGGATTGGCGACCTCGTCCCGGTCCTGGATGAGCAACGGCTGTCCGGTCCGGGCGATCTGGGAGATGAGCTCATCATCGTCCAGCGGGGCTTCATAGCGCGACAGGACCGCGACCTGTTCGGGCGCGCCGCCGACCAGCCGGCCCCCCGTGAAGACGCGGCGCTTGTCGTCGATCCGCAGGACCAGCGCCCGGTCGAAGCGCAGGCGCTCGACGACCACGCCCAGGCTGCGGCTCAGCAGCTCATCCAGGTTCGGGCTGGCGCTGATGGCCAGGCTGACCTCGTGATAGATCGTCAGCTCGTCCACCTTGTCGCGCAGCGCCAGGTTGGTCAGCTGCAAGTCGTCGCTGAATCGCTGGAGCTGCTCGAAATGGCGCGCCGACTGTTCGCGCTGCTCGGCCACGAACTGCGCATGCCGGTCGTGCTGGTAGGCGTGGACGCGCCGCCGGTAAACGAGCCAGCCCAGAAGGGCCGGGCCGAGGGCCAGGAGCGGCGCGGCCGTCGTCCAGAGCGCGGGAAACTGCCAGCCCAGCACGGCCAGGGCCAGCGAGGCGGCCACGCCCAGCGCCACATCCAGCCCCGGCCGCGGCTCGGGGTTCAGCCAGGTGAACGCCCATTCATCGTACTCGTCGCCCCGGAGCTGGCTGGCCCGGTCGTCGATGGCGGCCCGGGGGGCGTTGGAATGGAAAACCGGCAGGCCGGCCAGTGTGGCCTGAAAGGCCTGCCGGCTGACCGAGAGGAAATGCGGCCAGAGGGCGTCCGGCAGGTGGGGCCGGTGGCCCGCCGCGCGCCAGCGGACGACGGCCGACGCCTCATCGGCCGCCACAATCGTGAGGTCGGTCTGGAGAAAGCGGGCGACCAGCGTCGGGAACAGGCGATAGGCCTGGCCGAGGCTCAGCGGCCGGATCAGCCATTTGAGCGCGGTGGCGAGCGGAAGATCCCCGGCCGAGACCTTGTCGAAGTGAAAACGCGGGTCGCCGGCCAGCTCCTGGCACAGGACGTTGACGAAGACGCCGAACTCGAGCGAGTAGCGGTTGCCGGGGTTGAGCAGATAGTCGCCGGTGACGTGATAGCGCGGGTCCGGGATCGCGGCGTTGAGGCGGGCGACCAGTTGCTGGAGGATGTCGGCCTGGGCCTGGGCGAGGCGGCGCTCGCGCTCGGCCGGGTCCAGGTCCGGCGGGAGGTCGGCCAGGCGCCGCTGGCGGGCGCAGGCGCGCAGGTAGTTCAGGTCCGCCTCGAACACCGCGCCGCTGATCTGCCGGATCGGCTGGCCGTCTTCATCCACCCCGAACGGGCGGCGTTGCATCTGCGCCGGGAGGGAGGGCAGGGCAGGGACAGAGAGGGGCGGCATTCAGCGCGATCCGTCGGCGACCGATCTGACGACTCAGTGATATTTTAGCTTGATTCCGGTCTCTGGTTTGACACCCGCCTCCAATCCCCTTATTATTCACGCGTTTTACACGGGCGCCGGCCCGTCCCCGCCGGCCCGTTTATCCGCCCACCGTCGAGGCACCCATGGAAGTCGGCCTGGTCCGCAAGATTGATATCGACAATGAGATGCAGAGCGCGTACCTGTCGTACGCGATGTCCGTGATCGTGGCGCGCGCCCTGCCGGATGCGCGCGACGGCCTGAAGCCCGTCCAGCGCCGCATCCTGTACGCCATGCAGGACATGGGCCTGCGCCCGGACGCCGCCTACAAGAAGTCCGCGCGCATTGTCGGCGAAGTGCTGGGCAAGTACCACCCGCACGGCGACGCGTCGGTCTATGAGGCCATGGCGCGGCTGGCCCAGGACTTCTCCATGCGCTACCTGATCGTCGACGGCCAGGGCAACTTCGGGTCGGTGGACGGGGACGCGCCGGCCGCCATGCGCTATACCGAGGCGCGCCTGGCCCCGCTGGCCATGGACCTGATGGCCGACATCGAGAAAGACACGGTCGACTTCGCGCCCAACTTCGATGACTCGCTGACCGAGCCGCAGGTGCTGCCGGCGGCCGCGCCCAACCTGCTGATCAACGGCGCCAGCGGCATCGCCGTCGGCATGGCCACCTCCGTCCCGCCCCACAACCTGGGCGAGGTCTGCGATGCCCTGATCATGATGCTCGACCGCTGGGCCAGGCTGGACGACGTCACGGTCGAAGACCTGATGAAGCATGTGAAAGGCCCCGATTTCCCCACCGGCGGCCTGATCCTGGACGACGGCGAGGGGCTGGCGGCGGCCTACGGCACCGGGCGCGGGCGCATCACGGTCCAGGCCAAGATGCATGTCGAGGACATGGGCCGCGGTCGGAGCCGCCTGATCGTCTCCGAGCTGCCGTACCAGACCAACAAGAGCGCCCTGATCGAGCGCATCGCGGACCTGGTGCGCGACGGCACGCTGGAGGGCATCGCCGACCTGCGCGACGAGTCCGACCGGCAGGGCATGCGCGTGGTGATCGAGCTGCAGAAGACGGCCGACCCGGACAAGCTCATCCGCGACCTGTACAAGCGCACGCCGCTGCAGGGCACCTTCAGCATCATCAACCTGGCGCTGGTCGGCGGGGAGCCGCGCCTGCTGACGCTCAAGCAGGCCCTGCGCGTCTTTATCGACCACCGGCTGGAAGTGGTCAGGCGCCGCAGCGAGTACGACCTGGCCCGTGCCCGCGAGCGCGCCCACATCCTGGAGGGCCTGCTCACCGCCCTCCAGCACCTGGACGAGGTCATCAGGCTCATCCGCGGGTCGCGGGACACGGACGAGGCGCGCGCCAAGCTCATGAAGCGCTTCAAGTTGAGCGAGCTCCAGGCCAACGCCATCCTGGACATGCCGTTGCGCCGCCTGGCCCGGCTGGAGCGCGAGAAGATCGAGCAGGAGTACAAGGAGAAGCAGGCCCTCATCAAGCAACTGACCCGGCTGCTCGGCTCGCCCAAGCTGATGCGCGAGCTGATCCAGGAGGAGCTGCGCCAACTCAAGCAGAAGTACGCCGACCGGCGCCGGACGCGCATTGTGGCCCCGGGCGACGCCGCCGGCGGCGTCGCCAAGGCGCTGACCACGGCCGACCTGATGCCGGATCAGCGGGTGTGGGTCACGGTCCTGGCCTCCGGCCTGGTCTCACGCACCCTGGGCGACAAGCCGCCCAAGTCCTTCGACGCCGCGCCCCTGGCGGTGCTCTCGGCCAGCACGCGGGACACCGTGTACCTGATCACGCTCAAAGGCCGCGCGGCCGCCGCGCCGGTCTTTTCGCTGCCGGAGCGCGAGGACCCGGCCGACGGCACGCCGTGGCAGAGCGTCTCGGCCCTGGATGCCAACGCGCGCGTGGTGGCGGCGGTGGCGGTGAGCACGGACATGGTCAAAGCGGCCGAGGCCGCCCGGGCGGCCGACAGCGGCGACGGCAACGGCGCGGCCGGGTGCTACCTGGTCATGGCCACGGCCAACGGCATGGTCAAGAAGACCTCCGTGGCCGACCTGCCCGGCCTGACGGCCCAGGTCTTCAATGTGATGAACGTGGCCGAGGACGACGGCCTGGTGGGCGCGCGGCTGACCACCGGCCAGGACGAGCTCCTGTTGATCACATCCGGCGGGCGCGGTATTCGCTTCAAAGAGCAGGAGGTGCGCGCCATGGGGCTGGCGGCGGCCGGCGTGATGGGCATCAAGCCCGGCGACCACGATGACAAAGTCGTGGGCCTGGAGGTGGTGAAACCCAGGGCCGAAGTGCTGCTGCTCACCGATCAGGGTATGGGCAAACGCACCGAATTGAAGGAGTATCCGACCCAGGGCCGCTACGGTGTCGGGGTGACCGCCGCCGACCTGGCCGGCAAACAGAAACTGGTCGGCTTCGCCGTCGGCGCGGCCGCCGACCGCGCGCTGGCGGTCACCAGCAAGGACGCGGTCCGGGTCATCAAATTCGACGCCGTCGGCCGCAAGAAACGCCCGGCGCGCGGGGCCGGGGTGGTGCCGCTGAAGGCCGGCGAGACGGTGGTGCGCGTGGTGCCGCTGCTGGAGGCGTTTGAGGCGCCGGAGATGGCGCCGGCCGCAAAGCCGGCGGCCAGGGCCAGCGCTCAGAAGAAGGCCGCCGCCCAGCCCGCGTTGCTGGAGGCGCCGGCCAGGAAACCCGCCCGGGGGAAACGGGCCGGCAAGAAATAGCGCCTGTGACGTGACGATGCGCTTCGGACCGGTCCCGCTCGATCAGGCGCTCGGCAAGATCCTGGCCCACAACATCGCCGGCCCGGACGGCCAGCGCCTGCTCCGCAAAGGCCGGGCGCTCACGGCCGAGGATCTCGAGGCGCTCCGCAACGCCGGCCGGACCTCGGTGTACGTGGCCGAGCCGGAGCCGGGCGACGTGGCCGAGGACGCCGCTGCCCGGCGCGTGGCCCAGGCCGTGCTCGGCGCCAACCTGAAGCTGTCGGGGACCGCCTCGGGCCGCACCAACCTGCTGGCGACGGCGCTGGGCGTGCTGCGCGTGGACGTGACGCGCCTGGCCCGCCTGAACGACCTGGACGGGCTGACGCTGGCGACGCTGGCCGCGCATGTCCCGGTGCGCCCGCGCCAGATCGTGGCGACCGTCAAGGTGATCCCCTTCGCCGTGCCGGAGGCCATCGTCCGGGCGGCGGAGGGGATCGCGGCCGAGGCGGATGCTCCGCTGTTGCGCGTCGAAGCCCTGACGCCGCAGCCCGTCAGCCTGATCCTCTCCGGTTCGCCCTCCCTGCGCGAGAAACTGCTCGACGCCTTCGCGCCGCTGACCGAGCGGCTGGCCGGTCTCGGGTCGCCGGTGACGGCCACGCACTTCATCCCGCTGGACGACGAGGCCGGCGAGGCGGCCCTGGCCGCGCAGCTCCAGGCCGAGCGCGCTGGCGGGGCGCGCCTGATCGTGCTGGCCGGCGAGACCGCCATCATGGACCGCCACGATATCGCCCCGCGGGCCGTGGAACGGGCGGGGGGGCGGGTGGAATGTGTGGGCGCGCCGGTGGACCCTGGCAACCTGCTGATGCTCGGCTACCTGGGCGACGCGCCGGTGCTCGGCGCGCCGGGCTGCGCGCGCAGCCGCAAGCTCAACATCGTGGACTGGCTGTTGCCGCGCCTGCTCGCCGGCGACCGATTGACGCGCGCGGACATCGCGGCCCTGGGACATGGCGGCCTGCTGGAAGACGCGCCGGAACGCCCGATGCCGCGCAGCCGGGTGGAGTAGGCGACCGCGCATGTTCAAGATCGGCGAGTTCTCGCGGCTGGGGCGCTGCGCGAAGTGCATCTATCGGGCCGCCTGTATCCTCAGGCAGGCCCGGAGCCTGAGCGGCCGGTGGTGGAGTTTCAGATGCCGGTTAAGAATGGACTGGCGCGCTTCTGGTGAATCTCCCCTGTAGCGCCCTCCTGAATCAGCCTCTTGACAGATTTTATAAACAGTGTATATTTACAATGTAAATATATACTGTTTATATTTTGGAGACGAAATGCCCAGACCGCGCAAAAGCGTCGCCCGAAGCGTCACCGCCGAGCACATCAAGGCCGTTGCCCGCCGCCAGATGGGCGAGCTTGGCACGGCCGGCCTCTCGTTGCGCGGGATCGCGCGCGAGCTGGGGATCACGGCGCCCGCCATCTATAATTATTTCCCGCGCCTGGACGACCTGATCACGGCTCTGATCGTGGACGCGTTTACGGCCCTGGCCGAGGCGATGGAATCGGCCGGCGCGCAGGCCGATGGCGTGGGCGGAAAGTTCGCGGCGATCATCCGCGCCTACCGCGCCTGGGCCGTCGCCCATCCCACCGATTTTCAGCTGATCTACGGCAACCCGATCCCGGGCTACCAGGCCCCGGCCGAGCTGACCGGGCCGCTGGCCCAGCGTCCGTTCGCGCAATTGTTCGGTCTTCTTCAGGCCGGCTGGCAGGCCGGCCAGCTCATACTGCCAGCCGAGTATCAGCCGGTGCCGCCGGCGGTGGCCGCGCATGTCGCGGCCTTCCAGCAGCGCGCCGGCCTGGCTCTGCCCGAGGCGCTGATCTGCGTGTTGCTCTCCGGCTGGGCGCGCATCCACGGGCAGGTGATGCTGGAATTGTTCCACCACAGCCAGCCCTTCATCGGCGACCCCGGCGCGTTCTACGAGCTTGAGCTGAACGCCTACCTGCGCCGCCTCGGCCTCGCGCCGCCGGGCTGACGGCCTCTCCCCCGTCGTTTCAACTTCTCCGGTCCTGGCCCGCGGCGATCGGCGCCGTCGGGCCCGGTTCAGCACGCCTTATCTCAGGAGTCAGGTCATGTCTCAATCGAACGAATTGCACGTTATCTTCGGCGCCGGCCCGGTGGGCCGCGCCACCGCGAACGCCCTCCTGCGCCGCGGGCGGCGCGTGCGCGTCGTCAACCGCAGCGGCCGCCTGGCCGAGGCCCCGGCCGGCGTCGAGTTGGCCGCCGGCGACGCCTACGATGCCGCGCAGGTGCGCGCGCTGACGAAGGGCGCGACCGCCGTCTATCAGTGCGCGCAGCCGGAGTACACCGAATGGCCGGAGAAGTTCCCGCCGTTGCAGGCCGCCATCCTGGAGGGGGCCGCCGCCAACGGCGCGAAGCTGATCATTGCCGATAACCTGTACATGTACGGGGACACGAACGGCCAGCCGCTGCGCGAGGACCTGCCCTACGCCGCGACCGACAAGAAGGGCCGGACGCGCGCGGCGATGGCCGAGGCCGCGCTGTCCGCCCACCGGGCCGGGAAGGTGCGCGTGGCGCTGGTGCGCGGCTCCGATTTCTTCGGCCCGTTTGCCGCGGAGCAGTCGCACCTGGGCGCGCGCTCGGTGGCCGCAGCGCTGGCCGGCAAGCCGGCGCAGCTGGTGGGCCGCCTGGATGTGCCGCACACTTACACTTATATCGAGGATTTCGGCGAGGCGCTGGCCGTGGCCGGGGAACGCGACGAGGCGCTCGGCCAGGTCTGGCACGCGCCCAGCGACCAGCCGCTCCTGACGCAGCGCGCGATCATGACCCTGTTCTTCGACGAGATCGGCCGGCCGCCGAAGATGAGCGGCGCCAGCCGCTGGATGATGACGGCGCTGGGGCTGTTCGTCCCGGCCGTGCGCGAGCTGACGCCGCTGATGTACCAGTTTGAGAAGCCCTATATCGTGGACAGCAGCAAGTTCGAGCGCGCCTTCGGGGTCGCGGCCACGCCTCTGCGCGAGGCCGTCCGCCGGACCGTGGCCTGGTTCCGGGCGCACCCACAGAACGGCGCCGGACGCCACAGTTGACTCTCTCTTGAAGTTGCGCCAAAACGCACGGCCCGCTCACTTGTGGGCGGGCCGTGTGTCCTGGGTTCCCCCTGTGTGGAGCCTTCCCCCCTCGTGTTGGTGATCAGGCGGGGCGCTGTTGAGACCTGTCCTCACACTAACACCGCCGGCGAGCCCGCGGGGTCACGGTAAGTTGTCTCAGGTTGCAAACTGGAGAGTTCAGCGCGCATACAGCCGCCTCAGCCACTCGTCCATGACGGTCAATGAGACGGCGGCCGCTGCGCCTGGGCGACGTGGGCCGGGAGCGTGTCCAGCGCCGGCAGGACGGCCACGCGCAGGCGGCCAACAACAGGCCCGCCGCGCTGACGGCGGCCAAAACCCGCCTGGCCAGCACCCGGTCATCCTTCCACGGAGGCCTCGCCGGTCGCGCCGCGGGTCGTCCAAAATCGGACCGTCTCGCCTATAATTTGGGAGCATGACGCCTTCGTTTGATCACGTCGCCCGCGACTTCAACACGGCGCGGGCCATCCCGCCCGAGGCGCTGGCCGAGGTGGCGGACGCGGCCTTGCGGCTGTTGCCGTGTGACGGACGCATCCTGGACATCGGCATCGGGGCCGGGCGTACGGCGCTGCCGCTCCTGGCGCGCGGCCTTAACCTGGCCGGGCTGGACCGCTCATTGCCGATGATGCAGCGCCTGCGGGCCGAGCTGCCGGCAGGCGCGCGGTTCCCCATTTTGATCGGTGGTGATGCGGCGCGCTTGCCGTTTGCCGATGGCGCCTTCGACGCGGCGCTGTCCGTGCACGTTTTTCAGCTCCTGCCGCAGTGGCGCGCGGCCGTCTTAGAGGTCCGGCGCATCCTCAAGCCGGCCGGGGTCTTCCTGTTCGGGTATGAAACCCGCCCGCCGGATTCGCCCGGCGCGCGGCTCCTGGCGCGCTGGCGCGCGATCGTGCGGGCGGCGGGAGGCAGCGACGGGGCCGGAGAAACGCCCGGCGGCCGGGACCTGGACGAGATCGCGGCCGAGATGCAGAGACTGGGGGCGGAGATGGAGGAACGGCGCGCCGGCGCGTGGACCAACACGCGCAGTCTGGCGCGGCACTTCGAGGCCATCGAGCACCGCACCTGGGCCGCCGACTGGCCGGCGCCGCCGGGTTTCTTCGCCCGCTGCCTGGACGAGCTGCGGGCGTGGGCCCTGGCCGAGTACGGCCCGCTGGAGACCGAGTTCACGGTGCCGCACACCTTTGTCTGGCAGGCTTTCCGCTGGAGATGAACCCATGACCGAAGCGCCGCCGCTCACCGCCTGGCCGCTCTCCGCGGAGCTTGAGAGCCGCGAGCGCCTGCAGGCCCTGTATATGCTGGCAATGGAGATCGCGGCCCTGCGCGACCTGCCGGCGGTCATGGACACGGCGCTGCGCCACTGCCTGGAGCTGACCGAGTCGCGCTTCGGTTTTATCGGCCTGACCACGCCGGACGGCCGCGCCCTGGACGTGGTCGCCATCCAGGGGTTCCATCCCGCCGCCGACTTCTATTCTCAGCATCATGTCATCCCGCTGCGGCCCAACGTGTTCGCGCGGGCCGTGCTGGAGAACCGGCCGGTGCGGGCCGAGGACGCCATGGAGGCCCCGGACCGGGTCGGCCAGCCGCGCGGGCATCCGCCGGTGCACACGTTCCTGGGTGTGCCGCTGCGGGTTGGCGCTGAGCCGTTCGGCATGATCGGGGTGGCCAACCGCCCGGCGCTCTACGCCGACGACCACGAGCACCTGCTGGTGACGTACGCGGCGCAGGTGGCCATCGCCATCCGCAACGCGCAGCTCAACGACGCGCTGCGCGACGCCAAGACGGCCCTGGAGCGCAGCGTGGCCGAGCGCACGGCCGAATTGATGGAAGCCAAGGAGGCGCTGGCGCAGAAGGCGGCCCAGTTGCAGCGCCTGCTGACCGAGACGGTTAATGTCCAGGAGCGCGAGCGCCAGCGCATCGCCCAGGACCTGCACGACGGCCTGAACCAGCTCATCGTCGGCGCGCTGCTGGAGCTGAAGAGCGCGCGCGAACGGCTGGCCCGCGAGGAAGTGCCCGCCGCGCAGGCCGCGCTCCAGTCCGTGGGTGACATCCTGCACCGGGTGGAGCGCGAGATGCGCCAGGTGATTTATGATCTGCGGCCGTCGACGCTGGACGCGCTGGGGCTGGTGCCGTCGCTGCGCCGCTACGCCGAGCAGTTTCAGGCGTACACGCACATCCCCTGCGAAGTGGAGGTGGCCGGCGAGCCGACGCGCCTGAGCCCCGAGGCCGAGATCGGCGTCTACCGCATCCTGCAGGAGGCGCTGCAGAATATTGCCGCGCACGCCGGCGCGCGGCGCGCCCGGGTGAGCCTGGACTTCGCGCCGCGTGCGCTTACGCTGACCATTACGGACGACGGCTGCGGCTTCGACCTGGCCGCGGCCCACAGCCGGCCGGGGCATTTCGGGCTGCTGGGGATGCGCGAGCGGGCCGAGGGCCTGGGCGGCCAGGTGACCGTTTTCACGCGGCCGGGCGCGGGCACGCGCGTGGCGGTGTGGGTGCCGGTGACATGAGCGCGCCGGGCGGCGGCCAGATCCGCGTGCTGGTGGTGGATGATCACCCCATCGTCCGGCAGGGGGTGCGCAGCCTGCTGTCTAACTGCCCCGATATGACGCTGGTGGGCGAGGCGGAGAGCGCCGCCCAGGCGCTGGAGCTGGCGCGCGCCGCCCAGCCGGACGTGATCCTGCTGGACATCCGCATGCCGGGCGTGAGCGGCCTGGACGCCGTGCGGGGGCTGTTTCGCCAGGCGCCGGAGGCCCGCATCCTCATGCTCTCGTCCTTTGACGACGACGAGTACGTGGCCCAGGCCCTGCAGGCCGGCGTGCACGGCTACATCCTCAAGAGCGCGTCCGACGAGACGCTGGCGGGCGCGGTGCGCGCCACCTATCGCGGCGAGCGCGTGCTCAGCCCGCCCGTCATGAACCGCGTCGTCGAGCAGTACGCGGACCTCAGCCGCGAGCAGGCCCGGCGCCAGCTTGGCCTGCTGGACGACGAGGCCCGCATCCTGCGCCTGCTGGCGGACGGCGCCAGCAACCCGCGCATCGCGGCCGAGCTTTACCTGAGCGAGACTACCGTCAAGCGCAAGCTGCAGGACATCTTCGAGAAACTGGGCGTGACCACGCGCGCCCAGGCCGCGGCCGAGGCCGCCCGGCGCGGGCTGGTGTAGCCTCGGCCGGTTCAGGCCCGCGCCGGCTTTCCCTCACCCTCCAGGGCAGCCTGCAAGGTCGCGTAAGCCGCGCGCTCCAGTTGGCCCACCTTCAGCACGCGGGCCGCGATCTGCTCCCGCAGCCTGGTCACCTCGGCGGCGGTCAGCGGGAAGAGGCGGGCCATCTCGGACCGCAACGCATCCAGCCGGTCGTTGATGGCGGTGATCTCGGCCGCGGCCCCGCCGCCGCGTTCGGTGAAGAGGCGGCGCCGGCGCTCGAGCAGTTCGCGCGTTTCGGCCAGCGGGGTGATGTTTTCCGGCAGCAGCGCCAGGCCCAGGTCCCGCCAGCCGCTGGCGCTGGCCCGGAAGGGTTTCGCCGCCGCCCGCAGCGCCGGGCGACCGAGCACCTCGCCGGCCTCCTCCAGAAAATCGGCGTACAGCTCGCGGTCGTCCCCGGCGCCTAACGTGCCCAGGCCGAAACGCTCGAAGGCGCTGGTCAGGCCGGCGACCATTTTCGCGCCCGCCGGGAAGATCTTCTCCCAGCTGTTCTTGTCCCTGGGTTGGGTCAGCGCGTCGGCCCAGCGTTGAAAGGCGGCCAGCCCGAAACTGGATTTGGCGCTCTTCACGGGTGGCTCGGTGTAGCGCTTGAGACAGTCCCACAGGCCCTGCTGGACGGCGAGCGGCAGCTTGTCCGGGTTGGGCGCTTCCAGCGTCATCAGGCGGTGCCGGTCCTTCTTGATGCGCCCGCGCGCGGCGGCCAGCTCGGCCGGCGTGACCGTCAGCGGCACGGCGGCGCGATCGGCGATAAAGGCCGCCTCAGGCTCGAAGCCGTAGACCAGGATGGGGAAGGCCGCCCACCAGTCCTTGCGCTGAGGCAGGTGGTTGTACGGCAGGCTGAAGGCGTCGGCCCAGACGATGGCGGGCAGGCCCTCCTCCAGCGCGGCCACCAGGTTGCGCTCGCCCTTCTGTGGATCGGGCGTCTGGCGCACGTGCTGGACTACGCCCAGCCGCACCAGCAAGGTCTCCGGCGGGTCAAAGGTGTTGCGGGTGAGGACGGCGACGTGCGGGTCGTGGCCGGCGTAGGCGAAGGTGAAATAGCCCATCAGTACGCCACCGCTGACGCCCAGCAGTAGGGCTTCGGAGTACGGCCGGCCGGTGTGTGGGGCCTTGGCGCCCAGGTAGGCGAGGTAATTGTGGACGGTCCCAGTCTCCCAGTGGCGGCCGGCGAAGTGCTTGTACTTCGGCAACGTCGTCATCCTGCGACTCCTGGCTCGTGTGGTTTCCTGGGAGCATTGTAGGGCGGATTCGGCCAGGTCCTGAGAATCAGTGACCTAGTCGGCGGCGGCGCGTCGCCGACGCGTTGCGTCGGCTTCCTGGGCGCGATGGGGTTGTTTTTTTGAGTTTGTGTAATTTCCCACCAGCCGGGGCGCACGGCCGTGCGCCCCAATTTACGCAGGAATCGGAAATCGGCCCCGGCACGCGCGGGCGCCGGGCATCGCCCATGCCCGGGCCTTATGGTGACCATCGGAGACGGAGGAGAGTGGCCCGATCGGGCCATAAAATGACCCGGCTGGTACCTCGCCTAAAGGAGATAAATTTGGTTGAATATAGGCATACCTTATCACATCAATAAATATAAGCCATATAACCGGCTCTATGCAGCCGTCCCGGCTCTCAGGAGGTGCCCACCCACTGACCCGCTTGCCCGCGTCCCGCCGCTGACCTTCATTACCACGTCGCCATGAGAGAGAGCCCATGATCCCACCCGCTTTTGACTACGCGGCCCCCACCTCCTTGCCCGACGCGCTCGCGCTTCTGGGCCAAAACCCGGAAGCCAAAATCCTGGCCGGCGGCCACAGCCTGATCCCGGCCATGAAGTTCCGGTTGGCCACGCCCGCGCTGCTCGTGGATATCAACAAAATCGACGGCCTGGCCTATATCCGCGAAGAAGGCGGCTGGCTCAAGATCGGGGCGTTGACGCGCGAGGCTGACCTCGACCAGTCGGCGCTGGTGCGTGAGAAGTACCCGCTGCTGGCCGACACGGCCCGGATGATCGCCGACCCGCTGGTGCGCAACCTGGCCACGGTCGGCGGCAACCTGGCGCACGCCGCCCCCGCGAACGACCACCCGGCGACGATGCTGGCTTACCGGGCCGAGGTGACGGCCATCGGCCCGACGGGCAGCCGCGTCATCCCGATCGCCGAGTTCTTCACCGGTCCGTTCACCACCAGCCTGGCCGCGGACGAGATCCTCACCGAGATCCGCCTCCCGGCGCGCAAGCCCGGCGACGGCGGCTGTTACCTCAAGATCGAACGCAAAGTGGGCGACTACGCCACCGCCGCCGTGGCCGTGCAGATCAACGTGGACAACGCCGGCGTGTGCAAGTCCGCCGGCATCGCCCTGACCAACCTCGGCCTGACGCCCATCCCGTGTGCGGCGGCCGAAGCCGTCCTGGTGGGCCACACGCTGAACGAGGCCGCCTTCAAGGCCGCGGCGCAACGCGCGGCGGAGGCCGCCGAGCCGACCAGCGACTATCGCGGCGACGAGGACTACAAGCGCGCGCTGGTCCGCACCCTGACCGTGCGCGCGCTGCGGACGGCGCTGGAACGAGCACGCCTGTAAGGACGACATCATGAGCACCCACCACATCCAACTGACGATCAACGGCCAGACCCGTGAGGCGGACGTGCCGGCCCGGCTGCTGCTGGTCCACCTGATCCGCGACAACTTCGACCTGACCGGCACGCACATCGGCTGTGACACGACCTCGTGCGGGGCCTGCACGGTCCTCCTGAACGGCAAGCCGGTCAAATCCTGCACCGTGCTGGCCGTCCAGGCCGACGGCGGCGAGGTGCTGACCGTGGAGGGCCTGGAGCAGGGCGGGCAGCTCCATCCGGTGCAGGAGGGCTTCACGGCCAAGCATGGCCTGCAATGCGGGTTCTGCACGCCGGGCATGATGATGACGGCTGTGGCCCTGCTGCGCGAGAACCCGGACCCGACCGAGGACGAGATCCGCTGGGGCATCTCCGGCAACCTGTGCCGCTGCACCGGCTACATGAACATCGTCAAGGCGATTCAATACGCGGCGGAGAAGATGAAGACCCGGGAGCCCCAACCCGCGTAAGGCGCGCCGCGACGCGCCTCAACAGGAGACCTGCCATGCCTGAAATCAACGGCCTCGGCCACTCGATGCGGCGCAAAGAAGACCCGCGCTTTATCCGCGGCCAGGGCAACTACATCGACGACATCAAGCTGCCGGGCATGCTCTGGCTGGACATCGTCCGCAGCCCGTACGCGCACGCCAGGATCAAGAACATCGACACCTCCCGGGCGGCCAAGATTCCGGGCGTCCTGGGCTTCGTCACCGGGCGCGACCTGGAGAAGTACAACCTGCACTGGATGCCGACGCTGATGAGCGACAGGCAGATGGTGCTGCCGACCGACACGGTCAAATACCAGTCGCAGGAAGTGGTCGGCGTGATCGCCGCCGACCGCTACGCCGCCGCCGATGGCGTGGCCGCGGTCGAGGTCGAGTACGAGCCGCTCCCGGTGGTGGTGGACCCGATCAAGGCCCTGCAGCCCGGCGCCGTCAAGGTCCGCGACGACAAGGACAGCAACCACATCTGGCACTGGGAGGTGGGCGACAAGGCCGCCACCGAGCAGGCCTTCAAAGACGCGGCCACGGTCGTCCGCGAGCAGATTTACCTCCCGCGCATCCACGTCGCCTCCATCGAGACCTGCGGCTGCGTGGCGGACTGGGACCCGGCCAACCAGCACCTGACGCTCTACATGACCACCCAGGCCCCGCACGCCATCCGCACCGTGCTGGCGCTGGTGGCCGGTCACGTCGGTCTGTCGGAGGAGAACATCCGCGTGGTCTCGCCCGACATCGGCGGCGGCTTCGGCGGCAAAGTGCCGGTCTATCCCGGCTACGTCATCGCGGTGGCCGCCTCGGTCCTGCTGGGCAAGCCGATTAAGTGGATTGAGGACCGCTCGGAGAACCTGCAGGCCGACTCGTTCGCGCGCGATTACCACATCACGGCCGAACTGGCGGCGGACAAAGACGGCCGCATCACGGCCATGCGCCTGAAGACCGTGGCCGACCACGGCTACTCGGACGCGCAGGCCGCGCCCAGCAAGTTCCCGGCCGGCCTGTTCCACATCGCCACCGGCTCGTACGATTTCCAGAAGGCGCATGTGGAGGTGGACGGCGTCTACACCCACAAGCCGCCGGGCGGCGTGGCCTACCGCTGCTCATTCCGCGTCACCGAGGCCGTGCACGCCATCGAGCGCATGGTGGATATCCTGGCCCACGAGCGCGGCGAGGACCCGGCCGCCTTCCGGATGAAGAACTTCATCAAGCCCGAGCAGTTCCCCTACCGGAGCGCCCTGGGCTGGGAGTACGACAGCGGCGACTACCACAAGGCGCTGCGGCTGGCCATGGACATGATCGGCTATGAGGCCCTGCGCCGGGAGCAGGCCGAGAAGCGCGCGCGCGGCGAGCTGATGGGCATCGGCATTTCGTCCTTCACCGAGATCGTCGGCGCCGGGCCGTCGCACACCTTCGACATCCTGGGCATCAAGATGTTCGACTCGTGCGAGCTGCGCGTCCACCCGACCGGCAAGGCCATCGCCCGCTTCGGCACCAAGAGCCAGGGCCAGGGCCACGAGACCACCTACGCCCAGATCATCGCCGAGGAGCTGGGCATCCCGGCCGAGCACGTCAAGGTCGAGGAGGGCGACACCGACACGGCCCCGTACGGCCTGGGCACCTACGCCAGCCGCTCCACGCCCACGGCCGGCGCGGCCGGCGCGCTGGCGGCCCGCAAGGTGCGCGACAAGGCCCGCAAGCTGGCCGCCCACCTGCTGGAGTGCGCCGAGGAGGACCTGGTCTGGGAGCGGGGCAGGTTCTACGTCAAAGGCGCGCCCGCCCGCGCCAAGACCATCCAGGATATCGCCCTGGCCGCCTACACCAACCACCCGCCCGGGATGGAGGCCGGCCTGGAGGCCGTGCACTATTACGACCCGCCGAACCTGACCTACCCGTTCGGTTCGTACATCTGCGTGGTCGACATTGACCGCGGCACCGGCCAGGTGAAGGTGCGGCGCTTCGTGGCCGTGGACGACTGCGGTGTGCGCATCAACCCGATGATCGTCGAGGGCCAGATCCACGGCGGCCTGACCATGGGCTTCGCGCCGGCCATGCTGGAGGAGATCCGGTACGACGAGAACGGCAACATCTACGGCGGCACGTTCATGGACTACCTGGTGCCGACGGCCGTCGAGTCGCCTAAATGGGAGGTCGGTGAGACGACGACGCCCTCGCCGCACCATCCCTTCGGGGCCAAAGGCGTCGGCGAATCGCCCACGGTCGGCGCGCCGCCCGCCATCGCCAACGCGGTGGTGGACGCGCTCTGGCATCTGGGCGTCCGCCACATTGATATCCCGATCACGGCGCCCAAGGTGTACGCGCTGCTGAAAAAGCACGGGGCGGCTTTGGAGGAATGATCGCGTAGGAGTGTAGGGGCGGACGGCCGTCCGCCCCCGGCATGATATCGATGCTGAACGATTACCTCGCCCGCGCGCACGCGCTGGCCTCGGCCGGCCAGCCCTTCGTCCTGGCCACGGTCGTGCGCGCCCATGCGCCGACCTCGGCCAAGGCCGGGGCCAGGGCCATCGTCACGGCCGACGGGGCGCTGGACGGTTGGGTGGGGGGCTCGTGCGCCCAGCCCACCGTCGTCCGCGAGTCGCTCAAGGCGCTGGCCGACGGCACGCCGCGCTTCCTGCGCCTCGGCCCGCCCGAGAGACTGCGCGGCGACCAGCCGGGCGTGATCGAGGTGCCGCTGTTGTGCGTCAGCGGCGGCACGCTCGAAATCTACCTGGACCCGCACCTGCCCGCGCCGCAGTTGTGGCTCATCGGCCACCTGCCGGTGGTGGAGGCGCTGGCGGCCCTGGCGCGGACCATGAACTACAGCGTGACGGTGGTGGGCGATGGCCTGACGCGCGAGCAGGCGCCGGGCGCCGAGCGCGTCCTGCCGTTTGACCCGGCGGCGCTGTCGGTCCCGCCGGGCGCCTTCGTCGTGGTCGCCTCACACGGCAACTACGACGAGCCGGCGCTGGAGGTGGTCCTGAACAGCGACGCCGCCTACGTGGCCCTGGTCGCCAGCCGCAAGCGCCGGGACGCCGTGCTGGAATACCTGCGCGGCTCCGGCCTGCCGCCCGAAAAGCTGGCCCGGCTCAAGTGCCCGGCCGGGTTGGATCTCGGCGCGGTCACGCCGGACGAGATCGCGTTGAGCATCCTGGCCGAGATTGTGCAGCTCCGCCGCCGGGGGACCGGGCCAGCGCCCGGTTTCGTCGCCGGCGGTCAGGCTGAGCGCCGCCAGCCTTCTGACCTCCCCGCCTCCCTCCTCGCCATGCGCCCGGCCGCTA
>DAOUAB010000090.1:0-18152 GCA_034434015.1 Anaerolineales bacterium
GCTCAGCTCGCCGGCCGAGATGGAGGCGCGCGTGTTTGCGCGCGTGCCGCCCGAGCGGTTGTCGCGCTATCGCGCGCGCGCCCTGGCCCAGAGCGCGGCCGTGCTCAACGACTACTGGACCGGCGCGCTGCGGCCCTGAGCGCCCGGCCGACCCGCTTCTAACGCGCGCGGGCCGAAGCGGTTTGCAATTTCGGCCGAACGGCCTATAGTCCCCGACATGCGCATCGTCGACGCCACCCCTTCCGGTTTCGCCGATTTCCTGCGAGGCGGGCGCGAGAAGCAGGGCGAAGACCTGGTATCCGGCCTGCTGGCCCGCGCCCTGGACGACACCCACGTCCTCCTCCGCCACCTCACCCTGCCGGACTCGAACGACAAATTGGGTTTTGTGCTCATCGGCCCGGACGGCATCTGGCATCTGGAATTGCTGCACCTGGCCAGCCTGGTCAATAACGGCGGCATCTGGATGCACTGGGACTACGACAAACAGAGCGTCCAGCCGGTCCCCTTCACCCTGCTGACGGACCGGGCCCGCGCCCGGCTGGCCGAACTGCAGGCCCACCTGGCGCCGGAAGGCTACGGCGCGCGCCAGGCCATGATCGTCACCACGCCGGGCGCGCCGCACGATTTCAGCGTGCCGGGCGTCGAGCTGGTGCTGCACGCCAACGAGATCGGCGACTTCGTCCGCGAGGTGATGCCCCAGTACGCGCCCGAGTCGCCCATCGACGTGGACGCCGCCCTCGGCCTGCTCACCGGCAAACGGGCTGCCGCCGGCCCAACGGCCCAGGCCCGGGGGGAACCTTCGGCGCTGACCGCGGCCCTCAACCGGCGCTATCGGCAGCTCGGCTCCCTGACCGGCTTCCAGATTCTGGTGCTGGGCCTGCTCGCGCTGGCCAACTGCTGCGTGCTGGCCGTCTTCGCCAGCCTGCTCCTCTCCGGCTGAGCGCCCCCCGGCTCCGGCGGCGCCTCGGCTATAATGGCGCGCGTCCATTCAGGAGCATCCCTCTTGCGTATTCTCATCACCGGGCACAAGGGCCAACTGGGCCGCGCCCTGCACGCCCGCTGGCCGGAAGCCGCCGGCGCCGACCTGCCCGAGGTCGATCTGACCCAGCCCGCGGCGGCCGAGGCCCTGGTGGCCGCGCACCGCCCGGACCTGATCGTGCACTGCGCGGCGATGACGGACGTGGACGGCGCCGCGCGCGACCCGGCCGCCGCCTACCGCGCCAACGGCCTGGGCACCCAGAACGTGGCGCTGGCCGCCGCGCGCGCCGGCGCCGCGTTGGCCTACATCAGCACCAACGAAGTCTTCGACGGGACGAAGACCAGCCCGTACCTGGAATTCGACACGCCCAACCCGATCAACGCTTATGGCGCCTCCAAGCGCGCCGGCGAGTGGTTCACGGCCGCCCTGTGTCAGAAGTTCTTCATCCTGCGGACCTCGTGGCTCACCGGCCGCGCCGGCCGCAACTTCGTCCACCGCATCCAGCAACTGGCCGACGAGCACGGCCGGCTGCGCGTGGTCACGGACGAGGTGGCCTGCCCGACCTTCGTCGACGACCTGGCCGACGCCATCGTCCGGCTGGTGAGCACCGGCGCTTACGGCATTTACCATCTCACCAACTCCGGCTACTGCTCGCGCTACGATTTCGCGCGCCGCATCCTGGCGCTCTCCGGGCGGGCGCACATCCCGGTGGAGCCCATCACCCTGGCCGACTATCCGCGCCCCTCGACGCCGCCGCCGTTCTCGCCGCTGGACAACTTCGCCGCCGCCGCCCTCGGCATCACCTTGCGGCCGTGGGAGGACGCGCTGGCCGAGTTTCTCGGCGGGTAGGCTGAAGGCGGCGACCGGGCGGCGAGGCGAGCGGACGACTTCTTCACGTCGTCCCCCGCTCCCCCCGGCGCCCTCTCCCCTCCGCATCTCCCATGCTCGCCTCCATCATCATCCCCAACTGGAACGGCGCCGCGCACCTGCCGGTCTGCCTGGACAGCCTGCGCGCCCAGACCCTGCGGGAGTTCGAGATCATCGTGGCCGACAACGGCTCCAGCGACGGGTCGCTGGAGCTGCTGGCGCGCGATTATCCTGAGGCGCGCGTCCTGGCGCTGGGCCGCAACCTGGGCTTTACGGGCGCGTGCAACGCCGGGCTGCGCGCCGCCGCCGGCGAGTTCCTGATCCTGCTCAACAACGATACCGAGGCCGATCCGCGCTGGCTGGACGAAGTGGTGGCCGCGTTCGGGCGGCACCCGCGCGCCGGCCTGGTCGCCTCGCGCATGCTGCTGTTCGACCGCCGGAACATCTTCCACACCGCCGGCGACATTTTCAGGACCGACGGCACGCCCGGCAACCGCGGCGTGTGGCAGGAGGATCGCGGCCAGTTCGCCGAGGGGCCGGTGTTCTCGGCCAACGGCGGCAGCGCGGCCTATCGCCGGGTCATGCTGGATCAGATCGGGCTTCTGGACGACGACTTCTATTATTCGTGCGAGGACATCGACCTGGCCTGGCGCGCGCAACTGGCCGGCTGGCAGGCGGTGTATGCGCCGCGGGCGGTGGTGTATCATAAGCTCTCGGCCAGCGGCGGCGGCGTGACCGCCAGCTTCCACGACGGCCGCAACGGCCTGTATGTGCTGGCCAAGGACGTGCCGGACTGCGTCTGGCGCCGGCACTGGCCGGAGATCATCGCCGGGCAACTGCGGATCACGTGGGCGGCGCTGCGGGCCTGGCGCGGCGCGGCGGCCCGGGCGCGGCTGCGCGGCCAACTGGCCGGGTTATGGGGCCTGCCCAGGATGCTGCGCAAACGCCGCGCCGTGCAGGCGGGCCGCCGGGTCTCGGACGATTACCTCTTGTCGCTCCTGACCCCGGCCTGAACAACGTTTCACCTGGTCACCCCGGCAGCCTGTCACCGTGTCCTCCCCCGACCTCTTCCTCTCCATCATCATCCCGGCCCACAACGAGGAGCGCCGCCTGCCGCCCACGTTGACGGCCGTGGACGCCTTCCTGGCCCGCCAGACCTACACGAGCGAGATCATCGTCGTCGAGAACGGCAGCCAGGACCTGACCGCCGTCGTGGCCGAGGCCTTCGCCGCCGACCACCCGCGCGTGCGCCTGATCCGCGAGGCCGGCCGCGGCAAGGGCCTGGCCGTCCGCCACGGCATGCTGGCGGCGCGCGGCCAGTACCGTTTTATCTGCGACGCCGACCTGTCGATGCCGATCGAGGAGGTGGCCAAGTTCCTGCCCCCCCAGCTCGACGGCGTGGCCGTCGCCATCGGCTCGCGCGAGGCGCCGGGCGCGCGGCGATATAACGAGCCGGCCTACCGCCATTTCCAGGGCCGCGTCTTCAGCAACCTGGTCAAGGTCTTCGCCCTGCCCGGCTTCGAGGACACCCAGTGCGGGTTCAAGTGCTTCCGCGCCGATGCAGCCGAGGACCTGTTCGCCGTGCAGGTCTTCAACGGGATGAGCTTCGACGTGGAGGTGCTCTTCATCGCCGTGCAGCGCGGCTACCGCATCGTGGAGGTGCCCATCGACTGGTATTTCCGCTCCGAGAGCCGCGTCCACCCGATCCTCGACCCGCTGCGCATGCTGCGCGACATCCTGGTGATCCGCCGCAACTGGGCGCGCGGGTTGTATCGCCCGCGAGGGGAAGGCCGTTGAAGCCCGTGGACCGCCGTGGCCCGGGCGCTTAAAAAAATGGAGGCGCCGCAGTCGATGCCGGACCTCTCCCTGGAACGCGAACTGCAACGGCAGGGCCATCGCCTGATCGCCGGAATCGACGAGGCCGGGCGCGGGGCGTGGGCCGGGCCGGTGATGGCGGCGGCCGTCATCCTGCCGCTGGACCGTCCGGACGTGCTGGCCGAGCTGACGGAGGCCGGCGTGAACGACTCTAAGCAGTTGACGCCGCGCCAGCGCGAGCGCCTGTCCGCGCTCATCCGCCGCTCGGCGGTGGCGGTGGGCCTGGGCGGCGTCAGCGCCCGGCAGATCGACAAGGACGGCCTGCTGCACGCCACCCGCATCGCCATGCAGCGCGCGGTCAGCATCCTGCGGACCCCGCCCCAGGCGCTGCTGATCGACGCCGTCGATTTGAGCGGTTACGTGCCGCTGCCGCAGACACGCCTGAACTTCGGCGACTCGATCTCGCTCAGCATCGCCGCCGCCTCGATCATCGCCAAAGTCAGCCGCGACCGGTTCATGGCGCAGCTCGACGCGCTCTACCCCGGCTACGGCTTCGCGCGCCACAAGGGCTACGGCACGCGCGCCCACCGCGAGGCCCTGGAACGCCTCGGCCCGAGCGAGCTGCACCGTCAGAGTTACCGGCCCCTCCGCGCGCTGCTGGCTTCGCAAACAGAGACTTGAGATTTGGGATTGGGGATTTGAGAGTCGCCCTCGTCCATGACTGGCTCAATCAGATCGGCGGCGCCGAAGACGTGCTGGAGGCGCTGGTCGAGATGTTCCCGGGCGCGCCGGTCTTCACCTCGATCTACGCGCCCGACCTGATGCCGCCGCATTACCGGGCCTGGCCGATCCGGGTCTCGTTCCTGGACCGGCTGCCCGGCGTGCACCGCCACCATCAACCTTACCTGCCGCTCTACCCGCTGGCCTTCGAGCGCCTGGACCTTTCCGGCTTTGACCTGATCCTCTCCAACAAGAGCGGCTTCTGCCACGGCGTGCGCAAGCCCGCCGGCGCGACCCACGTCTGTTACTGCCTGACGCCCACGCGCTACGTCTGGAACTTCGACGATTACGCCGGCCGCGAGGGCCTGGGCGCTGCGGCGCGGCTGGCGCTGCGCCCGCTCCTGGCCTGGCTCAAGCGCTGGGACCGCGCCGCCGCCGACGGCGTGGACCACTTCATCGCCATCTCCACCGAAGTGCAGCGCCGCATCCGCCGGTTCTACGGGCGCGATTCAACCCTGATCTATCCGCCGGTGGCGCTGGGCCGCTTCGCGCCGCGCCCGGACGTGGGCGACTATTTCCTCAGCCTGGGCCGCCTGATCCCGTACAAGCGCGTGGACCTGGCGGTGCGCGCCTGCGCGGAGCTCGGCCTGCCGCTCGTGGTGGCCGGGGCCGGGCGCGACCGCGAGCGCCTGGAGAAACTGGCCGGCCCCACGGTGACGTTCCTGGGCCGCGTGCCGGACGCGGCTGTGCCGGAGCTGATGGCGCGCTGCCGGGGATTCATTTTTCCAGGACTGGAAGATTTCGGCCTCACGCCCGTCCAGGCCCTGGCCTCCGGCCGGCCCGTGATCGCCTTCGCCGGCGGCGGCGCGCTGGACACGGTGCAGGACGGCGTCACCGGCGTGCTGTTCCCCGAGCCCACCGTCGAGTCGCTTAAGGCCGCGCTGGTACGGTTTGCAGACCTGCGCTTCGATCCGGCCGCCGCGCGGGCCTCGGCCGAGCGCTTCGACACGCCGCTGTTCGTCCGCCAGTTGCAAGACTTCCTCGGCCGCTGCCTCTGACCGGTCAGGCGACCGCCCCAAAGTGGCCCGGTCCTCCGGGGTCGGGCGGGCATCGCTCGCCAGGCGCGCAAAGAAGTTTGTGCCATTTCCCACCGGCAGGGGCGCACGTCCGCGCGCCCCAACGCTTTGACACAGCCATCGGGATACGGTCCGCAAAGAACGCCGGGAGCACTTTGCGCCCGGGGAGTCGGGCGAGAGCTTATCCCCCGATGGCATTGAATCCGACTTAAGGCTGAAATTGGCGCTGGATGAACGCTTTCCCATTGACAACGCTAATTATATTAGCTATAATACTAATATAATTAGCAAACACTCAGAACCGAGGTCCCCCCATGAACACCCGCTTCTTGAACATCGAAAACGGCCGCCTGGCCTACGACGACGCCGGCGCCGGCCCCCTGGTGGTCTGCGCGCCCGGCATGGGCGACGTGCGCGGCGAGTACCGCTTCCTGGCGCCTCAACTGGCCGCCGCCGGCTACCGCGTGGCCAGCGTGGACGTGCGCGGGCACGGCGAGACCAGCGAGCGCTGGCCGGACTACTCGGTGGGCGCGATCGGCGCCGACCTCCTGGCCCTGATCCGGCACCTGGACGCCGGCCCGGCCGTGATCATCGGCACGTCGATGGCGGCCGCGGCCGCGGTCTGGGCGGCCGCGGAAGCGCCGGAGCGGGTGGCCGGCCTGGTGCTGGTGGGGCCGTTCGTGCGCGGCGTGAACACCTGGCAGGACCGGCTGATGTCCGGCGGCCTCCAACTGCTGTTCGGCGCGCTCTTCGCGCGGCCGTGGGGGCCGGGGAGGTGGGCCCGCTATTACGCCGGCCTCTACCCCACGCGCCGCCCGGCCGACCTCGACGACTACTGCGCCGCCCTGCGCGCCAACCTGGCCGCGCCCGGACGCCTGGAGGCCCTGCACGCGATGCTCCGCGCGCCGAAAAACGCCGCCGAGGCGCGCCTGCCGCGCGTGGCGGCGCCCGCGCTGGTGGTCATGGGGACCAAAGACCCGGACTTCAAGGATCCGGCGGCCGAGGCCGGGTGGGTGGCGCAGCAGGTGCGCGGGACCGTGCGCCTGATCCCGGGCGCCGGCCACTACCCCCATGCCGAGATGCCGGAAATCGTCGGCCCGGTGGTGCTGGGCTTCCTCGAGTCGCTGCGCGAGAAGGAGGCCGGGGCGCATGGCGCGTAAAGCCGCTCGCCGGGCCCGGCTGGACACGTCGGCGGTCGTCCAGGCGGCGGCCGACCTGTTGGACGCCGAGGGCGCGGACGCGCTCACGCTCAGCCGGCTGGCCGAGCAGTTGGGGATACAGACTCCGTCGCTCTACAATCATGTGGAGGGGCTGCCCGGCCTGCAGCGTGAGCTGGCCCGGCTCAACGCCCGCCGGCTGGGCGAGCGGCTGGCGGAGGCCGCCATCGGCAAATCCGGGGCCGACGGCCTGCTGGCGGTCGCCCAGGCGTTTCGCGCCCACATCAAAGCGCATCCGGGCCTGTATCTGGCTCATCTGCGCGCCTCGGGAAACCAGGCGGCGCCCGACGCGGAGTTGCAGGCCGCCGAGCGCCGCATCCTGGAGATCGTCCTGGCGGTGGTCGCCTCTTTTGGCCTGGCCGGCGACGACGCGCTGCACGCGGTGCGCGGTCTGCGCGCCGTGACGCACGGCTTCGCCACGCTCGAGATCGCCGGCGGCTTCGGGCTGCCGCTGGACCTGGACGAGAGTTTTCAGCGCCTGGTGTGGATGCTGATTCACGGGCTGGAGGCGGCGCGCCCCATTTGATACAACCGCAGGCCGCAGGCTACAATACCCGGCATGGAACTGAGACACCTCGGGAAGGTCGCGCGGCGCTGGTGGTGGCTGATCGTTTTACCGCTGCTCGTCGTCGGCGCTTACAGCCTGGTCACCTATCGCGCGCCGGCGCCGGCCTATGCCCTGACCCTGCGTTTCACGGCCGGCCAGCCGACCGCGCTCTCGGCCGAGCCGGCCTACGCGCGCAACTACTATGACTGGCTGACGTCGGAATACATCGTCGGCGCCCTGAAGGACTGGGTGCGGACCGGCGCGTTCGCGGAGGCGGTCAGCGCGCAACTGGCGGCGGACGGCCTGACGGTCCCGCCCGGCGCCGTCGCCGGGACGATCGCGGCCTCCGACAACGCGCGCAGTCTGCTGCTGGTCTACCTGAGCGGGAGCGATCCGGCCCAGATGACCGCCATCGCCGCCGCCATCAGCGCCGTGCTGCAGCAGCAAAACGCGGACGCGCTCCCGTCGCTGGGCGGGCAGCCGGCGGTGGTCACCGCGCTGGACCCGCCGGAGGGCGGCCTTGTCCCGGTCGCGGCCCCGCCGTCCCTGCGCTCCCGCCTCGACCTGCCGCTGCGCCTGGCGCTGGCCCTGGCCGCGGGCGTGGCGCTGGCCCTGGCCGCGCACTACTTCGACCCGACCGTGCGCGAGAAGGCCGAGTTGGAGAAGCTGGGGCTGCCGGTGATGGCGGAGATACCGCGTGGGGGAACGTGAGCCGCGGACAGCGGACCGTGATCGGGCGGTCTGCCCGTCAGCGGCCATCCGCCATCGACTCCCCACCCTATGCTAGAATCCCCGCCCGGAGCCTGTCCCGATGACCTTGCTTGATCTTCTCAGCGTGCTGCGCCGCCGCGGCTGGATCGTCCTGCTGGCCGCCGCGCTCACGGCCGCCAGCGCCTACGTCTTCAGCCGTCTGCAGACGCCGGTCTACGAGGCCACCGTCCGCATCCTGGTCCAGCCGGCGCGCCCGGACCTGGGGCTGACGCAATCGGCCAAGACCGTGCTGCGTTCGTACGTCGAGTGGATGAAGACGCGCCAGAACGCCCAGCGCGTCATCGATCAGCTCCAGCTGGACCGCCTGCCGGAGGCGCTCCTGGGCGACGTCACCATCGCGTCCGAGGACGAGAACTTCATCATCCAGGTGGACGTCCGCGACCAGGACGTGGGCACGGCCGGCCGCGTGGCCTATCTGTGGGCGGAGTTGTTCGTCAGCTGGCGCGACGCCGAAAACGCCGTGCTGCGCAACGAAGACAAGGTCAGCGGCGTCATCCTGGATCAGCCGGCGACGTCGCTCTACCGGCCGCAGACTCTGGTCAACACCCTGGCCGGCGGCCTGCTGGGCGGCCTGCTGGGCGGCGGCGTCCTGTTCGCGCTGGAATATCTCGAAGCCAACATCATCCGCTCGCGCCAGGACGCCGAGCGCGCGCTGGGCCTGAGCGTGCTGGGCGTCGTGCCCGCGCTGGAGCTGACGAGACGAAAATGACGAGGGACGAAGGACGCCCGTTCCCGGCCGGTCTTTCGGCCCTGCGTCCCTCGTCTGATGAAAAAATGACGAAAGACCAACTGATCACCGTCAGGGACCCGCGCTCGGCCGCCGCCGAGGCGTTCCGCACGCTGCGCACCAACCTGATCTTCGCCAGCCTGGAGAAGCCCCTGCCGACCCTGCTGGTCACCTCGGCCGCCGCCGACGAGGGCAAGAGCGTCGCGCTGGCGAACCTGGCCGTGGTGATGGCCCAGGGCGGGCGCCAGACGATCCTGGTGGACTGCGACCTGCGCCGCCCGCGCCAGCACGAGATTTTCGGCCTGCCCGCCGCGCCGGGCTTCAGCGACTGGATGCTGGGCGCCGAAGGGGCGCCGGCGCCGCTGGCGGCCACCGGCCTGGACGGCCTGCGGCTGCTGCCGGCCGGCGTCCCGGCCGAGGCCCCGGCCGACCTGCTCACCTCGCGCCGTCTGCGCGTCCTGGTGGACGGCCTCAAGGCCCAGGCCGACATCGTCCTCTTCGACGCCCCGCCCATCCTGGCCGTCTCCGACGCCGCGCTGCTGGCCGCCAACCTGGACGGTGTGCTGCTGGTGGTCAACGCCGGCCACACCCGGCGCGACCACGCCCAGCGCGCCCGGGAACTGCTGGAGAAGGTCCGCGTGCGCGTGGTGGGGGCGGTGCTGACCAACGCCGGCAGCGAAGGCGGCCTGGGACCGTACTAGCTCGGCCTCCATTAACCATTCCGGCCTATTCCCAAATGCGCGCCGGACGCGTATAAAGAACTGGTTCCGCCAGTGGGGGAGTCCCTCCACCCCGGCGAGGAGGCTGAACAGGAGTGACGACACCAAGATGAAGGGCCTGATCCTCTCCGGCGGCAAGGGCACGCGCCTGTACCCGCTCACCTACACCCGCGCCAAGCAGCTCATCCCGGTCGCCAACGAGCCCGTGCTCTTCCGCGTCATCCGCGCCATCCGCGACGCCGGCATCACGGACATCGGCATCGTCGTCGGCGACACCGAGGCCGAGATCCGCGAGGCGGTCGGGGATGGCGCGCGCTGGGATGTGTGCATCACGTACATCCGGCAGACCGCGCCGGCCGGCCTGGCGCACGCCGTCAAGGAGTCGCTCCCCTTCCTGGGCGACGAGCGCTTCGTGATGTTCCTGGGCGACAACGTCATCCAGGGCGGCATCAGCCCGCTCATCCGCCAGTTCGCGGCCAGCGCCTGGAACAGCCAGATCGTGCTCAAGCGCGTGCCCAACCCGGAGCAGTTCGGCGTGGCCGAGCTCAACGGCGACGGCTCGATCAAGCGCCTGGTGGAGAAGCCCAAGCAGCCGCCCTCCGACCTGGCCCTGGTGGGCATCTACATGTTCGACCAGCACGTGCGCGAGGCCGTCCACGCCATCCAGCCCTCGTTCCGCGGCGAACTGGAGATCACGGACGCCATCCAGTGGCTGGTGGAGAAGGGCTACGCCGTCCACCCCTACGTCCATGAGGGCTGGTGGATCGACACCGGCAAGCCGGTGGACATGCTCTCGGCCAACGACCACGTGCTGGAGGAGGTGACGCCGCGCGTGGACGGCCAGGTGGACGCCGCTTCCAGGGTCGACTCGCGCGTCACGGTGGAGCCGGGCGCCCAGATCATCAACAGCGTCGTGCGCGGCCCGACCATCATCGGCGAGAACACGCGCATTGTGAATTCTTACGTGGGTCCGTTCACGTCGATCTACCACAACGTGCTGGTCGAAAACAGCGAGATCGAGCACGCCATCGTGCTCGAACACTCGCGCATCGTGAACGTCGGCGCCCGCATCCAGGATTCGCTCATCGGCCGCAACGCGCTGGTGACGCACACCGAGCGCCGGCCGCGGTCCATCAGCCTCAACCTGGGCGACTATTCGCAGATTGATCTCATCTGACGACGGGCGGGGCGCGGAGGCCGCCAGCGGTCGTTCGCCTGCCGTCCTCCGTCTTGCGTCCTTCGTCCCGAAGCCACCATGAAAAACATCCTGGTCACCGGCGGCGCCGGCTTCATCGGCTCGAACTTCGTCCACTATATGCTGGAGCGCTATCCGGACTACCGGATCGTGGTCTACGACAAACTGACCTACGCCGGCCGGCGGGAAAACCTCAAACCGGCCGAGGCCAACCCGCGCTTCGCGTTCGTGCAGGGCGACATCGGCGACCGGGCGGCCGTGGACGCCGCCCTCCGGCAATACGCCATCGACACGATCGTGAATTTCGCGGCCGAGACCCATGTGGACCAGTCGATCCTCAATCCGTACGTCTTCACCGACACCAATGTGCGCGGCACGCACGTCCTGCTGGAGGCGGCGCGCGCGTTCAAGCTGGAGCGCTTCCACCACATCTCCACCGACGAGGTCTACGGCCAGGTCCCGGCCCCGCAGCGCAGCCGGGAGGGCGACCCGTTCGAGCCGCGCAGCCCGTACTCGGCCAGCAAGGCCGGCGCCGAGCACCTGGTCTACGCCTACTTTGTCACCTACGGCGTGCCGGTCACCATCACGCGCGGCTCCAACAACATCGGCCCCTACCATTATCCCGAGAAGGCCGTGCCGCTGTTCACCACCAACGCCATCGAAGACCAGCCGCTGCCGGTGTACGGCGACGGGCTACAGATGCGCGATTACCAGTACGTGCTGGACCATTGCGAAGGCATCGACGTCGTCCTGCACAAGGGCCAGCTGGGCGAGGCCTACAACGTCGCCACCGGCGTCGAGACGCATAACATTGACATGGCGCGCAAGATCCTGGACCTGCTCGGCAAGCCGCACAGCCTGATCAAGTTCGTGCCGGACCGGCCGGGCCACGACCGGCGCTACGCGCTGGACGTGAGCAAGGTCCAGGCGCTGGGCTGGCAGTCGCGCCACACCTTCGACCAGGCGCTGGAGAAGACCGTGCGCTGGTTCGTGGACAACGAGTGGTGGTGGCGGCCGATCAAGTCGGGCGAGTTCCGGGCCTATTACGAACGGCAGTACGCGGCGCGGCTGGCCGCCGGGCGGTAGGCAAAACGGGCGCGATTCGTTGACTCCCCTTCCGCCGGATGATAAAATCCGGCGCATGACCGCTGGTCAGTTCGCGCTGGTTGACCCCGACTTCCGCCGGTGACGGGCCTCCGTGACCGGCCTTTTTTGTTAAGGAGACGAAGCACACCATGACCACCGCCCCCGCTGCCCCTGCATTTTCCAAAGGCCTGGTCGGCGTCATCGCCGCCCAAACGGCGCTGTCGTCGGTGGACGGCCAGAACGGCATCCTGACCTATCGCGGCTACAACATCCACGATCTGGCCGGCCGGACGTCGTACGAAGAGATCGTGCACCTGTTGTTCCTGGGCAAGCTGCCGAACGCGGCCGAGCTGGCCGCCTTCAGCGCCGAGCTGGCCGCGCAGCGCAAGGTGCCCCGCCCGGTGATGGAGCACATCTACGCCGCGCCGCGCAAAGCCACGCCCATGGACGTGCTGCGCACCGCCGTCTCCATGCTCGCCTACTACGATAAGGAGACCGAGGATATCTCCCTGGAGGCCACCCAGCGCAAGGGCATCCGGCTGGTGTCCCAGTTCCCGACCCTGGTCGCCGCCATCCACCGCGCGCGCAAGGGCAAGGAGCCGATCGTGCCCAGGCCCAAACTCGGCCACGCCGCTAATTTGATGTACATGCTGCATGGCGAAGTCAAGACCCCGCTCGAGAACGACGCCATGAACCTGTACCTGGTGCTGCTGGCCGACCACTCCCTCAACGCCTCGACCTTCACGGCGCGCGTGGCCTCGTCCACCAACGCCGACCTGCATGCCGCCGTCACCGCCGCGCTCGGCTCGCTCAAGGGCAACCTGCACGGCGGCGCCGCCGAGGCGACCATGAATATGCTGCTGGAGATCGGCGACAGCGCCGCGGTGGACGCCTTCGTGGATAACGCCTTCGCCACCAAACGCAAGATCATGGGCATCGGCCACCGCATCTACAAGACCGGCGACCCGCGCGCCCAGCACCTGCTCGCCTGGGCCAGCAAGATGGAGGCCGCCCAGGGCAAGGGCCAGGACTACGTCAACATGGCCCAGCGCGTGGAGCAGGCCGTGCTGCGCCACCGCGAGCTGTACCCGAATGTGGACTTCTTCAGCGCGCCGCTGCTCTACTACCTGGGCGTGCCCACCGCGCTGGACACCTGCATCTTCGCCGTCTCGCGCATCGCCGGCTGGACCGCGCACGTCATCGAGCAATACCGGGACGCCACCCTGATCCGCCCGAACGCCGAATACATCGGCGACCGGCAGATGCCGTTTGTGCCGCTGGCGCAGCGCGCGTGAGGCCTCGGGCCCGGCCCGCCGGTTAAGCCAAAGTTAGAAGCGCGCGGCGTTGCCCGCTTCCCGCTTCCGGGCAAGCCCGGTAGAATGCCGCTCATCCTATCCCAGGCCCAGGCGAACTGACTATGCGCGACGGCGACCCTCGCTTTGCCACCTTCCCGCGCCAGCCCGGTCTGGACCAGTTGCGCTGGTTCATCCGGCAGACGGCCGAGGGCCATATGTCGATTGCGGAGTTCCTGCAGGACTTCCGCCGGCTGCACGAGGACGCCGAGCGCGCCGGCGCCCCGGCGTACGCCTCGCCCGAAGAGGCGCGCGCCATCTGGGATGTGCTGTGGGCCGTGGAGTTCTGCGCGCCGGAGGCGACTCCGCTGGACAACCCCGAGGACTGGTATATTCCCGAAGAGGTCCTGGCGATCGTGCAGCGGGCCGCCAAACACCTCGCCAGCTGAACCCGTCGCTCCAACGCCAGGGCGCCGTCCGGTCGGGCGGCGTCCTGCTTTATAATCCCGCGCATGTCACTGCGCCGCCCGGCTGCCGCCCGCTGGCCCGGCCGGCTCCTCCTGGGAGTCGCCGGCCTGGCCGTCGGCCTGGGAGTCATGGGTTACCTCTCCCGGCCACGCCTGGTCAGCCAATCCCCGCCCGCCGACGCCCGCGACGTCTCGCCCCGCGCTCGCCTGAGCCTCACCTTCGACCGCCCCATGCAGGCCGCCTCGGTGGAGGCCGCCCTTCAGATTCAGCCGGCGCTCCCCGGCGCTTTCACCTGGGACGCCAGCGGGCAGACGCTGACGTTCACGCCGCAGCAACCCTGGCCGCTGTCCAGCCCGGTCACCGTCAGCCTGGCCGGCGGCCGCAGCCAGGCGGGCCTGCCCCTGCTCGAGCGCCATGCCTGGACCTTCACCATCGGCCTGGAACGCATCGTCTTCATCAACGCCGCCGGGGAACTGGCCAGCCTCTCCATCGTCGAGGGCGCCGCGCCCCTGACGCTCACCCACACGCCCTACGGCGTGGCCGGCTTCGCCCTGCGCCCGGATGGCGCCCAGATCGTCTATGCGGAGCGCCGCGCCGACGGCGGCGCCGATCTGCGCGCCATCGCGCCGGACGGCTCCGGCGCGGCCGGCGTGCTGGACTGCCCGGACGCCGCCTGCCTCGCCCCGGATTTCTCCGCCGACGGGCGGCGCCTGGTGTATGAGCGTCAGAGGCCGATCCCGGGGGCGGCCGGCGCCACGGCCTTCGGCGACCCGCGCGTGCACCTGTTCGACCTCGCCTCCGGGACCGACCGCGTCCTGGGCGACCCGTCCAACCCGGCGCGCGCGCCGCGCTGGACGCCGGACGGCCGGGTGAGCTTCTACGACGCCGCGCGCCAGGCCGTGGTCGTGCTGGACGCCGACAGCGGCGCGGCCACCTACATCCCGTCCACATCAGGCGAGGCCGGCACCTTCTCGCCCGATGGGCGGTCGTATGTCTACCCGGAGATTACGTTTCTCGAAAACAGCATCACGCTCACGGCCTCCCTGGCCCTGACCGAGAACGTGCCCGTGGTCGTCGCCGGCTTCTACAGCCACCTGCTGAGCGTGGACATCGCCACCAACGCCGTGCAGAACCTGTCCGGCGCGGGAGTTGTGGAAGACGCCTCTCCGGTGTATTCTGTGCGCGGGGACTGGCTGGCCTTCGGGCGCAAGGCGCTGAGCGAGGCGGGCTGGACGCCGGGCCGCCAGCTATGGCAGATGCGCCCGGACGGCTCGGCGGCGCGCCCGCTGACCGACGCGCCGCTCTACAATCACAGCGCCTTTGCCTGGAGCCCGGACGATCAGCATCTGGTCTTCATGCGTTTCAACGCGACGGACCCAACCGAGCCGGCCGAGATCTGGCTCATCAACGCCGACGGCGCCGGCGCCCGCCGGCTGGTGACCGGGGGACATTCGCCGGAGTGGCTGCCGTGAGCGAACTGATCAACCGTTTCGCGCCCGATTTCTCGCTGCCGTCCGTCAACGGCGGGCGCGTGAGCCTGTCCGACTTCCGCGGCTCGTTCGTGGTGCTCACCTTCTGGTCCGCCGAGTGCCCGTGGAGCCGCCGCGCCGACGTGCTGCTGGTCTACCGCGCCCTGAGCTGGGGCCCGCGCGGCGTGCAGATTGTGGGCATCGCCTCCAACGTCACCGAGACCGAGAACGAGATCGCGCACGAGATGGAGCGGCGCGGCGTGCGCTACCCGGTCCTGCTCGACCTTGACCAGAGCGCGGCCAACGCCTATCGGGCCCAGACCACGCCGCACTTCTTCGTGCTCGATAAGCGCGGCATCATCCGCTACACCGGCGCCCTGGACGACGCCACGTTTAAGCAGCCCCGCCCCAAGGTGCTCTATCTCGACCGCGCAGTGACGGCGCTGCTGGAGAACCGCACGCCCGACCCCCAGGTGACGTTGCCCTACGGCTGCGCCATCGTGCGCCAGGCCCCGTCCGAGGCCGATACCAGCCAATCCCCGGTCCCCACCAACCCCACCAAGCCGTAGCGGGTCGTTTCTCGAATTTTGTGTAATTTCCCACCAGCCGGGGCGCACGGCCGTGCGCCCCAACGCTTTGACACAGACATCGGGATACGGCCGCGCCGCCGGCCCGGCAGCCATTTATTGTCGCGCTGCGGCCTGTCAAAAGTCACTGCCCTATCGGAAACAGGCGTGCTATACTGACGTTACATCGCCCATCCCGCGCTTAGTTGCTGCTCAACTCAAGCCAACGCAGCGAGGCTGGCGCATGCCAAAGACGAACGTGAACTGGCCGATCGCGTCACCCGGCACCACCGGGCGCGGTCGGCCTTGTGTTTTCGCCGGCCGGACGGGTTGAAGCGCCGCGTCCGCCCGGCCCTCTCTGCCTGCGGAGGACACCATGGCTGCTTGTCTGGAACGACTGAAGTTCTACCTGCACGAGAACAAGGTCCCGTTCACGGTTCTGCCCCACCGCGAGGCGTTCACGGCCCAGAGTGTGGCGGCGGCCATCCACGAAACCGGCGCGCACTTCGCGAAAGTCGTCATGGCGTGGGTGGATGGCAGGCTGATCATGCTGGCGCTGCCGGCCCCGGCCCACGTCGACTTCGAGCGGGTGGAGCAGATGCTGCACGCGCAGTACGCGCGCGTCGCGCGCGAGGAGGAGTTCAAGCACCTCTTCAAGGACTGCGACGTCGGCGCCATGCCGCCCTTCGGCCATCTGTACAACGTGCCGGTCTATCTGGACCGCACGCTGACCCAGGCGACGGAGATCGTCTTCAACGCCGGCACTCATCAGGACGCGCTCAAGCTGGCGCTGGCCGATTATCTGCGCCTGGAGACGCCGACCATCGTCGACTTCATCGTCCACCCCGTGTCGGCCTGAGGGAGGCGTGCGGATGGAGCTCAAACTCGTCGCGCTCACGAAGCCGGAGCCGGTCAATGTCATCCTCGGCCAGACCCACTTCATCAAATCGGTCGAGGACCTGCACGAGGCGCTGGTCAACGCCGTGCCCGGCATCCGCTTCGGGCTGGCCTTCTGCGAGGCGTCCGGCAAACGCCTGGTGCGCTGGACCGGCACCGACCCGGCCATGATCGAACTGGCCCGCCAGAACGCGCTGGCGCTGGCCGCCGGGCACTGCTTCCTGATCTATCTGGCGGAAGGCTACTATCCCGTCAACGTCCTGAACGCCGTGAAAGCCGTGCCGGAGGTCTGCCGCGTCTTCTGCGCCACCGCCAATCCGGTGCAGGTGGTGTTGGCCGAGACCGACCAGGGCCGCGGCGTGCTGGGGGTGGTGGACGGCTTCCCGCCGCTGGGCGTGGAGGGCGACGACGACATCGCCTGGCGCAAGGGCTTCCTGCGCCAGATCGGCTACAAACTGTGAGCGCGCGGCCGGAGCGTCAGGCCGGCCCGCCCTCCCACCGCCAGATCCGGGCCGACGTCCGCCGCGCCATGCAGGCCGTGCCGCGCGAGCGCTTCGTGCTGCCGGCCGACCAGGCCTTCGCCCAGGCCGATTGCGCCCTGCCGATCGGCTACGGCCAGACCATCTCGCAGCCGTCGCTCGTGGCGCGCATGACGGAACTGCTGGCGCTGCGGCCGGGCGACAAAGTCCTGGAGATCGGCACCGGCTCCGGCTATCAGACCGCCATCCTGGCGCAACTGGGCTACGCCGACGTGTACAGCGTCGAGATCATCCCCGAGCTGGCCCAGGCGGCGGCGGAGCGCCTGCGCGCGCTCGGCCTGACCGGCGTCCACCTCAAAGTCGGCGACGGATACTTCGGCTGGGATGAGCACGCGCCCTACGACGCCATCATCGTCACGGCCGCGCCCGAGCGCGTCCCCCAGCCCCTGCTCGACCAGCTGGCCGACGGCGGGCGCCTGGTGGTGCCCGTCGGGCCGCGCTTCGCCTATCAGAGCCTGCGCCTGATCGTCCGCCACGGGGCCAGCTTCACGGTCACCAACGTCGTCGACGTCGCCTTTGTGCCGCTCATCCACCCGCCCGAACCTGATCCGGACTAGCCGGCGGCCGCCGTCTTTCGTCCGTCGTCTGCCATCGGCCATCTGTTGTCTGTCGTCTGAGGAGCAACCATGAACCGCCTGTCCCCTGAAGAACTGCGCGCATTAGTGGACGTCCACAACGATCTGTGCGTCTCGCTCTACATGCCCACGCATCGGACCGAGACCCGTCAGGACACCATCCGGCTGCGCAATTTCCTGCGCGAGGCGGAGCAGCGCCTGCTGGCGACCGGCGTGCGCGCGCCCGACGCGGATGCGCTCCTGGCCCCCGGCCACGCGCTGCTGGGCGACAGTTTCTTCTGGCGCCACGTCGACGATGGGCTGGCCCTCTTCCTGGCCCCGGAGTTTCAAAGGCACTACGCCCTGCCGCGCGCGTTCCCGGAGCGGCTGGTCATCGGGCGCCGCTTCCATATCAAACCTCTGCTCCCGCTGCTGGGCGAGGCCGGCGCCTTCTACGTCCTGGCCCTCAGCCAGAAGTCCGTCCGCCTGTGGTGGGGCAATCGTTTCGACCTGGAGCCGCTGCCGGCCGAAGGCCTGCCGCGCAGTCTGGCGGAGGCGCTGCAGTACGAGACGCCCGAACGCGCCGTCCGCTTCCGCACCGCCGAACCCGTCGGCCCGGGCCGCTGGTCGTCCATCGCCTACGGCAGC
>DAOUAB010000091.1:0-2903 GCA_034434015.1 Anaerolineales bacterium
CATCTTCGGCGGCGACTACCCGACCAAAGACGGCACCTGCGTGCGCGATTACATCCACATCGTCGATCTGGCCCAGGCCCACATCCTCGCGCTGCAGGCGCTGGACCGGCTGGGCGCCCGGCACTACAACCTCGGCAACGGCAACGGCTTCACCAACCTGGAAGTCGTGCAGACCGCCCGGCGCATCTCCGGCCACCCCATCCCGCACGAGATCGGCCCGCGCCGCCCCGGCGACCCGGCTATCCTGATCGCGTCGTCCGAGAAGATCCGCCAGGAGCTGGGCTGGACGCCGCGCTACCCGACGCTGGACGACATCGTCGGCAGCGCCTGGGAATGGCACCGCCGCCACCCGCACGGCTACGGGCACTGAACTGACCCCTCCCCTGCCTCCCCTGCGCCGCAGGGGAGGGCCAGGGTGGGGGTGTGCGCCGACGCCATGCCGCGCTACATCACCCACCGCCCGGCCCCCCGCGGCCTGATCCGCGCGCCCAACGACGAGCAGCAGGCCGCTATCACGGCGCCCGTGGACGCCGCCGTGCGCGTCCTGGCCGGGCCGGGCGCCGGCAAGACCTTCGTCATCGCCCAACGCTACGCCTTCCTGCTCAGCCAGGGCGCGCGCCCCGCGCACATCCTGGCCGTCACCTACTCGCGCGATATGGCCGCCGAGCTGCTGCGCCGCATCACGGCCGCCGCGCCCGCCGCCGCCCGCGACCCCGAGGCGCGCCGCCAGGTCTGCACCATCCACGCCGCCTGCTATCGTATGCTCAGGGAGGCCGGCGACACGCGCGAACTGGCCAAGACCTGGCAGGTCCGCCAGGCGCTCAAGGCGCTGGCCAAAAACCTGTGGCCGGACGAGCGCCGCCGTCCCGGCTGGGCGCTGGTGGACGAGTGGCTGCGCGCCTCCAAGGCCGCCGGCCTGGGCGACGAGGCCGCCCTCGCCCGTTACTTCGCCCAGAGCCTCGGCCCCGCCGACGGCCCGCGCATGGCCGAGGCGCGCCGCCGCTTCGACCTGGCGCTGCGTGAGCAGGGCCTGCTCACCTTCGACGACATGCTGCTGGACGTGGAGCGCCGCCTGCAGACCGACGCGGCCTTCCGCCAACGGTGGCAGACGCGCTATCGGTGGGTGATCGTGGACGAGGGGCAGGACACCAGCGCGCAGGCCATGCGTATCCTGGGCGCGCTGGCCGCGCCCGAGGACCGGCTGTTCGTCGTCGGCGACCCCGACCAGACGCTCTTCCGCTTCGCGGGCGCCGCGCCCGAGCACAACCTGTACGACGGCTTCGAGCGCCGCTTCCCGCGCGCCCTGACCTTCAAGCTCAATGTTAATTACCGCTCGACGCGCGCCATTGTGGACGCGCAGCTGCGCCTGATCCGCCACAACTACGCCGGGCAGGGCGGGCCGTACGCCGACCGCTATCGCAAAGACCTGCGCCCGCGCCCGGAGGCGCCGGCCGGCGAACCGGTGACGTTCCGCTGGTACGCCACGCCGGACGACGAGGCGCGCGGCGTGGCGGCCGAGATCGGGCGTCTGTTGAAGGCCGGGCACGGCCCGGACGACTTCTTCGTCGGCGCGCGCACGCGGGCGCAGTTGGCGTTCTTAGAGGGGGCGCTGGCCGAGGCCGCGCTGCCGTACGTCAACGTCGCCGGCGGCTCGTTCTGGGCGCTGAGCCACGTGCAGGACGTGGTCGCCTATGTGGCGCTGGCGCACGACCGCAACGACCGCGAAGCCTTCGCGCGCGTGTACAACCTCCCCAGCCGGCATATCGAGGGGCGCTGGCTGGGCAAGGAGTTCCTCAACGCCTGCGGCGGGGCCTGGGCCGGGCTGGACGCGGCGGCGGCCCGCAACCCGCGCTGGGCGCCCGGCGTGGACGACCTGCGCTCGCTCGTCGCCCTGATCGAGCGCGCGCTCAAGAAGGCCGGCCCGGCGTCAGCCGTGCACGCCGTGCTGGACGAGTGCTACGACGCCTATCTCCAGCAGGAAGCGCTGGACGTGGACGTTTCCGGCGACGCCGCGGCGGACGACCGGCTGGCGGAGCTGGACGTGGTGGCGCGCGTGGCCGGGCGGTTCACGCGGCCCGCCGATTTCGTGGCTTACGCGCGGCGCATGGCGGCGCGGGCGCGCGACACGGACCCGGCCGGCCGGATCGTGCTGGCGACCCTGCACCGGCTGAAGGGCCAGGAGCGGCGCGTGGTCTTTGGCGTGGGCTGGAGCGAGGACCTGGAGCGGGCGCGGCGGCCGGCCGGGCTGCTGCCGCACCATGCCAGCCTGGGGGACGGCGACGCGGCGGCGCTGGCCGACGAGCGCTGCGCGGCCTTTGTGCTCATCTCGCGCGCGCAGGAGCGCTGCCTGCTCAGCGGCGTGGCCGAGTATCGCGACCAGGCGCTGCGCCCCAGCCGTTTCGTGGCCGAGGCGGGGGTGGACAACGGATTACGGAAACGGACAAACAGATGAGAGCGGATGGCGGACAACGGATAAAGAAACGGACAAGCGGATGAGAACGGATTACCGATCCGTTTCTATCCGCTTCTCCGTTTTGCCGGAAGCACGCAGTGCGACGGCATCCGTTGAGGGCCGCGCTGGTCCTGCGCCGGGCAGCCCGTGTTCGTGCCGGTGTTGATCACCGGGCTGCCGGGCTGTGAGGCGTGGGTCAGCGTTGGCCCGCCGTTGTCCCCCAGGGCGATCAGTTGCGCGCTCGTCCCGGTCTGGTTGCCGGTCGTCGTCCCCGAGATCGTGCAGCCGGTGGTGCTCTGGATGTGGTTATAGCCCTGCGATGTCAGCGTGCCGGAGCAGTCGTGCCGGATGTTGCCGCTGGTGCTGGCGTCGGTGTTGCCGGCCAGGATCACGTTCTTGACATACACCGTCGTGGTGCTGCCGAGGTAGGCGCCGCCGCCGTCGCCCGTGC
>DAOUAB010000092.1:0-14042 GCA_034434015.1 Anaerolineales bacterium
CCCAGTAACCGCCCCACCCCAGGACGTCGTAGGCCCAGCGCCCGCCGAGCAGCAGGCCGAGCGAGAGGAAGAGCCAGGCCACCAGCGTCCAGGTGCGCGTCGTCCTGATCCACTCGTCGTCCGTGCGGCGCGTGATGAGCGCGGCGATGGCGAAGGCGTAGGGGATCACAAAGCCCACGAAGCCCAGGTAGAGCATCGGCGGGTGGATGATCATGCCGGGATGGCGCAGGAGGGGGTTGAGGCCGCGGCCGTCCGCCGGCGTGAGCGCCAGCGTCCCGGCCGGCGGCCACATGGCCTGGAGGATCTGGCCCTCCGGCGTGTGCCAGAGCCGGGCGAACGGGTTTTCGATGAACACCACCAGGGCGATGAAGAAGCCGAGGGTGATGTTCGTCACCGCGATCACGGCCGGCATCAACGTCCGGTCCCGCTCCCAGCGCCGCAGCATGACGCTGCCGGTGAAGGTGGCCATCAGCCAGGCCCAGAAGACCAGGCTGCCCTCCTGTCCGCCCCACAGCGCCGTGATCTTCAGGTACAGGGGCATGGCGCGGCTGGTGCTGTTGGCGACGTACGAGATCTGATACTGGTCGGTGACCAGCAGGACGATGAGCAGGACGGCGGCGAGCGTGATGAGCGGCCAGGTGAGGAAGGCGGCCCGGCGCGCGCTGGCCAGCCAGACCGGGTTGTTCCGGGAGGCGCTCAGCAGCGCCATGATCACGGCGTAGAGGGCGCAGCCAAGCGCCAGGACCAGCGCCAGGTAGCCGAGATTGGCGAGCATGGCTCAGTTTCCTGCGCCGGCGGCCGCCTGGCTGGGCACCGCTTCTTCATACCGGGTCGGGCATTTCAGCAGCAGCTCGTCGGCATAGAAGACGCCGTCCTCGCCCAGCTTGCCGGTGACGATGGCCTGCGCCTCGTTCTGCAGCAGGTCCGGCCGGGGGCCGACGTAGACCACCGTGATGCGGCTGGCGTTGGGGTTGGTCACAGCGTTGTGCAGCGCCATCGCCAGGCCGCCCTGCGCGTCGATGTCCTTCTGGTCGGCGGAGACATGCGCCATCTCGAACCGGATCGTCAGGGTCTCCGGGTCGTACGAAATGGTCTCACCCAGCACCGCGCCCGAAGCGCGCAGGTTCTGGCCCGCGATGCTGGCCGCCTTGGCCTTCATCTCGTCCACGGTGTAGAAGTACTGGGCCGTGCTCTGCAGGGTGGTGGCGATCAGATACACGACCGCGACCACGATGAGCGCGCCGCCGATCAAGAACTTGGCGCGGCCGCCTGAACCGGCCGTTGGGAGCGAACCTGAACCTAATGTCGTCTGCGCCATGGAACCTCCTCGCAATCTGGATATTCGTTATCCAGTTATACTTTATCCTTTTCAGACCATTCCATCAAGACAAACTCGTGATCAGCATGACAAGTTCCGGCCTTCACGACCCGCTGGCCTGCGGGGCGCCGCAGTTCCGGCAGAACCGGTCCTCGGGTGATACCGGCTGTCCGCACTGCGTGCAGAAACGCGCCGCACTGACGGCGTCGCCGACCGGCACCGGCGCCGGCTCCCGGGCCGTGCGGCGGCGGCCGCGCCTGGTCCGGCCCGCTCCGTCGCTCGCCGCCGACCGCCGCCAGATCAGCCAGCCGGCGCCGCCCACCGCCAGGGCCGCGCCGGCGATGGCGCCGATAATCCACGGGGACAGGACCGACCAGTTGGGCGCGGCCGAGGCCGGCGCCGGACTGTCCACCGTCACGGGTCGGGCGGCGGGGGAGATCACCTCGGTTGACAGGGCTGCTGAGGTCTTGGCGTACTGCAGCGTAAAGCTGACCGTCTGCCCGGCCGCCAGCCCGCCCCACTCGCGCGCATAGTAGTTCAGGCCATAGTCGCCGGAGCCGGCGGCCGTGAACGCCGGCTCCAGGCGCAGATTGCGCGCCCCGGCCGGCTCCTGGACGCGGACGGTCAGCGCGCGGACGGCGTAGTCACTGACCCAATTGAAAGCCAGCGTGCGCGCCTCGCCCGCGACGGTCAGGGCTGGATCATAATACTCCAGGTGAAAGTTGGGCGCCTGGACCGTGATCGTCACCCGGATCCAATCGCCCTCGGTCGCGGTGTTATACGGCGCTGAAAGGAGGCTGCCGGTGGCGTCCTGGTAAGCGGCGGCGTGTGGCCCGCTGGCGGCGGCCGGGATACGCACCGTCACCTGGGCCGGAACGCCGGTCCCGGCAGAGAGTGTGCCGCTGATGAGGACCAGCGCCGAGGCCCGGTCGAACTCTGGCCAGACCTCAAGGACCAGCGTCTCAACCGAAAGCGCCGCCTGCGCCTGGGCGGGCGCCCCCTGGCCCGCCCATATCAGCCCCGCTCCGAGCAAAACGGCCAGGCAAGGCCGCCAGACGTTCAACATGCTCACCGCTCCGGCGCGCCGTCTTGAATCCACTGCTCCACCACCGCCAGCGTGTCCCGGTCGAACACGGCGAAGTGGTCGGCGGACTGCACCTGGACCAGCCGGCTGGCCTCCGGGTCGCCGGGCGTGATCACGGCGCCGTTCTCGCCGCCGGCCAGCAGGTCGGCATACGTGGTCAGCTTGAGGCCGCCGGCCCGGTCGTCGCCGTGGCACAGGCCGCAGTCCGTCTCGAAGGCCGCTTGCAGGGACTCGTAGACCGGCGACAGGGACCCGGCCGGCAGGTCCGGCGCGGGCGGCGGCAGCTGGGCGGCCACCAGCTCGGCCAGGCCGGGCGCGTCGAAGCCCGCGAACTCCCAGGCCACGCCGTGACACTGCGAATTGGAACAGAAGGACGAGTCATCGGCGCCGCCCGGGTTGTCCACGGTGTGGCACGACGCGCAGGTCCGGTCGAAGTAGGTGCGGTGGCCCGTGATCCAGTTCGGGTTCTTATGGGTCTCCGGCTCCAGGCCGCGCGAGACCTCGATGCGGGTCACCGCATTCCCGCGCGTCGACACGGACGGGATCGAATGGCACAGGTTGCACTCCAGGCGCACCGCCTCCTGCTCCGCGTTCAGGTGTTTGCCGTCATGGCAGCGCAGACAGCCTGGGAAGTTGCGGTGGCCGATGTTGTCCGGATGCGAGTTCCAATCGACCTTTTGGAGCGGGAAGACCGAGGCGACGTAGATTTCCTTCAGGGCCTCGACCGCGGCCAGCACCTTATCCCGGTTGGCGGCGTAATACTCCGGATGCGCCACCCGGTAGTAGTCCTCGACGGCCGCGATGCCGCTCAGGCCGACCGCCTGCGCCGGATAAGCCACGCTCAACGCCTCGACGGCCTTGAGCTTGATCTCGGGGATCTCGGCGCTGATCAGGCCGCGTTGCAGGGCCGCGTCCACCGCGTCGCCGGGCGTCTTGATCAGGTGCGTGATCCGGTTGTGGCACGTCATGCAGTCCATCTGCTCGAGCTGGCTCTCGTCGAGCGTGGCCGGGTCGAGGTCCGCCTCGATATCAACAAACTCCTCGTAAGTGCCGTCGTCGCGGTAGACGCGCACGTACGGGATCACCTGGTTGCGGGTCCCTTCTTCGGCGTAGAACAGGACCTTGTTCTCGATGTGCCAGTGGATGCCGCGGCCGAGGCCCTGGCGCTTGGAGCCGCCGCCGGTCTTCAGGATCAGGTAGATGTCGTAGGGCGTGTTCGCGGCGTCGGCCCGGTAGCGCCGGATCGTGCGCAGGCTGTCGTCCGAAAATTTTTCGGGCGAATGGCAGCGCTCGCACAGCTCGGTCGCCGGCCGCATGTCGCCGGCCGTGATCGGGTACTCATAGGTGGTGAAGGCCATGGCGATGACATGCCGGGCGTCGCCGGCCTTGCGCAAGAACTGGTTGCCGACAAATTCGCGACCGATGTGGCACTCGGTGCACGAGACGCGCGCGTGCGGCGAGAGCTGGTAGGTGGTGAACTCCGGCGGCATGGTGTGGCACTGCGTGCCGCAGAACTCCGGCGAGTTCGTGTAGTCCCAGGCGTAGGCCCCGCCCACAAACACGCCAAACGTCAGCAGGCCCAGCGTGAGGTAGGCCATCAGCATCGCCGACAGGCGCGCGCCGGGCGGCGGGAAAAAGAAGTTGCGGAGCGTGATACCGAGGCGTTTCAGCATAAAGCTCTCCTGACCTCAGAGGGGGTCACTTTTCGGGCGCGCCGTTCTGGAGCCACTGCGTCAGGCGTTCCAGCTCGATTTCAGTCAACTGGCCCGGGTGGCCGCCGGCCTGCTGGATGGTGATCAACGGGCTTGTCTCCGGGGAACCGGCGAGCACCGAGCCGGACCGGCCACCCTGTATTGTAGCCGCATACGTCTCCAGCGACAGCCCGCCGGCCCCGCCGTGGCAGGCCGTGCACTTGGCCGCAAACAGCGTGGCCACGTACCCGTCCCAGGTGAGCGCCTCGACCGGCGGCGGCGTCGGCGTGGGCGGCAGCGGCGTCGGCGTCTGCGGCAGGAAGACCGGCACCGTCGCGCGCTCCGGCAGCGTGGTGATGGCGCTCTGCTCAAACGTCACGAACCAGTAAACGCCGACCAGCAGGGCGACGGACGCCACACCGGCCACCGGGTAGAAGATCTGCTGGCGCTTCTTCAGGACGACGGGATCGACGTAGCGCGCCGCCGTGCCGGCCTTGATATCGGCCAGCTCCAGCGGGTGCTCGTGCGCCATCTCGTGCTCGGTCAGCTTGCCGGACCACATGCTCTTGTTGAAGTGGCGGATGTGGACGCCGTAGAAGTGCCAGATGATGATGGCCAGCACCGCCAGGACCGCTTCGCCCCCGTGTGCGGCCTTGGCGGCCGGGATCACCTGGCCGGGGAAGAACTGGGCCGTGGCGATGGGGTTCCACAGAATGAAGCCGGTCACCACCATGACGAGCGTGCCCCAGACGAAGGCCCAATACTCCGCCTTCTCCTCAAAGGTGTAGCGCCCCATCTGCGGCCAGGCCTTGCCCAGGCCGAGGTTGTAAAGGAAGGCCTGAAGCGCGTCTTTAGCGTCCTTGAGCTCCGGCAGCATCGTCGGACGGACGCGGGTCACAAAGATCTTGTACGCCAGCATGGCCAGGTGGTACACCGTGGCGACCATCAGGACCGTCGCCGCCCAGCGGTGGATGATCCGCACCTGCTCGATGCCGCCCAGGAAGGCGATGATGGCCTCCGAGATGGGCGCGGACGCGTATTTCTGCGGCAGGCCGGTGACGGCCAGCACCGTGAAGGAGACCAGCTGCACGACGTGCTCGATGCGCTGATCCAGCGTGAAGCGGGTGTAAGTCTTCTGGGCGCTCATCAGTGCTTGCCCCCCTTCTTCAGGCGGGTGTAAAGCCGTCGGCCGGCGTCGGCGACCACGAACACCCCCATCGGGATGAGGACGCCCGGGATGAAGAAGCGGTAAAACAGGTCCACGAAATACACGAGCGGGTTCTTCTCGGGGGATGGCTCGTAATGGCTAAGCCAGGAGTCCGGGAAGTCCAGCGTCGCGTCCGGGTGGCACTGCTGGCAGGTGACCAGCAGGTTCTGCTTGACGTGCAACCCTTTTTCCGGATCATCCACGGCCTTGATGTCGTGGATGCCATGACAGTCGTAGCACACCGGCTTGTTCGTCTCCTGGTCCGGCGTCACCTTCTGGAAGAGCGTCACCGTCGTGCCGTGGAAATCGGCCAGGTAGGTGCTGAGCACGTTGGTCGAGATGCCGTACTTGTCCATCCGCGCCGGGTCGGTGTGGCACTTGGCGCACAACTCGGTGGAACTCAGCCGGAAGGCCGCCGTCGTCGGGTCGACCTGATCGTGGACGCCGTGACAGTCGATGCAGGTCGGCACGTCCGGGTTGCCGCCGGGATGGGTCTCATCGCCCAGCAGCGCGGCGCCGTGGACCGTCTGCTTGTACTGGTCATAGATGGCGCTGTGGCAGCGGGCGCAGGTCTGCGGCACGACCAGGCGGGCGGCGGCCCACAGTTCGCCCGTTGTCGGGTCGGTCAGGCGCCGCTGGTAGTGCGGGTTATGGCAATCCGTGCAGACGGCGGCGTTTCGGTCGCCGGCCTGCAGCGCCGCGGAATGCACGCTGTCCATCTGTTTTTCATACTGGCTGGAATGGCATTGCTGGCAGGTGGTGTAATTCTGCAGGCTGACGTCGCGCAGGTCCTGAGCCGTCGACTCGGGGTGCGGGTACTCGCGGATGGCGGTGTGGCATTGCACACAGGCGTAGCCACCCTCCCCATGGACGGAGGTGCTGAAGGCCAGCCGGTCAATCGTCATGTACTGCAGTTCGCCGCTCGGCAGGGTGCGGATCTGGTTGGGCCGGCCGTGACATTCCAGGCAGTAGTCGTTGCTGACGCCGGGTTGAGCCAGGGCCTCGCCCGGCGGGACGGCTGGCGGCGCGGCGGCCACAGAGGCCGCTGCCTGCGGCGCGGCCAGCATCAAAGCCACAGCCACACCCAGACCCAGGGCCATGGCCAGTCCGATGACAATCCGCCATCTGTGTCGGGCGCGAGGTTCCACAATCATACTGAACCTTCCGTGATTTATAGTCAAATCGAAAAATGTGGACCAATGCAGTCAGGAGTCTAACCGGCAGGGTAGGCCCTGACAGTGATGATAATCACCCTTTGGTGGTTACCTTTCACATAATCACTTTTGGGTCATCTGAGAGCCGGATGCCATTTGGGAAGCAAGGCCGGGCCGGGCGCTGTCGCCCGACCCGGCATGAGCTGGTGCCTTTGAAGATGCGCTCGCAGTCACGGCAGAGTGTGGTAGTCGGTCGCCGCCTCGATCAGTCGTTCATCCGGGATCTCGGCGGCTGTGCCGGGCGTGTGACACCCCTTGCAGGCGAATTCCAGCGTGACCGGCGTGTTGACGGCCGTCCCCTCGGCATTGAACTGGCTGATCGCATTCACGTCGATCGCGACCATATGGGTGCGGATGTCGCCCATGGCCTTGGCGGCATCGCCCCAAGCCACTACGCCGAGCCGCGGCATGTGGCAGGACTCACAGGTGACGTTCAGCAGGGTGTGGCGTGGATTCTTCTGGAGGCGCGCCTCCTGAATGTGACAGTCCTCGCATTCCGTCTGCACCGTCGGCTGGTTCGTCCGGCGCGCCTGGACCACGCCCGTGTGCGGGTCATGGCACACCACACAATCGAGCAGCAAGTGTTTGCTCAAACCCAGATCGCCGTGCTCGCCGTCGTGCCTCACAAAACCAGCCTGCACGAGGACCTCGCCCGCATCGCCGCGCACGTGGCAGCGCGTGCAGGCATCGGCGTCTCGGTTCACGCGCATCAGGCTCCCATAGGGATTCTTGGCGTGCAGGCTGCCCGGCCCGTGGCAGGCCTCACACTGCGTCCCGGCCTCCGCCCAGGTCCCAACGATGCCCTCGGCGTCGTCCTGGTGACCGCCGCGCCGGTAGCCGGTCGTGTGGCATTCGCCGCAGTCGAAGGGGACCTGGCTCTCGCCCGCGCGGTACGACACCCAGGCCGCCGACTTGTCCAACAGCGAGTTGGCGAAATTGTACTGGTTCAAATAATCCGGGTCGCTGGTCGTCGCGCCCGGCCGGTCCGTGATCAGGTAGCCCTGTTGGTCCACGAACACGGCCTTCCAGTTGTAGCCCCCGATCACGTAGGCGATATCTTCCCAGGTGTACCCCTCGGGCGGGTTGGGGATAGTCGTGAACGGATAGTCCGGCGCCTGGCCATCGGTGACGGGGTTGAGGTTCCAGGCATGGCCGGATTGCGCGAAGCCGTCATAGACATCGCTGTGGCAGCCACGGCATGTGGCCGAGCCGACGTACTCGGCGGCGCTCGGACCTGCGGGGCCCGGCTCGCCCTGAGGGCCAGGCGGTCCCTGTGGACCGGCGGGGCCGACCGGGCCGGCCGGGCCGGCGAGGCCAGCCTGGGGGGCCGGCGCCGTGCAGGCTGCCAGGACCAGCGACAGGCCTGCAATGATGAGCCCGATGACGATCAGGTTGCGCCTCATAAATGCGACCTCCCGGAGGGGAACTGACCAGGGAGAAGACCCTGGCCGGCTGGGTAAGAGTTGGCAGAACGCTCCCTATCCTAGCAGACCATTAACACTCGCTTAGTGGCGTTAGTCGCCAAGTGTTATGACATTGTTCCACTCTACTGGTGAATTTTGTCCGATAATTATGACAATCTATTATCCTTTATAATTATCATACATTCGTCATCATTATAAACGGACACTCCGCACTACTTGAAAACGAATAGAATCTGGACAATTCCGACATTAGTTTACGTCCAGGCGCCCATTACAACTGCGTGCGCCGGTGCTTTCTCGGAACGAGAGCCTCGTGAAGATTTTAGTCGCCGATCATCACTCCCTGTTCCGCGACGGTCTAGCCAGCCTGTTGGAGTCGGCCGGCTTTCGCGTGGTCGGCCAGGTAGGTGACGGCGCCGCGGCCATAGCGGCGGCAGTGCAGCTTCGGCCGGATGTGATCCTGCTGGACGCTGCCCTGCCCGAGATCTCCGGGCTGGAGGCATTGCGCCGGCTGAGGGCGGAATGGCTGGAGGCGGTCGTGGTGATCCTCACCAGCGCCGAGGACGATGGCGAATTGTTGGAGGCGGTCGAGGCCGGGGCGCGCGGTTACCTCTCTAAGAATCTCAAAGCTGACGAGTTCATCGCCATGCTGCGCGGCCTGGAGCGCGGCGAAGCGGCGATGACGCGCCACACCACCGGGCGCCTGCTCGCGGCGATGACGGCCCCCCACCGCCGCCAGGGGCACTTCGCCAACGGCCTGACCGAGCGCGAGCTGGAACTCCTGCAGTTGTTGGCCGAGGGGCGTTCCAACAAAGACATCGCCCTGGCGCTCGCGCTGAGCGAAAACACGGTCAAGTACCATATCAAGAACATCCTCCAGAAGCTCTCCGTCCACAACCGCACCGAAGCGGCCGCCCACGCCGTGCGGACAGGCCTCGTCAAAGTCAACAACCACGCTCCAGACAATTGACCTATCAATTGTCACTTTCTGCAAGTGACACATTGGCATGACACTCCCGCCCGGTCGGGTAGTCTGGGACTACCCGACCGGGCCTGTAGATTTTGGCCGATTAGGGGTTACGCCCGGACTTAACTGGGATTAATCTATCCCCGTGTCGGGCAAGGCTCCTGCGCCACGCGTTGTCATCCTGTCCAGCCGCTCGATCTTTGTCGAAGGCATCGCCGCGCATCTCCGCCAGAAACTGGACGATCAGTCGCTGCTCGTCGTGGATGTGCAGGCGGCCGGCGCACTGGAACAGGTCATCGCCGCGCAGCCCTCGGCCATCATCCTGGACGCCAGCGAGGCCGGCGCCAGCCAGTTATGCGATGTCGGCGCCCTGCTCAAGGCGCTGCCGGCCGTCACCCTGGTCCGGCTGGACCCGGAACTGGAGCAGGTTCAGGTGGTGACGAGCGAGCAGCGCACGCTGCAACAGATGCAGGACCTGGTTGATGTGATTCGAACCGTCTGAAGGCAGGGGTTGAAAGGAGGCTGCTAGCTGACGTAGACGACTTGTTTCTTTCGCCGCGCACGCAATTCCACTCTTAAGGAGAGGGGCTATGCCGTATCGAAAAATTCTGTTTGCGACCGTCCTGGTCCTGGGGGTGATCATCCTGGCGTCGTGCGCCACCACCACGCCAACCCCCGTGATCCAGGAGGTCACCCGCGAGGTGCAAGTCCCCGTCGAGGTGACGCGCATCGTTGAAGTGAAACCGGCCGGGGGTGTGCCGTACGAGGAGCTCTGGAAAGGTTCCGGGCACAACGCCGTGGACACCGAAGCGTTCCGCCACTGGGACGGCGATGACCCGGCCGAAGTGCCGGCGGCCTGCGCCAAGTGCCACAGCTCGGCCGGTTACCTGGACTTCCTGGGCGCCGATGGCTCCGAGGCCGGCAAGGTCGACAAGGCCGTGCCCGCCGCCGAGGCCCAGGGCATCGTTTGCACGGCCTGCCACGACCCGGCCGCCAGCAGCATGACCAGCGTCGCCTTCCCGGGCAAAGATGAAGAGGGAGAGCCCATCGTCATCGCCGGGCTGTCCGACGCGGCGCGCTGTATGCAGTGCCACCAGGGCCGCGCCTCCAAGGCCTCCGTCGACGGCCAGATCGAGCGCTTCCAGGTCGCGGACCTGGACGCCCCGGTGGCCCCGATCAAGGACCAGAACGGCAACGACGTCCGCTTCGGGTTCATCAACATCCACTACTACGCCGCGGCCGCCACGCTCTACGGCACCGAGGTCAAGGGCGGCTACGAGTACGAGGGCAAGACCTACGACGCCCAGTTCCGCCACGTGGACGGCTACGACACCTGCATCGGCTGCCACGACCCGCACAGCTTGGAGGTCAAGGTCACCGAATGCGCCGTCTGCCACGAAGGCGTGGCCTCGGTCGAAGACGTGCGGAACATCCGCATGATCTCGTCCGCCATGGACTACGACGGCGACGGCGACGTGGAAGAAGGCATCGCCGCCGAGATCGCCGGCCTGCAGGAGCTCCTGCTGGCCGAGATCCAGAAGTACGCGGCCGAGAAGGCCGGCGCCGAGATCAAGTATGACGCCGCCACCTACCCGTACTTCCTGGGCGCGGACGGCGCAGCCTACTCCAGCTGGACGGCCCGCCTGCTGAAAGCGGCCTACAACTATCAGCTGTCCGCCAAGGATCCGGGCAAGTACGCCCACGGCGGCAAGTACGTCATCCAGCTGATGTACGACTCGATCGAGGACCTGGGCGGCGATGTGAGCGCGCTGGCCCGCGAGGACGCCGGGCACTTCGCCGGCAACACCATGGCCTTCCGCGATTGGGACGACACCGGCACGGTGCCGTACAACTGCGCCAAGTGCCACTCCGACGCCGGCCTGCCCACGTTCATCAAGAACGGCGGCACCGTCACCTTCAACGCCCGCGGCCAGGTCTTCCAGACCGGCATCGGCTCCATGCCGTCCGCCAACGGCTTCAAGTGCACCACCTGCCACAACGAAGCCGAATGGCCGGCGCTGTACGCCGTGGCCAGCGTGCCCTTCCCGTCCGGCGTCAGCCTGGGCTTCGCCAAGGACGCCGACGGCAAGTTCGTGGCCGACGACGCCAACCTGTGTCTGGAGTGTCACCAGGGCCGCGATTCGACCAACAGCGTCAACGCCTTCCTGCGCGGCAAGGACGAGGCCGCAATCGACCCGGCCATCAGCTTCCGGAACATCCACTACTTCGCGGCCGGCGCGACGCTCTTCGGCACCCAGGCCAAGGGGCTGTACGAATATGCGGGCAAGGAGTACGTGGGCCAGTTCGAGCACGGCAGCGGCGGCCTGGCCGGTCCGGCCAAGTGCACGGAATGCCACTCCGCGCACGAGCTGGGCGTCCAGATCGACACCTGCGAGCAGTGCCACAAGAACGTCCAGAGCGAGGCCGACCTGGTGAACATCCGCGTCGCCGAGACCGACTATGACGGCGACGGCGATGTGACCGAAGGCATCGCCGCCGAGTTCGCCGTCTTCCAGGAACGCCTGTACGCGGCCATCCAGGCCAAGGCGACGGCCAACGGCGCCGGCATCGTGTACAACCCGGCCGCCTATCCGTACTTCTTCCTGGATAAGAACGCCGACGGCGCGCCTGACAAGAACGACCAGGGCGCCAACGTCAACTACAACGGCAACTGGTCGCCGGAGATCCTGAAGGCGGCGTTCAACTACCAGTACTCGCAGAAGGACCCGGGCGCTTTCGCCCACAACGCCAAGTACGTCATGCAGGCCATGTATGACAGCATCGAGGCGCTGGGCGGCGATCTGAGCGGCCTGACCCGGCCGTAATCCGCCCCGCGCATCATCTCCCGCATACCGAACGAGTCCGGGCTTCCAGGGGGAAGCCCGGCTCTGTATTTATCGACCGCCCCGGCCCGCGAGGCCGCCCTGCGCGGCGACTATCCCTTCGGCGCGCTGCTGGTGAGCGGCGACGGCGTGCCCCTGATCGCGGGCAACACCGTGAATACCGAAGCGGATCGAGACGCACCCACTGGGGTTCGACGCGCCGGCCACAAATTTCACGAGCGGCGGCGAACGAAGGTCACCGGGCTGGCCGCGGCCCGAAACACTTCATGACGCCGCCCGGCGCCCCTGCCAGTGCGCGGCGATGGCGGCCGCCATCAGGCTGCTCAGGAGGTAGAGCGAAAAGAAGGTCGCCGGGATAGCCAGGGACGAGGCCGAGAGGATCGGGCTGCGCGGGTGGAGGACCAGCGGCGCGGCCGCCAGAGATGCGATCATCCAGGCGAACAAGAGGACGAAGAGCAGACCCTGCCAGCGCGGCCGGTCCAGCCAGGACGCCGAGACGACCACAATGACGCCGGCCGCCAGCACCTGGAGGTTGGCGCGCGTGCGCGGCTCGTCCCAGAACAGGCCGCCCCAGGTCGCCCGCGCCGCGAAGACGCTGGTCACCATCCCCAGAGTGAAAAAGATCAGGCCGAGCACGCCGACCGTGGTCATCCATCCCCGCCATCCTGGCCGGCCGGTGACCAGGAGCGCCAGGCCGAGCGCGCCAGCCACGGCCAGCGCCGTCATGCCCGTCCACGTCAGCGCCACGTGCACGTACACCCAGCGAATGGTGTCCCCCAGCGTTTTCTCCGCGGGCGAGACGATGATGATCAGCGCGCCCAGCAGGGCGAGCCCGGCCAGCGCCACAGCCAGGCGGCGCGCAGAACGGACGGACGAAGTAAGAGCGGCCAGGAAAGACATGCGGCGCATTGTAACGGGAAACAGGGGTTTTGCCATGAAGAAACATGAATGAACGCGAAGCGCGCGCCCTCTCGCCTGAGCTCGCGTCATTCGTGGCCTTTGAGCGCCGCGCGGAGAAGGCCGCCCAGCCGCCGCGCGGCCTCGGCCAGGGCGTCCGGCTCGTAGCGCGTGAAGGCCAGGCGCAGCGCCGACCGGCCGCCACCCTCCAGGTGAAAACGCTCGCCGGGCAGATAACTCACACCCGTTTCTTCCGCACGCGACAGGAGCGCCGCCGCGTCCACACCGCCCGGCAGGGTGATCCAGACGAAAAACCCGCCCGCCGGCCGGGTCCAGGCCGCGCCCGGCGGGAGATGCTCAGCCAGCGCCCGGAGCAGGGCGTCGCGGCGCGCGCGATAGGCGGCCTGCAAGCGCCCCACACTCGTCTCGAATCCGCCTGCCTCACACAACGCCGCCACGGCCAGGGCCGTGAAGTGGTTCACGCCGCCGCCGCTGTCCCGCAGGCCGGAGTCGGCCAGGCGCTGCACCAGCGCGGGCGCCGCCGTGAGCCAGCCCAGCCGCAGGCCCGGCGCAACGGTCTTGGAGAACGACCCGAGGCGCGCCACGACCCCGGCCGGCGCCAGGCTCCACAGCGACGGCGGCGGCGGCCCGTCGTAAGCCAGGTCACGATAGACGTCGTCCTCGACAATCAGGAAGCCCTCGTCCACGGCGACCTCGATCAGAGCGCGGCGGCGGTCGTCGCTCAGGCTGAGGCTGGTGGGGTTGTTGAAAGTGGGGACGACGTACAGCAGCCGCGGCCGGCGGCCGGCACGCCGCAGTTCAGTCAGCCGCGCCTTGAGCGTATCGACGTTCAGGCCGGCGTCGTCAGCCGGGACAGCGGTCAGCTCCAACGGATGATCGCGCAGAATGCGCACCGCCAGATGATAGGTGGGCGACTCTACCAGGGCGACGTCGCCGGGCTGTGTGCAAAGCGTGGCGAGTTGATCCAGCCCCTCGGAGACGCCGGCCGTGATGAGGACTTCCTCGCCCGTGAGCGCGCGGCCTTCGCGCGCCGCGATACGGTCGCGCAGCCAGGCGCGCAGCGGACCGGCGCCCGCCGCCGCGCCGTACGCCAGCGCCTCCGACCCCCAGCGGTCCAGCGCCGCTTGCGCCGCGGCGCGCATCTCGGCCACCGGCAGCAGCGCCGGGTCCGGGTGACCCCAGGCCAGGTCAATCAGGCCGGGGCGGCTCTCGAACTGGACAAGCGGGAGGGATGGCGGCGCCGTCATAGCACCGGCGCGTGGGCGGCGCGGGGCGTGAAGCGCCCATCCCCGGGCCGACCCAGCCAGCGGTCGCCGTCCACGATCAGCTCGCCGCGCCGGTAGACCCGGTCGGGCAGGCCGGTGAGCGTCCAGCCC
>DAOUAB010000093.1:0-19629 GCA_034434015.1 Anaerolineales bacterium
GCGCCTTGGCCCGGTACATGGTGATGTCGGCGTCGCGCAGCAGATCCTCGGTCCGTTCGTGGCCGGCCGCGCTCAGCACGATGCCGATGCTGGCCGAGGTCACCGTCTCCAGCCCGCCCAGGTCGAACGGTTGCGCCAGTTGCTCCAGGATGCGGTTGGCGATCTGGGCGGCCTCATCCGGGCTGCGGACGTCGTCCAGCAGGATGGCGAACTCATCGCCGCCCAGGCGCGCGAACGTGTCGGCGGCGCGCAGGCCCCTGGCCAGGCGCTGGGCGATGGCCACCAGCATGCGGTCGCCGATGGGGTGGCCCAGGCTGTCGTTGACCACCTTAAAGCGGTCGATGTCCAGGAACAGCACGGCGAAGGCGTAGCCGTCCCGCCGCCGGGCGTGCTTGATGGCCTGCTCCAGGCGGTCCACGAACAGCGCCCGGTTGGGCAGACCGGTCAGCGCGTCGTGGAAAGCGTCGTGCAGCATCTGGGCTTCGGACCGCTTGCGCTCGGTGATGTCGCGGACGAAGGCGACGTGCAGCGCCTGGTCGCCGAACCAGATGTGCTGGGCCAGGATCTCGACCGGGAAGAGGGTGCCGTCCTTGCGGCGATGCAGGCTCTCCAGATGTTCGGTGCCGCCCTGCCGGGTCCGGGTGTAACGCTCCCAGTTGTTGTCCCAGTATTCCCGGGGCAGGACCGGATCGACATCCCACAGATGCAGGCGCATCAATTCCTCGCGGGTGTAGCCCAGCGAGCGGCAGGCTTCGTCGTTGACGTAGACATAGCCGGCGTCCCGGTTCAGCCAGAAAATCGCATCCGCCGCCTGGTCGACCGAGAACTGGAACATCCGCAGCGCCTCTTCCGCCCGCTTGCGTTCGGTGATGTCGCGGTGGATGGCCATGAAACCGATGACGCGCCCGGTCGCATCGAGGATGGGGGTGTTGTTGGCTTCGATCGGGATCAGGCGGCCGTCCCTGGTCTTGTTGACGACCTCGCCCGTCACCGCCTGCCCGTTCAGGAGCGTCTGCCACAGACGCTGATACTGCTCGGGCGGGATGAGGCCGGATTTCAGGAGGCGCGGCGTCTGCCCCACCACGGCCTCCGGCCGGTAGCCGTAGATGCGCTCGAAAGCCGGATTGGCGTACTGGATGACGCCCTGCAGGTCGGTCATGAAGACGGCGTCGGTCAGTTTCTCCAGCGCGTAGCGGAAGCGGAGCAGCTCGTCTTCAGACCGCTTGCGCTCGGTGATGTCGCGCGCCACGGCGATCACCACCGGCCGGCCAAAATACTGGCCCGGGGTCAGGCTGACGTCTTTGGGGAATTCGTGGCCGTCCTGGCGCCGCCCCCAGAACTCGAACTGCTGCGGCTCCCCGGCCAGGGCGCGGCGGATGGCCTGCGCCACCTGCGCCAGGTCGTTCCGGCCCGGCGCCGAGAGGAATTCCGGCGTCCGGCCGATAAAGGCCTCGCGCGGATAACCGTACATCACCTCGGCCGCCCGGTTCACGTCCAGAAACCGGCCGTCGGCGTCCTGGATGTAAACCGTCTCGGTGACGCTGTCGAGCAGGCCGCGGTAGCTGGCCTCGGACAGCCGCAACTGATGCTCGGTCCGGCGTCGCTCGGTGACGTCCAGGAACAGCGCCGCCATCTCGCCCGGCGCCGTCTGGAAGGCGTACACGTCGAAGGCGCCGGCGATCCGGTCGTCCCGATACTCCACCCGCTCGGTCTGCCACAGCCCGCCGTGCGCGGCCACGGCCCGATACCGGGCCGGGAGTTCGGTGCCAGCCAGGGCCGGGAACGCCGTTTCGATGGTCTGGCCGATGAGGGGGGTGTGATCGATCCCCAGGATCCGGTCCGCCGCCGGGTTGGCGCCGCGGAAGATCAGGCGGTCGCTGGCCTCCAGCGCATAGAGATGCAGCCCCATCGGGGAGGCCTCCGCGATCCGCCGAAAGCGCTCTTCGCTTGCCGGCCATGCCCCGGAGGGCGCCTCAGCGCCCGGCCCGGGACCGCGCCCTCGCAACCATCGCTTTAGCCGATGCCACATCTTCAGCCTTGCGCGACTCTCCAGCAGGCAGCGTCAACAGGCCGACCGGGCCTCTTGTTCCGGGGACGGCCTCGTCTTGTGCAGTTCGATAACTCAACAACGCAACGCGAGCCTCTACATTATATCGGCCCGAGGCCGACAACCGCCAGGCAAGTCGTGGGTTATGGGCCTGATTTGGTGAGATTTTGTTGGGAGGCGCTTGGAGTTTGTCATCTGAGATACATGATAACCCGCACTAGCCCGGTTCATACTGCGCCCCTATCCTTGCCCTAAAGGGTCCTTCTCGTCCTGTATTGATTCGTGCCGGAGGGCTTATGTCTATGTCTGCGCCCTCGCCTGAGCACCCTGTCCTGCATATCCTGGCCATCACGCAGGGCCAATGGGGTGAGCGTATTTTCGACAATATCAGTCAATATTGTCCTCCGGCCTGGGAGGTGCGGCGGTGGGCGGCGCCACGCGCCCTGCCTCAGATCATAGACGACCCCGACGACTATCTGCCGGCCGGGTTGCCGCCGGCGGACCTGGTGCTGGCGCTGGGCGACACCCCCGGCGTGGCCTCCCTCCTTCCCGACCTGGTGAGGCGGTGCGGCGCCCGCGCCGTCATCGCGCCCATCGACCGCAACGAGTCGCTCCCGCCCGGCCTGGCCGCCCAGCTGCGCGGCTGGCTCGCCGAACTCGGAGTGGCCGTGGTCTTCCCCAAACCCTTCTGTTCCCTCACCGAACGCACCTACAACCAGCCGCCGATCACGGTCGCCTACGATGACCCGCTGATCCGCGCGTTCGCGCGCGTCTTCGGCCGGCCGCGCTTCGCGATCAGCCTGGACGCCGACCGGCGCCTGGACCGCATCGTGGTCGAGCGGGATTCGGCCTGCGGCTGTGCGCGCCACGTCGCCGCCGGGCTGGCCGGCTGCCCGGTGGGCGAGGCCCAGCACCGCGCCGGAATGCTGCACCATCATTATCCGTGCCTGGCTAGCATGAACCAGGACCCGCAGTACCACGACACGCTCATGCATGTCTCCGGCCACATCCTGCGCGACGCCGTCACGGCGGAGATCCAGGAGCATCTGGAAGTCGTCTACTTCCGGCCGCCCGGACTGGTCGAACCCTGAACGGGGCCGATGCCGGGTGACGCACAAGGAGTTGCCATGGAACGTCTCACCCTCGACCTGCCCACCATGTACGGCGACCATCACGTGGTCGAAGTGCGCAACCTGTTGAGCGCCCTCGCCGGCGTCCGGCCGGTCTACGCCAGCGCCGCCTGGCACCAGGTCGTCTGCGAATACGACCCGGCGCAGACCAGCCCGGAGATCATCCAGCAGGCGCTGGCGCAGCGCGGCTACACCTCCGACCCCATCGGCAACCCGCCGACGTCGGCGCGGGTGGGCGCGCTCACCGATTTTGCGCTGGCCCCGGGCGCCGTCGAGCAATTTATGGAGAAAGTCCCCTCCTGGTCACCGCTGGGGCCCTGCCCCGGTTTTGAGGTCCGCCACCCCGGCGCGGAGCACCCCGCCGACCACTAACCCCATTATGGGGCGGCCCGGCGGGTCGCCCCACCGGAGGACTGATGCATGGCCAAGAAACGCACAGCCGAAGAGCGCTCCATCGACCGGGCCTCTCAGCAATTATTGATCCGCGCAGACCAGCTCGGCCTGGACACGGCCTTCGCCCGGGCTGAGGCCCTGGCAGCCTGCCCCATCGGCTCCGGGCAGTCCGGCATCTGCTGCAAGAACTGCTTCATGGGGCCGTGCCGCATTACGAAGGACGGCCAGGTGGGCGTCTGCGGGGCCACCGTCTCCACCATCGCCGCCCGCAATATGGCGCGCGCCATCGCCGCCGGCGCGGCCGCCCACTCCGACCACGGCCGCGACGTGGCCTTCACGCTGCTGGCCGCGGCCGAGGGCGAGGCCCAGGGCTACCAGATCCGCGACCCCATCAAGCTGCGCGCCGTGGCCGCCCACTACGGCATCGCGCCGGAGAACAAGACCACGGCCCAGCTGGCCAGGGAGGTGGCGCTCAAAGCCATCGCCGAATTCGGCCAGCAGAAGGGCGAGCTGGCTTTCATTAAACGCGCGCCCAAGAAGCGCCAGGAGGCCTGGAGGCGCTACGGCGTGGTGCCGCGCGGCATCGACCGCGAAGTGGTGGACGTCCTGCACCGCACCCACATGGGCGACGACCAGGACGCCGAGCACATCCTCAAGGGCGCCCTGCGCTGCGCCCTGGCCGACGGCTGGGGCGGCTCGATGATTGCCACCGACCTGTCCGACGTGCTCTTCGGCACGCCGTCGCCCAAGGTCGGCCAGGTGAACCTGGGCGTGCTCAAGGACGACGAGGTCAACATCGTCCTGCACGGCCACGAGCCGACGCTGTCCGAGATGATCGTGGCGGCGGCCAGCGAGCCGGAGCTGATCGAGTACGCCCGGAGCAAGGGCGCGCGCGGCATCAACCTGGCCGGCATCTGTTGCACGTCCAACGAGATCCTGCTGCGCCAGGGCGTGCCCTCGGCCGGCAACTTCCTCAACCAGGAGCTGGCCCTGGTCACCGGCGCGGTGGAGGCCATGGTCGTGGACGTGCAGTGCATCATGCAGGCTCTGCCCAACCTGGCCGACAAGTTCCACACCAAGGTCATCACGACCTCGCCCAAAGTGAAGATCGACGGCGGCCTGCACATCGAGTTCGACGAGCACCATGCCCTGGACATCGCCCGCCAGATCGTGCGCGTGGCCTGCGACAACTACCCCAACCGCGGGCCGGTGGTCATCCCGGACGACACCCAGGACATTATCCCGGGCTTCTCGCACGAGTACATCAACTACATGCTCGGCGGCTCGTACCGGGCCTCTTTCCGGCCGCTCAACGACGCCATCGTCTCCGGCCGCATCCGGGGCGTGGTGGCCGATGTCGGCTGCAACAACCCGCGCGTCACGCAGGACAAGAGCCACACCTGGCTGGTGCAGGAGTTCCTCAAGAACGACGTGCTGGTGGTGCAGACCGGCTGCGGGGCTTTGGCCTCCGGCAAACTGGGCCTGGTGACGGGCGAGGCCGCCCTGGAATACGCCGGCCCCGGCCTGCGCGAGGTGTGCGAGGCCACCGGCATGCCGCCCGTCCTGCACATGGGGTCGTGCGTGGATAACACCCGCATCCTGACCGTGCTGACCCAGATGGCCCAGGAGGGCGGCCTGGGCGACGACATCGCCGACATCCCGGCCGTCGGCCTGGCGCCGGAGTGGATGAGCGAGAAGGCGTTGGCCATCGGCGCCTACGCCGCCGCCTCGGGCGCGGCCGTGATCTTTGGGCTGGACTCGCCCGTGGAATACAGCGCCGACGTCGTCCGCATCATGGACCAGGTCTGGGAGAAGGAGCTGGGCGGGCGCATGCTCTTCGTCAAGGACGATGAGGACATGCTGCGCGAGTCGCTGGCCCACATCGACAAGAAGCGCGCCGCCCTGGGCCTGCCGGCCTACGACCCGGCCCGCTTCGGGAAGAGCGGCGACTGGCGCATGCGGCAGCTGGAGGCGCTGCCGCTCGAGGCGCGCGCGGCCGCCCTGTACGGGGACGTTGCGTAAGGCCGCGGCCGTTCACCGACGAGAGGTCACCCATGTCCCGCTATATCGCCACCCGCGCCCTGCGCGGCGCCAACCGCATCGTCAACGAATTCGAGGGCCTGCTCACCCAGGCCCTGGCCGAGAAAGGCCCGGAGACCCCGGTCGCCTTCCCCAACACCGCCTACCACCTGCCCGTGATCCTGGGCATGACGGGCCAGGCCGTGGAGAAACTGGGCGACCTGACCCAGGTGCTGGCCACGGCCAAGCGCCTGCTGCACCCGGTCCCGCCGGACCGGCGCTGGACGCCCTACCTGGGCGAGACGCTGGACGCCGGCATGGCCACCCTGCTGGCCGAAGAGGCCATCGAAGCGGTGCGCTTCGTCTACGGTCAGCAGCCGGAGCCTTTGCCGGGCTTCAAGCTGGCCGGCGGCACCTCGTTCACCAGCCCGGAGCTGGGCAATGGCAACGGCCACGACGGCCACCTGAACGGCCCCATCGACGACATCCAGCTGCGCACCTGGGGCATCCAACTGGTCGATGGGCGCATGCCGGGCTTCGCCGCCATCGTCGGCTGCGCCAAGTCCAACGAGGTCGCGGTCAAGATCGTGCGCGAACTGCAGCGCCGCAACATCCTGTGCTTCCTGTCCGGCAACGTCAACGGCCGCAGCATCATCCACCAGCTGCAGGAAGAGGGCGTGGAACTGGGCTACGACACCTACACCGTGCCCTTCGGCACCGACACCATCAGCGCCATCTACGCCCTGGGCGTGGCCGTGCGCTCGGCCCTGACCTTCGGCGGCCTGAAAGGCGGCCAGGCGCGCGACATCCTGCTCTACAACAAGAACCGCGTCTTCGCCTTCGTGCTGGCGTTGGGCGAGGTGGACGACCTGAAGTACGCCACGGCCGCCGGCGCCATCAACTTCGGCTTCCCGGTCATCGCCGACACCGTCATCCCCGAGATCCTGCCCACCGGCGTCACCAGCTACGAGCATGTCGTCTCGCTGCCCTTCAACGAGATCGCGGGCAAAGACGACCTGGAGCGCGCCGAGAAGCTGGTGCAGAAGTGCGTGGAGGTGCGCGGCGTCAAGATCAAGATGACCGAGGTGCCCGTGCCGGTCCCCTATGGCTCGGCCTTCGAGGGCGAGGTGGTCCGCAAGAACGACATGCGCGTGGAGTTCGGCGGCAAGAAGTCGCGCTGCTTCGAGTACCTGCGCATGCTCGACTTCGACGCCGTCCAGGACGGCCAGATCGAGGTCGTCGGCCCGGACTTCAGCCTGGTGCCGGTCGGCGGCGCGATGGACATGGGCCTGCTGGTGGAAGTCGCCGGCCGCAAGATGCAGAAGGACTTCGAGCCGGTGCTCGAGCGCCAGATCCACCATTTCATCAACGGCGCTTCCGGCATCCAGCACATCGGCCAGCGCGACATCACCTGGATCCGCATCGCCAAGACCGCGGCCGACAAGGGCTTCAGCCTGCGCCACTTCGGCGACATCCTGCACGCCCGCTTCCACGCCGACTTCGGCGCCATCGTCGACAAGGTCCAGGTGACGGTCTTCACCGACCCGGCGCAGGTGGACCACTGGCTGGCGACGGCGCGGGCGGCCTATGACGAGCGCAACGTGCGCCTGGGCAACCTGGTGGACGAGAGCGTGGACGAGTTCTACTCCTGCACGCTCTGCCAGTCCTTCGCCCCGAACCATGTGTGCATCGTGTCCCCCGAGCGGCTGGGCCTGTGCGGGGCCTACAACTGGCTGGACTGCAAGGCCTCCTATCAGATCAACCCGACCGGCCCCAATCAGCCGATCAAGAAGAGCCTGACCCTCGACCCGACCAAGGGCTACTGGGCCGGCACCAACGAGTTCCTGCAGAACGCCTCGCACCAGCAGGTGCAGGAGGTGGCCATCTACTCGATCATGGAGAACCCGATGACGGCCTGCGGCTGCTTCGAGTGCATCGCCATGGTCATCCCCGAGGCCAACGGCGTGATGATTGTCAGCCGCGAGGACACCAGCATGACGCCGGCCGGCATGACCTTCTCCACCCTGGCCGGCATGGCCGGCGGCGGCCTGCAGACGCCCGGCATCATGGGCCACGGCAAGTACTACCTCCTGAGCCCCAAGTTCATCTCCGCCGACGGCGGCTTCAAGCGCGTCGTCTGGATGTCGTCGATTCTCAAGGAGCAGATGGCCGAGCAGCTCAAGAAAGTGGCCGAGCGCGAGGGTGATCCCGACCTGATCGACAAGATTTGCGACGAGCGCATCGCCACCGACGTCGAAGGCGTGGTGAAATACATCACCGAAAAGAACCATCCCGCCTTGAGCATGCCGCCGATTATGTGACCTCACCCCCACCCCGGCGCTGCGCGCCACCCCTCCCCCTCTCCCTCAGGAAGAGGGGGAGGGGTTTGGGGAGGAAGGTGAGGGCAGCTCCCCATGCCCCGCCTGGTCCGCGACCTGATGACGATCGGCGTGCCCGTCTGCCGGGACACGGAGGCGTGCGGAGCCGTGGCCGCGCGGCTGGCCGCGGCCCGGCCCCCGGCCGAGGCGGTGGTCGCCCTGGACGAGGCGGGCATGGCTTGCGGCTGGGCGACGGCCGCGGCGCTGTCGGCCGCCCCGCCGTGGCAGCCGGTCAGCGAGGTCCTGGAGGAGGACATCCCCCAGGTGCCGCCCGATATCCCGGCCGCCGCCGCCGCCCGGATGATGCGCGACCGCGGCGTGGCGTACGCCTTCCTGATGCACGCCTGGCCCGGCGAGCCGCGCCCGTCGGCCATGATCGCGCTCAAGACGATTGAAGCGAGCCCGGAGACGCTATGAACCGACCCGCGCCGGCGGAAGAGACGCCCCGGACTTATCTCGTCATCATCAACGACGGGCCCTACGGCCAGGAGCGGCCCTATACCGCCCTGCGCCTGGCCGTCAATTTAGCCAAACGCCGCGACCTGAAAGTGCGCGTCCACCTGGCCGGGGACGGCGTGCAGTGCGCCATCGCCGGCCAGACGCCGCCGGAGGGCATCCCGAACATCGAGCACATGGTCCGCTCCCTGGTTCAGCACGGCGAGGTCGGCTACAGCGGCCTCTCGGCCGAGATGCGCGGCTTCAAGCCGCGCGTGCTGATCGAGGGCGTCAAGCATGTCAGCCCGGACGTCCTGGCCGAATGGGCGACCACGGCTGAACACATCCTGGTCTTTTAGAAGGCGACCTGCCAGAGGAGACAGTCATGCCGGTCACAATCGAGATCCCGAAAGAAAAGTGGGCGGGCAAAGTCCGCGAAGTGACGCTCGGCGCCACGCCCGCCGAGGGCGGCACCCGCGCCCGGACGCTCACGGTGGGGGGCGAGGGCACGCTCCCCTTCCTGCACTTCGACGGCGCTGGCGTCGCTATCCCGCATGCGCCGGCTCTGGCCCTGGAGGTCCGCGACCGCCGGCCCGACGACTGGTCGCCCCTGCTGGCCGAGGCCTGGGGCGAGGCCCTGGCCGACCCCGGCGACTGGGCCCGCGCCGCCGAGGCCGCCGGCGCAGACCTGATCGTGCTGACGCTCTCGCTCACCCAGGCCGACGGCTCGCCCAACACGCCCGCCAACGCCGTGGCCGTGGTCAAAAAAGTCCTGGCCGCCACCGGCCTGCCGCTGGCCGTCTTCGGGCCCGGTCAGGCCGAGAAAGACAACGAGCTCATCGTGCCGGTGGCCGAGGCCGCCAAAGGCGAACGCCTGCTGATCGGCATCTGCGAAGACAAGAACTACCGGACGATCGTGGCGGCGGCCATGGCCAACGGGCACCTGGTCAGCTCCAAGACGCCCATGGACGTCAACCTGGCCAAGCAGCTGATCATCCTGATCCACGACATGGGCATGCCGCTGGACCGGATCGTGATGGACCCGACCACCGGCGCGCTCGGCTACGGCATCGAGTACGGCTATTCGGTGATGGAGCGCCTGCGCCTGGCCGCCCTGCAGGGCGACAGCATGACGCAGCAGCCCATGCTCGTCACGCCCGGCGAGGAGGCCTGGAAGGCCAAGGAGGCCAAGGTCGGCGAGGGCGTGCCGGGCGCCTGGGGCGACTGGCGACGCCGGGCGGTCAACTGGGAGACGCTGACCGGCAGCGCCCTGCTCCAATCCGGGGCCGATATCGTCGTCCTGCGCCACCCGGAGTCGCTGGCCAGGCTCAAGACCCAGATCGCTGGCCTCATGCAGGCCTGAGGCAGGAGGTGCGCCATGCCTATGACGGGACTCGAAATCTACAAACTGCTGCCGCAGACCAACTGCAAAGAGTGCGGCCTGCCCACCTGCCTGGCCTTCGCCATGAAGCTGGCCTCCAAAGGCGCCGAATTGAAGCAATGCCCGTATGTCAGCGAGGCCTCCAAGGCCAAGCTGGAGGCCGCCTCCGCGCCGCCCATCCGGCTGGTGACCGTCGCCGCCGACGGCCATAAGGTGGCCGCCGGCAACGAGACCGTGCTCTTCCGGCACGAGAAGACCTTCTACCACAAGCCCGGCCTGTTCATCCGCGTCAGGGACACCGAAGCCGCGCTGGCGGCGCGCGTGGCGGAGGCCGACGCCTACGTCGTGGATTACGTCGGCATCAAGCTGAGCGTGGACGGGTTCGCCGTGGAAGCCGCCTCCGGCGACGCCGCCCGGTTCGCGGCGGCGGTGAGCGCTGCACGCGGCGCCAGCCAGCGGCCGCTGATCCTGATCGCGTCCGACCCGGCCGTGATGGAGGCCGGCGTGAAGGCGGCGGCCGGCACCCAGCCCCTCCTCTACGCGGCCGACGAAAACAACTGGCAGAAGATGGCCGAGGTCGCCCGGGCCGCCCGGGCGCCGCTGGCCGTCCGGGCCGCCGGCCTGGACAAGCTGGCGGCATTGACGGACAACCTGAAGAAGGCCGGCCTGGAAGACCTGGTGCTCGATCCGCTGGCGCGCGGCTACGGCGAGTCGCTGGCGGCGCTCACACAGATCCGGCGCCTGGCCCTTAAGAAGAATTTCCGCCCGCTCGGCTTTCCGGTCATCACCTTCCCGGGCGAGGCCGCCGGGGCCGACGAGACGGTGCTGGCCGGCCAGCACATCGCCAAGTACGCAGGCTTTATCGTGCTCGAAAGCTTTGACCCGGCCATGCTTTATCCGCTGCTGACGCTGCGCCAGAACCTCTACACCGACCCGCAGAAGCCCATCCAGGTGCAGCCGGGCGTGTACGAGATCAACAACCCCAACGGCGACGCGCCGGTGATGGTGACGACGAACTTCTCCATCACCTACTTCGCTGTCAACAACGAGGTGGAGGGCTCGGGCTGGCCGGCCTGGCTGGTGGTGGCCGACGCCGAGGGCATGAGCGTGCTGACCGCCTGGGCGGCCGGCAAGTTCGACGCCGACCGCATCGCCAAGGCGGTCCAGGCCGCGGGCGTCGAGGGCAAGATCAGGCACAAGCGCATCATCATCCCGGGCCAGGTGGCCGTGCTCTCGGGCGAGCTCGAGGAAAGCCTGGCCGGCTGGCAGATCATGGTCGGGCCGAAGGAGGCCGTGGACATCCCCGCTTACCTGAAGACGATGTGGCCGAGGACCAACTGATCCTGACTGATCACCGATCACTGATTCGAGGACTTGAGACCCTGCCTTCAGTGACCGCTGATCAGTCTTTAGCCAGCATGCTCAACTCTCAACTCGAAGCCTCCCTCCGCCAGGGCTTCAAGCGCTTCAACCCCTTCATGGTCGCGCTCTTCCGGCTGGGGCTGGGGCCGTTCGTGAACGCCTGGCCGGAGGTCGGCGGGCGCATCCTGGTCCTCGCCCACCGCGGCCGCCGGACCGGCCGGCGCCGGCTCACGCCCGTCAATTACGCGGTGGTGCATGGCGACGTGTACATCACTGCCGGCTTCGGCAGCGTGGCCGACTGGTATCGCAACCTGCAGAACGACCCGCAGGTGGAAATCTGGCTGCCGGATGGCTGGTGGGCGGGCGTGGCCGAGGACGTCTCGGACTCGCCGGAGCGTCTGCCTCTCCTGCGCCAGGTGCTGATCGGCAGCGGAATCGTAGCGCCGCTGATGGGCGTGGACCCGCGCGCCCTGGACGATGAGCGGTTCAAGGCGCTGACCGCCGGTTACCGCCTGGTCCGCCTGCGCCGCACCGAGGCCCGCACCGGGCCGGACGGCCCCGGCGAGCTGGCCTGGGTCTGGCCGCTGGCCGTGATATTGCTCTTGCCGTTCGCCGTCCGCCCTCGCCGCCGCTGCTGACCGGCCACCGTCCACTGTTCACTCAATGGCTCTTCACACCGTCACCTTTCAGCCCGGCGGCCAGACCGCTTCCGTCCCCACCGGCGCCCTCGTCACCGAAGCCATCCGCCAGGCCGGTCTGGACCTCGCCCAGCCGTGCGGCGGGCAGGGGCGTTGCGGGCGCTGCGCCGTGATCGTCGCGGCCGGCCAGGTGCGGCGCCGCTCCGCCCTGCGCCTCTCGGCCGCAGACCTGGAGGCCGGTTACGCCTTGGCGTGCCAGTCGCTCATCGAGGGCGACGTCGCGCTGCGCCTGCCGGAACAGGCGGCCGTCGAGCGCCGGATGGTCACCGACAAGACCGCGCGCCAGGTGGCCGTCCCCTTCCCGTACGATCCCGGGCGCGATCAGACGGTGCGCGCTTTCTTCGTCACGCTGGACGAGCCCACGCTGAGCGACAACGTGGACGACGTCGCGCGTCTGGAGCGGGCCCTGGCCCCGCACGGCGTCCGCGGCCTGGAGATTCCGCTCGCGCTGCTGCAGACGCTCGGCCCGCGCCTGCGCGACGCGAACTGGCGGGTGACGGCCGTGGTCGAGACCGACACCTGGCGCCAGCCGGACGGTCCGCCGCGCCTGGTCGACCTGATCCCGGGCGATCAACCGGCCCAGTTGTTGGGCCTCGCCATCGACATCGGCACGACGACGGTCACGCTCTACCTGGTGGACCTGCTGACCGGCGAGGTCGTGGACCAGGCGGCCGAATACAACGGCCAGATCGCGCGTGGCGAGGACGTGATTTCCCGCATCATCTACGCCAGTAAGGCCGACCGGCGCGGACAGCCGTCCGCCTCCACCGGCCTGGATGAATTGCGCTCCCTGGTCCTGGAGACCATCAACGGCCTGATCGCGCGCCTGGCTGAGCGCAACCGGGTCAATCCGCAGCGCATCTACAAGGCGACCGTGGCCGGCAACACGACCATGCTCCACCTCTTCCTGGGCCTGCCGCCGGCCTCCATCCGCCTGACGCCCTACATCCCGGCCGTCAACCACCCGCCCCCGCTCATCGCCGCGGACGCCGGCCTGGCCATCCATCCGCAGGCGACGGTGGACGCGCTGCCCGGCGTGGCCTCCTACGTCGGCGCCGACATCACCGCCGGCGTGCTCGCCACGGGCCTGCACGAGGCCGAACCGCTGACGCTCTTCATCGACGTCGGCACCAACGGCGAGATCGTGCTCGGCAACCGGGAATGGCTGATGACGTGCGCGTGCTCGGCCGGACCGGCCTTCGAGGGCGCCGGCGTGGTCTGCGGCATGCGCGCCACCCGCGGCGCCATCGAGGAGGTCTGGATCAACAGCCAGACCTTCGAGCCGACCTACCGCGTCATCGGCGCGACGGCGCCGCGCGGGCTGTGCGGCTCCGGCCTGATTTCGCTGCTGGCCGAGCTGTTCATCACCGGCGTGGCCGATAAGGGCGGGAACCTCAACGTGGGCGTCAGCCCGCGCGTGCGCGTGGGCGAGCACGGCCCGGAGTATGTGGTGGCCTGGGCCGCCGAAACCGCCCACGGGCGCGACATCGTCCTCACCAAGGTCGACATCGACAACCTGATGCGCGCCAAGGCCGCCATCTACGCCGGCTTCACGGTGCTGGCCCAGAGCGTGGGCGTGGACCTGAGCCAGGCCGAGCGCCTGCTCATCGGCGGGTCATTCGGCCAGTACATCAACGTCGAGAAGGCTGTGCAGATCGGCCTGCTGCCGGACCTGCCCTGGGACCGTTTTCAGTTCCTGGGCAACACCGCCGTGCTCGGCGCCTACATGGCCCTGCTCTCGCGCCAGGCCCGCGCCGCGGTGCGCGCCCTGGCCGAGAAGATGACGTACCTCGAACTCTCGGCCGACAACACCTTCTACGACGCCTTCACGTCGGCGCTCTTCCTGCCCCACACCGACCTGGGCCGCTTTCCATCGGTGGCCGCCCTCCGCAAGGCGCCGGAGAGGGCGTCATGACCATCCCGACTGTGATGCGCCAGGGCGCGTCGCGACGCGCCCCGACGAGAGAGGCTCTATGACCACCATCGCCCTGGCCGGCAAGGGCGGCGCCGGTAAGGGCGGGTCTCAGACCCGCCCCAGCGCCACTCCCGACGGAGACGCCCCATGACCACCATCGCCCTGGCTGGCAAGGGCGGCACCGGTAAGGGCGGGTCTCAGACCCGCCCCAGCGCCACTCCCAACGGAGACGCCCCATGACCACCATCGCCCTGGCTGGCAAGGGCGGCACCGGCAAGACCACGGTCGCCGCGCTGCTCATCCGCGCCCTCACCCGCCGCCGCCTCGGCCCGGTGCTGGCCATCGACGCCGACCCGGCCTCCAACCTCAACCTGGCCCTCGGCCTGCCCATGCCCAATACCGTCGGCGACATCCGCGAGGACATGCTGGCCGGCGTGCAGGCCGGCGAGATCGGCACCGGCGTGGCCCGGCGCGACTACCTGCATACCCAGGTGCGCCTGGCGGTGGAAGAAGGCGAGGCCGTGGACCTGCTGGTGATGGGGCGGCCGGAGGGCCCCGGCTGCTACTGCGCCTTCAACCACATGCTGCGCGAGGTCGTGGACGGCCTCGGCCACCGCTACGGTTACGTCGTCGTGGATAACGAAGCCGGCATGGAGCACCTCAGCCGCCGCACCACCCGCGACGTGGACGTGCTCGTCATCGTCACCGACCCGACCGTGCGCGGGATCAAGGCGGCCGAGGGCATCGTCAGGCTGGCCGGCGAGCTGGATGTGGACGTGCGCGAGTCCGTGCTGGTGGTGAACCGCGTCCTCGGCGAATTGTCGCCCACCCTGCAGCAGGCCGTCGCAGGGCTGGGCATCCCGCTGGCCGCCGCCATCCCGGCTGACCCGCGCGTCGGCGAACTGGACGCGAACGGCCGCCCGCTGGTGGAGCTGGAGGCCGACTCCCCGGCCGCCCGCGCCATCGAGGCGCTGGCCGAAAAGGTCTTCAGGCTCCCGGCCACGGCGCGGCCATAATCGAGACGGTCCGTTCAATTGGACGCCTCCCTGCTGCCCTTCTTCCGCCCGCGCGGCGTGGTGGTGGTCGGGGTCTCGCGCGACCCGACCAAGCTGGGCTACGGCGTCGCCCGCAATCTGGTCCACAGCGGCTACACCGGCGCGATCCACTTCGTGAACCCCAGGGGCGGTCACCTCTTTGACCGCCCGCTTCATCCCCGGATTGCCGCTGTCCCAGACCCCGTGGACCTGGCGGTCCTGGTCATCCCGGCCGCGTCCGTGCCGGAGGCGCTGCGGGGATGCGCGGCGCGCGGCATCCGCGCCGTCACCATCGCCTCCGGCGGCTTCCGCGAGGTCGGCCCGGAGGGCGCCGCCCTGGAGGCCGAGTGCGCGCGGATCGCGGCCGAGCACGGCCTGCGCCTGCTGGGCCCCAACTGCATCGGCCTGCTGGACACGCACCTGCCCTGTGACACGACCTTTCTGCCGCCGCCCGGCCCGCTGGCGGGTGAGGTGGCGTTCCTCTCGCATTCCGGCGCCATCTGCGCCGCCGTCACCGATTGGGCCACCGGCCAGGGCTTCGGGCTCTCGCGCCTCGTCAGCCTGGGCAACCAGGCCGACCTGACCGAGGCCGATCTGCTGGCGCCGACCGCCGAAGATCCATACACGCGCGTGATCACCCTTTACCTGGAGGGGATCAACCACGGCCGGCGCTTCATCGAGCAGGCGGCGCAGGTCTCGCGCCGCACCCCCATCCTGGCCCTGAAGGTCGGGCGCTCGGCCGGCGGGCGGCGCGCCGTGGCCTCACACACCGGCGCGCTGGCCGGCCAGGAGGTGGCATACGAGGCCGCCTTCCGCCGGGCGGGCGTCATCCGCGCCGAGACGAGCGAGGAGATGTTCGATTGGGCGCGCGCCCTGGCCTGGTGCCCGCTGCCGGTCGGCCAGGCCGTCGCCGGCTCCAACGCGAAACGGTATGCCATGGCCGTGCTCACCAACGCCGGCGGGCCGGGCGCCGTCGCCGCCGATGCGCTGGAGGCCCATCACCTGCCCCTGGCCGAATTGAGCGCCCACACCCAGGCCGCGCTGCGAGACCTGCTCCCGCCCGCCGCCAGCCTGCGCAACCCCGTGGACATGCTGGCCTCGGCCTCCCCCGCGCAGTACGCCGGCAGCCTGAAGGCGCTGCTGGACGATCCGGCCGTCAGCGGCGCGCTGGTCATCCTGCCGCCGCCGCCCATGTACACGGCCGAGGCGGTGGTGGACGCCATGCTGCCCGTGATCCAGGCGGCGGTCAAACCTGTCGTCATCGCCCTGATGGGCGAGGCCCTCATCCAGCGCGCCGCGGCGCGGCTGCGGGCGGCGCACGTGCCGGACTATCGCTTTCCGGAACGCGCCGCCTCGGCCCTGGCCACGCTCGTCCAGCGCGCCGAGGCGCTGGCCCGGCCGGCGGAAGCGCCCGTCCTCCACTGCGATGTGCGCCCGGAGGTCGTGGCCGGCCTCCTCGGCCACGGCGCTGAGGGCTGGCTGGACCCGGTTGATGCGGCCCGCGCGCTGGCCGCCTATGGCCTCCCGACGCCACAGTTGGAGCTGGCGCGCGCCCCGGACGAGGCCGCCCTCGCCGCGGCGCGCCTCGGTTTCCCGGTGGCGCTCAAGATCGCCTCGCCGGACCTGCCGCACAAGTCCGATGTCGGCGGTGTCCTGCTGGACCTGCGCGACGAGGCCGCCGTGGCGGCCGGCTTCAATGCCCTGGTCGAGCGCGTGCGGTCCGCGCGGCCCCAGGCGCAGGTGCAGGGCGCGCACGTCCAGCGCCTGGCGCCCCCCGGCCAGGACGTGATCATCGGCGCGGTGCAGGACGCGCAGTTTGGGCCGCTGGTGATGTTCGGCTCCGGCGGCGTGGAGGCGGAGGCCCGGCGCGATGTCGCCTTCGCGCTGGCCCCGCTCACCCGGGCCGAGGCCGAGGCGATGCTGGAGGCGACCTGGGCGGGGCGCCGGCTGCGCGGCTTTCGCGGCCAGCCCCCTGCCGACCGGGCGGCGGCGCTGGACGCGTTGCTGCGGCTGGCCCAGCTCGCCGCCGATTGCCCCCAGCTGGCCGAGATCGAAATCAACCCGCTCCGGGTTCTGGCGCAAGGCCAGGGCGCCGTCGCCATCGACGTGCGCGCCCGGCGCCGGTGAAGACCCCCAGGAGGCAACGTATGACCACGGTCAGACAACTTCTGCAGATGCGCGGCGCTGAGGTGTGGACAACCCGGCCCGAAGCCACCGTCTTCGAGGCCTTGCAGCTCATGGCCGACAAGGATGTCGGCGCTTTGCCCGTAGTCCGGGGAAGCCAACTCGTCGGCATCATCTCTGAGCGCGACTACGCGCGCAAGGGCATCCTCAAGGGCCGGGCTTCAAGGAATACGCCGGTCCGGGAGCTTATGACCGAACGGGTGATTTATGTCCATCCCGATCACTCCGTCGAGCGTTGCATGGCGCTGATGAACCACCATAAGATTCGCCACCTGCCGGTGTTGGACGAGACTGAAGCGCTCGTGGGCATCGTCTCGATCCGCGACATCGTGAGCGCCATCATTGACCAACAACGAATAGCGATTGAGCGCCTGGAGGGCCGCGGCGCCGGCATCGTGCTGGATCAGCTTTGACAAACGGCGGGTATGGGCTCGCCTGTCGCAGACTCTCAGATTCGTTTGTGCAATCTGGCACAATAATATCCATGGGCAGGTCTGTTAATCTGCCGTGACCTTTGTACATCGCAATGGGGTGATTTGGCACTATGGAAAGTATGCTCTTGGTGACACCCTAGACGAGCATTCAACCGACACCTTTCCGGCTGCACAACGCGCCACCCTGGCGTCCGTCATCCCACGCTGAAGGAGGCAGACATGCTGCTGATCGGAGAAAAAATCCACATCATCTCCCCGAAAGTTAAAGAGGCGCTCGCGGCGCGCGATGGCGCCTTCTTTGTTGAACTGGCTCGCAAGCAGCGGGCGGCCGGCGCGCATGCCCTGGACCTGAACATCGGCCCACAGAAGAAAGCCGGCCCGGAGGTCATGGACTGGCTGGTGGAGGTGGTGACCGAGGCGGTGCCGGGGATGACGTTATCCTTCGACACGACCAACCTGGCGGCGATCGAGGCCGGCCTGAAGAAGCTGCCGGCCGGCACCGGCGCCATCATCAACTCGACCTCAGCCGAGGAGGAGCGCCTGGCCGCCGTGCCGCCGCTGGCCGCCCGCTACGGCGCCAAGCTTATCGCCCTGACCATGGCCAAGGAGGGCATCCCGGTCTCCGCCGACGCGCGCGTCTCCATCGCGCTGGAGAAGCTCATCCCGCGCGCCCAGGAGGTCGGCATCCCGATGACGGACCTGATCATCGATCCACTGGTGCTGACCGTCTCCGGTTGCCAGGAATACGTGCCGCAGTGCATCGAGGCGGTGCGCATGCTTAAGATGGTGGCCGATCCGCCGCCGATGGTGAACGTCGGCCTGTCCAACGTCTCCAACGCGGTGCCCGCCCACATGCGGCCGCTGATCAACCGCGTCTACATGGTCATGCTGATGGCCGTCGGCGTGGACGCCGCCATCCTCGACCCGCTGGACGACGACCTGATGGCCGCCATCCGCATCGTCCAGCAGCGCGACGCCTCCACCCCGCTCGGCGCGCTGTATCTGAAACTGCACGACGCCGTGGCCGCCGGCGCCGAACTCGACCCGGCGGACGTGGACATGCGCGACCCGGCTCAGCTCGAGGTCTGGAAGACCGTCCAGGTTCTGCTCAACAAGGTCATCTACACCGATTCGTATCTGCGCCTCTAGTCTCCGCGCTTCAGTCTCGGATCGCCTCTCTAATCCGGGACAGAGCGCGAAGAGGACACCGGCTCTAAAAGGAGGGCCCCATGCTCAAGGACACCTCGGTTAACACGGAAGAACTGCTGGCCAAGGCCAAGAAACCGTCGGCCGACGCCCTGCGCCTGCACCCCTTCTACCACGGCAAAGTCGAGACCACCCTGCGCTGCCGCGTGCGCGACTTCGACGACTTCGCCATCTGGTACACGCCCGGCGTGGCCGCCCCGTGCAAGGCCATCGCCGCCGACCCCGAACTGGTCTACGACCACACCCACAAGTGGAACACGGTGGCCATCGTCTCGGACGGCACGCGCGTGCTCGGCCTGGGCGACATCGGCCCCAAAGCCGGCCTGCCGGTGATGGAGGGCAAGGCGCTGCTGTTCAAGTACCTGGGCGGCGTGGACGCCTGGCCCATCATGCTGGACACCAAGGACCCGGACAAGATCATCGAGGCCGTGCTGCTGATCCAGCCCGGCTTCGGCGGCGTCAACCTGGAGGACCTCTCCCAGCCCAAGTGTTTCCGCATCCTGGACACGCTGCGCCAGAAGGCCGAGATCCCGGTCTGGCACGACGACCAGCAGGGCACGGCCACCGTCACCCTGGCCGGCCTGATTAACGCCCTGCGCGTGGTCGGCAAGGAACTGAAGGACGCGCGCATCGTCTTCGTGGGCAGCGGCGCCTCCAACGTGGCCTGCGCCCGCCTGATCTTCGCCTCCGGCGCCGATCCGGGCAAATGTATGATGGTGGACACCAAGGGCATCCTGAACAAAGGCCGCCAGGACATCGAACTGCGCAAGGCCGAGTTCGTGGACAAGTGGAAGCTGTGCCAGATCACCAACGCCGAGCAGCGCTCGGGCGGCATCCCGGAGGCGATGAAGGGCGCGGACGTCGTCATCGCGCTGTCCACGCCCGGCCCAGACACCCTGCGCAAGGAATGGGTGGAGAGCATGGCCAAGGACGCCATCGTCTTCGCCTGCGCCAACCCCGTGCCCGAGATCTGGCCGTGGGTGGCCAAGGAGGCCGGCGCGGCCGTGGTCGCC
>DAOUAB010000094.1:0-26672 GCA_034434015.1 Anaerolineales bacterium
CTGCTGGCCACGCCGACGGACGTCGTCGCCCTGGACGCGCGCGTGGTCGTGGACCGGGAGCACCGGCCCGGCGGCCGGCGCTTCGAGCACCTGGCCATCCGGCCCTACCCGGAGGAGTACACCGGCCAGGCCGTCCTGCGCGACGGCACCCCGCTCGTGCTGCGCCCGCTCAAGCCGGAGGACGAGCGGCTGTGGCGCGAACTGCTGGCGCGCTGCTCCACCGAGACCATCCGCTTCCGCTTCCGCTACCTGTTCAAGGAGGCCACGCACGACATGGCGCGGCGCTTCGTGTTCACCGACTATGACCGCGAGATGGCGATCATGGCCGAGCTCACCGAGGCCGGCGAACGCAAGTTCATCGGCGCGGTGCGCCTGGTGGCCGATCCGATAGGCGAGAGCGTGGAGTACGCGGCGCTGGTGGAAGACGCGTGGCAGGGGCGCGGGGTGGGCAGCGTGCTGACCGACTACGGCCTGGAGGTCGCCCGGCGCTGGGGCTTCAAGCGCGTCACCGCCGAGACCACACACGACAACATCCGCATGATCAAGGCCCTGCAAAAACGCGGTTTTGTGATGGAGAAGAGCGAGGGCAACGAGGTGCTGTACAGCAAGACGCTGTAATCACCAGCCGTCCGTCCCCGGTTCGCCCTTGAACGGGCCGACGACATCGCGCGTGATCCAGCCGCCGTAGAAAGCGCCCGGCTGCGGGATCACGCGCTCGCCGTCCACGGTGCAGGCGTCCATGAGCTGCGGGTAGAAGGCCAGGTGGTCGCGCAGGGCTTCATAGCCGGGCGCCGGCTCGGGGTAGAACCAGGCGGCGTCGCGCGCCTCGCGTCCGCCGACGCGGACGGTGTAATAGCCGGCGCGGCCTTTCCACTCGCAGAACGTGCGGCGCGGCGTGCGGAGCAGGTACTCCATCCGCACAGCCTCCGGCGGCAGGTAGTAGACCGGCGGATGGCTGGTCTCCAGGACGCGCAGGGCGCGGCGCGTGTCGGCGAGGGTCACGCCGTTGAACACGACCTGAAGGTGCCGGTCCGTCGGCTCCACGCGCGGCGGGCGCGGGTAGTCCCAGACGGACTCCTGGCCGGGGGCGGGCGGTGTGCGGCGGGGCGGCATAGGCATCTCCCGGGCGTCGCGGCGGACAGGTTTCTTCATCCTTTTGACGGAAGCCGGAATCCAGCCATCTGAATCTATCGCCTTTCGAAGCGCCTGTCCGTCTCTCAGAGGCTTCTCATCTCGACTCTGCTGGTCTGCCCCGTTTATTTCTGTTAGCATTATCTCCGTGCCGATTCTGCCTGCCGGGCTGGCCGACCAGCTGGCGATCTTCACGACTGTTTTCCTGGGCATCTTCGTCGAGGCGGCGCCGTTCCTGATGCTGGGCACGCTGGCCTCCGGGCTGGTGGAGGTCTTCTTCAGCCAGGGCGATTTCGGCCGCCTGCTGCCGCGCCACCCGCTGGCGGCGGCCGCCGTCGGCAGCCTGATGGGGCTGGCCTTCCCCGTGTGCGAGTGCGGCGTGGTCCCGCTGGCGCGCCGCCTGGTCCACAAAGGCCTGCCGCTGCCGGCGGCCATCGCCTTCCTCCTGGCCGCGCCGGTGATGAACCCGATCGTCATCGCCAGCACCCTGGCCGCCTTCGGCCCCGGGCCGATCCTATACGGCCGCGTCGGCCTGACCGTGCTCATCGCCGTGGCCACCGGCGCCGTCTTCGCGCTCCAGCGGCGCCCGGAGCGCCTGCTGCTGCCCCAAAGCCTGCCCGCCATCGGCGGGGCCGGGGCGGACGCCGGCCGCCCGCTGGAGCTCAGGCGCGCGCCCCCGGCGCTGGCCGAGCGCGTGCGCCGGGTGCTGGTCATCGGCGTGGACGAGTTCTTCGAGATGGGCCGCTACCTGGTGTTCGGCGGCCTGCTGGCGTCCCTGATGCAGACTTTCATCCCGCAGTCGGCGCTGCTGGGGGTGAGCAGCGGGCCGGTGGTCTCGGTGCTGATCCTCATCGCGCTGGCCGTGCTGCTGTCCATCTGCTCCACGGTGGACGCTTTCATCGCCCTGGCGTTCACCGGGACGTTCACCACCGGCTCGATCCTGTCCTTCCTGGTCTTCGGCCCGATGGTGGATATCAAGAGCACGCTCATGTTCCTGGGCGTCTTCCGGCGGCGCGCGGTCGTCTATCTCATCCTGCTGCCGCTGCTGATGACGATCCTGGCCGGCGTCTTTATCAACCTGAACACGACGTGGTGAAACCGGACCGCCCATGACCAGAGCCTACCGCCTCACGCAGACCGTGATCCTGGCCGCGCTCGGCGCGTTCCTCGGCTGGAAGCTGTGGACCGGGGAGGTGTTCTTCTACATCAACGAGCGTTTTCAGCCGCTGATCGTTTTCGGGACCGCCGCCGCGCTGGCCCTGGCGGCCGGCGCGGCCTGGATGGCGCTGCGCCGCGCGCCGGAGCACGACCACGCGCACGCGCCGGCGCGTTTCCCCTTCGGGAGCGTGCTGTTCGCCGCCCTGCCGCTCCTGCTCGGCCTGGCCGTCCCGGCCCGCCCGCTCGGCGCCAGCGCCATCGACAACAAGGGCCTGAACACCTCGCCGCCTCTCACCGTCAGCGGCGGCCCGGCGGTGCCACTGGACATCGCGCCCCAGGAGCGCACCATCCTGGATTGGGTGCGCGCCTTCAACTACGCCGACGACGTCGCCCGCTTTCACGACCAGCCGGCCGACGTGGTCGGCTTCGTCTATCGGCGCCCGGACCTCGGCGACACCCGCTTCATGGTCGGCCGCTTTGTCGTCACCTGCTGCGCGGCGGACGCTTCGGGCGTGGCCATGCTCGTGGACTGGCCGGACGCCGCGCAACTGGCCGAGAACGCCTGGGTGCGCGTGCGCGGCCCGGTGCGCGCCGCCGAACTGAACGGCCAGCCCATCCCGTTGATTGCGGCCGTCAGCGTGGAGCCGACCGAACAGCCTGAGCATCCGTATATGTACCCGTAGGGGCCAGGGGCCGGCCGTTGGTCCCCGGCCCCAGGCGCCTCATCCCTGGCCCTGGTCGCCCACATGAAATTCGACCGCTTCGATTATCTTGTCTGGGCTGTGGCGGGCGCGCTGGCGCTGGCCATCGCGGGCGTGGTCCTGGCCGGCGACCATGTCGGCGCGCGGGTGGCGCGCACGTTCCCGGCCGGCGGCGAGGCCGGCGCCTTCGGCCCGCTCGGCGTGGAGTTCGCCCAGGCCATGCAGGCGGACACGGTGGAGGCCCGCTTTGAGCTCGATCCGCCCGTAGTCGGGTCTTTCCGCTGGGCGGGCCAGCGGCTGTCGTTCGCGCCGGCCCGGCCTTTTCGGCCCGGCGTGACCTACACGGCCCGCCTGCGCGCCGGCGCCCTGGCCCGCGACGGCCGCGCGACCCTGCAGGACCGGGTCTGGCAGTTCCGCGTCCGCGACCCGTGGATCGTGTATCTGGCCTCGGCGGCCGGGCCGCGCGAGGTCTGGCGTGTGCCGGCCGCCGGCGGGACGCCGGAGCCGCTGACCCGGACGGACGGGCGCGTGTATGATTTCGCCGTCGCCCCGGACGGCGAGCAGATCGCGTACAGCGTCGTCAACCAGGGCAACGGCGCCGACCTGTGGCTGATGAACCGGGACGGCGGGGATGCGCGGCTGCTGGTGGAATGCGGTCTGGACCTGTGCACCGTGCCGGCCTGGTCGCCGGACGGCGCCCGGATCGCCTACAGCCGGGAGCCGGCCGGCCTGTCGCCGGGCGCGCCCAACGGCCCGCCGCGCGTGTGGACCGTGGACCTGGCCAGCGCGCAGACCGCGCCGCTCTATCAAAACTCGCAGATTCTGGGTTATGGCCCGGTCTGGTCGCCGGACGGCCGGCGCCTGGCGTTCTTCGACGGGAGCGAGAACGGCATCCGGCTGCTCGACCTTCAGACCGGCCGCGAGATGCTGATCCAGACCCTCATGGGCGCGGTCGGCGCCTGGTCGCCGGACAGCGCCCGGATGCTGTTCACGGACATGAACCTGGAGACCGGCCAGCCGTATGTGACGGTATCGCTGGCCGATTTCGAGGCGCAGACCATCCGGCCCGTGCTGGGCCAGGAGTTGAACTGGGCCGATTACAGCGTGCCGGCCTGGTCGCCGGACGGCGAGTGGGTGGCGATCGGCCTGCGCGCGGCGGACAGCGGCCCCGCCAAGCAGATCTGGCTGATGCGCCCGGACGGGACAGACGGGCAGGCCGTCACCGCCGATCCGGCTTACACCTTCGGCGGCTACCGCTGGGACCCGTGGGGGACGGCCCTGGTCTTCCAGCGCTTTGAGATGAACAAGCCCTACGCCACCCCGGAGGTGGTCGTCTGGTCCCGGGCCACCGGCGCCCTGACCGTGCTGGTGACGGACGGCGCGACGCCGGAGTGGTTGCCTTAGGACAGGCACTCTGTATCGTGTTCAGGACTGTCTCCCTAAGCGCGTGATCGTCACAAGCTCCAGGCCCATCCCGTGCAGTTGGCGAAGCAACCCGATCAAGCCGGCCTGGTCCTTGAACTGGACGGTCAGCCGCGTCACCGGCTGGCCGTCCTTGACCGTGGATAGGATGCGCGGCGCCTCGAGCCGATCTCCCCAGACCTCATCTATCAACCCGACCACCTCGATTTCGTACGACACAGTTGGCTGCATGTTGGTCCTTGTTCGGCGCAGCGTTGGCTGCGGGCGGCTTCCTTTGCCGCTTCAGTTGCTCTTTTCACGCCATCCCGGCGCGAACGGCAGAGCTGAACTCGGCAGGCAGCATAGCGATCGTCATCTCCCCGCCGCCGCCAGCACCGTGCCGACCGCCAGCGCACGGCCGCCAGTTCGCGCTGCGCGACGGCCGCACCTGGGGTCAGCCCGATGCGACGTTGGACGTCCAGAGCCCGAGCGGGGCCGCGTGCAGGTCCGGCTCTGGAGCGGACTGCATTTCAAGAAAGCGGCGGCACCCGCCGCCGGCTGCGAGGCCTGCTGGATGGCCTGGATCGGCGAGCCGCCGCCGCCCCTGGCCGAAGGCTGGCGCCTGGACTTCCGGCGTTTCGCCCTGGAGCACTGGCGCCGCTATGCCAAATCCGACCTGGGTCGGGCCTTGCCGCGCCTGCAAACGCCGGCGGCAGCCGAACGCTGGAGCGATCTCATGCCGCTCCTGACCTGGCGACTCTGGTTGGCCCGCGGGCCAGCCGCGCACGCACTGATCCCGCCAAGCCCGCCTGATCCATGACGACATTGAAGAGTGTGGTCAGCGGCATGATTGTTCCCTGCGTCACGCCAGGCCGAGGACGAGTCCCAAAATCAAAATGATGAAGTACACGCTCTGCCCTGAGTGAATGATGATGGGAAACCAGTTGCTGTGGAAGCGTTTGCCCGAATACGCCAGCGCAAGGTCACCCAACAGCGTTGCCAGAATGCCCCAGGGCTGGTGAAAGTGATAAAAGGAGAACAGGACACCGTTCGCAACCCAGTCCCATTTGCCGAATACGCCTTCCATCTTCGGCAGTAACACGCCGCGGAAGAGAAATTCTTCGCCCAGAAAGGTGTTGAACAACGCGTGCACAAAGTACAACGCGAGCAGTCCCCACGCGCCGATCAATTGCGCGCGGATTTCGGGTGTGAACATCGCCGCCATGTCGTAGCCCTCAGGCTCGGCGAAGAAGGGAAAGATTCCCACCCACACATCCACAAGCGTAGAGCGCAAACCGATCTCCACGGCGGCGACGAACAGGATCAGCGGGATGAGCCACCACCACAGGGCTTTGTTCGTCTCTCCGCTGCGCGCGGACTTTGGGTGGTTCAGCCAGAAGCGACGGCTGATCGTGCTCAGACGGATGTTCCCCTCTTCGCGATAGAGAATGAGCATCGCCAGAACGAATTGCCAGACCATCCCGACGATGAACAATGGCATGCGGAGCAGACCTGCATCCAATGGAGCGAGACCTGCACTCAGGGCGGGATACACCACCCAGCCCAACAGTCCCATCGGCACGGCAGCGGCAAGCCAGATGGCAAGAATTTGCCAGAGGGTATATTGATCTTTCCTGGAAGTTATTTCTTGAGTTGACATGAGATTTTTCCTTTCACTCACGCGGAATTTTCTAGCCGCCTGCCAGCCCGAGGATGACAGCCAGGATGCCCACAAACATGAAGACTCCTTCCACGCCGTGGACGATGACCGCCATCCAGTTGCTGTGGAAACGCCGGGCGGGCCAGGCGATCGCCAGGCTGCCCGCGATGATGCTGGGGATCATCCAGGGTTTATGCAGGTGATAAAAACCGAAGAGAACGGCGTTTGCCCCCCAGTCGTACTTCCCAAAAACGCCCCTCATTTTTGGCAGGAGCACGCCGCGGAAGAGAAACTCCTCACCCAGAAAATAGTTGAACAGCCCGCTCGCCAGGGCAATCCCCAGCAGCCACCATTGGCCCTGGAATTCGGGGGTGGCCAACTGTGATTGATCAACGAAGGGAGCAGGCCGCAGCGCAGGAAATAGCCAGGTCACCGGCGCATCCAGATAGCCGGCCAGCCCAAACCCGACCAGGGCAGCGAAGAGGAAGGCGGGCAGAAGCCACCAGGATAATTTCGGATTCGGCTGGTCTGTCTTCGGATCGCGCGGGCTTTGCAGCCAGGTCCGCTGGCGGATGGCGCTCCAGCGCAGCGTGCCGAGCTCGCGGTACATGATCACGAGCGACACGACGAACTGCCATACCATACCGACGATGATCAACAGCCAGTACGTGATGCCGGGAGGTAACGGGACGTAGGGGATGACGGCGGGAGCAACCATCCAAGCCAGCAATGCCATTGGCAGGGCGGCCAGCGCCCAGATGCTGAAGATCTGCCAGAGGGTGTATTGATCATCCTGCGAACTTGTTTGTTGGGTAGACATGAGATTTCTCCTAAGGGCAGTCATTCACCGGATGCATGGTTTTCATGGCAGGCAATTTCTCTCTTGATTTGCTTTATGAACGGTTTAACGACTGGCGTTACGCCGCCTCCGAACGCGGCGCACCACGACAACAATGCCCCAGATGACCAGCGCCGGGAGGACGATCATCGCCGCGACGAGCCATCGGGCAAACGTGGTCAGGCTCATACCTGGCTCGAAGGACAGCGGCTCGTATACATAGAGAGAGTCGTCCGCCACGCCGGTATCGTAATAAGTGGTGATCAATCGCTCGAAGGCCTCGGGCTGCAAGCTTTGCAGATCCGAGGTGTGGCCGAATTCCGGCAGGAGAACCATCTGCGCGTTATGGAAGTAGGGTTTGGCTTCGTCGAGCACGCTCGGCAGCGTGGAGAGGTCCAGGGTTCCGTTGACCAACAACATTTCCACATCGGTTTCCTGGAACTCGCGCAGATTTTTCGGGATCATTTCAAGCGGCAACTCTGCCGCCATGGGCCAAACCCATTCCGACATCGGCGCGCCCATGATCGAATCCCCCAGGCTGATGCTTTTGATCCCGCCATACTCCTCCAGGTCAACCGTCCCAAGTTTGTTCAATTGATCGCCGATTAGCTGCGAATCGATGGGCGCCAACGAGGTGATCAGGTTCAGCATCGCCAAACCGGAAGGATCGCCTTCGCCAGCCGCTAAATACGCATCGAAGATCATCGGCCTGAACGGGGCATCCGGCCCGATCATGTGGACGCTCAGGCGGATCGTATCGGGGTCAATCTTGAAAAACAGCCAGCGCTTTGGCATGTCCCGGTTGACCTCGTACATGGTCTGGGCAAAGTCGCTTGTCCGGCTGTGGCACGCCGCCTCTTTGGCGCACAATTCGCTGGCATGCTCGATCACCTCATCCAGGTCGGACGGATCCCAGACCGTGCTGCCGGGGGCGCTGACGCCGAGCAGGGCAAGCCGGTGCAGACTGTCTGGATAAAGGTGGGCGTAGATCTGCGCGATGCGGGTGCCGAAGCTTACGCTATACAGGTTGATCCGGTCATAACCCAGTGCGCTGCGCGCCGCTTCGAGATCTTCGACGACGCCGGGCGCCGTATAGCCCGACAGGTCAACGCCTGCTTTCTGGTGGGTCGCGGCGCACTGTTTGACGGCCGCCACATACTCTGCGCGCGCCTGTTCGCTAAAAAAATCTTTACCCAGGTGGTCATGCGCTTTGCGATACACATCAGGACACGAGAGCGATACCGTGCCGTCCACTCCGCGGTAGCCTACAATCACCACCTCATAGTTTTGGAACAGCCAATCGGGCGGCGAATAGGAAAAGTTCGACAGCCCCGGTCCGCCCAGCAGAATAAATACCGGTTCTGCATGATTGGATCCGCTGGCAGGAATACGCGTCACAGGCAGGGCGATCAGGCGCGAGTCGGCTTTATCCCGGTTTTCCGGGACGACCAGCGTGCCGCATTCGGCGGCATATTTCGTTTTGCTGCCTGTAGTTTGGAATTCGCACTCCTTCAACCCGACCATCTCGCCAGCCTGCGCGCCCTCGGGAACGGCCAGAGGCGCCGTTTCCTTTGTGCTGCAGCCTGCGAGCAACAGCGCGGTAAAAAGCACAAGAACAATCACGCGATGATGTGTTTGCATGTTTCACTTCTCCGTGACAAGAAGCCCAAAGGCCGGTAAGAGGTGGCTTGGTTTCGCGGTTCGCCTCGCCTTGGCTGGCGGCTTGCCAACCGAGGTGCGCACAGGCTACACCGGAGCAGCCGCGGAGGCACCACATGGAGCATGTAGTCCGGCGAAGAGCAGGATGTGGTTTGAGGAGGTCGGGGGCTAGACGATGTGCAGTTCGCGGCCGCGCGCGATCGCTTCGGCGCGCGAGCCCGCGCCGAGCTTGCCGTACAGGCCCTTGACGTGGTAGCGCACGGTGTTGAGGCTGACGAACAGCCGCTTCGCAATCGCCTCGTAGGTCAGGCCGTCCGCCATGAGCCGCAGGACTTCGATCTCCCGCTCGGAGAGCGGCTCAACCAGCCCCGTCTGGGATACTGGCTGGGGCCGGGCCGGCGGACCGGGGAACCGGTCCAGCACCAGGCGCGCAAACGACGCGCTCCGTATGCCCTGGCGCAGCGCCTCGGCCAGCAGTTCGGCCATCGGCCGGCCTTTGCCGACGAACAGGAGCACCTGCCCGTCGCGCTCGGCGAGCGCCAAAGCCCGCTCCAGGTCCGCCAGCGCGAGCGGCAGGGCGCGCCGCGTGAATGCGGACAAAGCCCGCAGCGCCAGGACTTCGCTCAGATAGCCCGCCCAGCGCAGGCCCTCCGCCAGTTCGATCAGGGAGGCGGCTTCCGCCTCGGCCCTCAGAAGAGCGGCGGGATCGCGCCGGGTGATGCCCGTCATTGTCTGATGATAGACACGCACGAGGCGCCAGGCCAGGTGCTGCGGCTGGAACGCCGGGCCGGCGGCCGCTTCGAGGCGCTGGAGCAGTGGGACGGCCTGTTCCAGTTGGCCGCGTTCCACGAACAGGTGGGCCAGCCACCTCAAGATGGTAGGGGACGCGGTGGAGAGATCCTTTGGCGCAGAGGCGAAACCCGGCAGTGTCTCGCCGGTCGAGGCGCCATGGACCAGCCATTCCAGGCGCGCCTCGACCAGCCTGGCAACGGCATCCGAGCGGAAATCGCTGCGGAAGCCGCTGCGCGCCGCGCGCTCGAACGCCTGGCGCAGCGTGGCGCCGGCGGCCTCCCACTCGCCGCGTTCCAGCCGGAGGGCGGCCAGGCCCAGGTAAGCCGCCCCGGCTGCCGGGGTCCTGTCCAGGCCCGACTGGCGGGCGCGCGCCAACAACTCCCGGCAGAGCACTTCCGCCCGGTCCAGCCGGCCGAGCGGTTGCGCCAGCAACACGATGTCGGCGGCTGCCATGAAAGCGCCCAGCATGTTGCCGGCTTCCCAGTGCAGCGGAATGGCGGCTTCGAACGCGTCAAAGGCCTGGCCGAGCTGGCCGAGGTCACGATAGCTGTTTGCCAGCGCCATCTGGATCAGCCCCCGCACCATGACATTGCCGGCCGCAGCAGCCGTGGCGGCTGCCTGACCCAACTGCAGCGCCAGTTCCGGGTCGCCGCGCTCCAGGAGGGAACGCAGCGCCAGGACCTCGCCCAGCAGTGCCTCTTTCCGGTCGCCCACTGCCGCGAAGTGGACCTCGGCGGCATCCAGCCACGCATCGATACGGTCAATCTGCCTGTTCAGGTACAGCAGCCAGGCCTGGTCCAGGCACAGGCGCGGGCTTTGGCGCAGCGCCGCCTCGGGCAGCGCCGCCAGCCAACGGGCGACCAATCCAAGCTCACCCTGGCCCAGGATGCCCAGGTTGTGCTGCTCGAGCCGGCTCACCCAGAACGCGGTGTCGCCCGACCGGCCTGCATGCTCCATCGCTTCCACCAGCCAGCCGGCGGCCTCGAACCAGGCGGCCGCCCGGCGATGAATATCGGCGGCGCGACCCGGATGCAGGCGCCGCTGGCGGGCCTGGAGCGCTTCGGCGAACAGGCGATGGTAGCGATACCACTGGCGCCCATCGTCGAGGGGCGTCAGGAACAAGCCGGCCGCTTCCACCTGCTCAAGCAAGGCGGCGCTGCCGGTGCGACCCAGGGCGGCGTCGCACAGGTCCCCCGACATACGCTCCAGCCAGGAGGTGTCCAGCAGAAAAGCCTGAATCTCGCCCGGCTGCCTCGCGAAGACCTCCTCCAGCAGATAGTCCAGAACGTAGCGATGGCTCCCGGTGAACGCCTCGATGAAGGCGTCGGCGTCGGTAGCGTCACGCATCGCCAGAGCGGCCAGGTGCAGCCCCGCAATCCAGCCTTCCGTTCGGCCCTCGAGCGCGGCCACTTTCGCGTCCGCCAGCGGCCGCCTCGTGTTTTGCCGCAGGAACTCCGCTGCCTCCGAGGCGGTGAAGCGCAGGTCGGCCGCGCGCACTTCGCCAAGCCGGCCCCGGCCGCGCAGGCGGGCCAGGGGCAGGGCTGGGTCCTCGCGCGTTATGATGATGAGCCGGAGTTGGGGCGGCTGGTACTCGACCAGGGTTTGCAGGGTGAGCGTCACCTGGTCGTCGTCGATGAGGTGCCAGTCATCCAGGATCAATGTCACCGGCCCTGGCGCGGCGGAGAGTTCGTTGATCAGCTGGCCGACGTGCACGCGCACCTCGGCCGGTTGGGGCAAGCCCAAAGCGGCCAGGACCGATGCCCCGGCATCGGGGATCAGCGGCTGCAAGGCGCGCACGAGGTAAGTCAGGAAACGGACCGGATCGTTGTCGTTCTGATCGATCGACAGCCAGGCAGCCGGCTGGCCCCGGGCGCGCAACCACGCGCCCACCAGGGTCGATTTGCCGAAACCGGCGGGCGCCGCGACCAGTGCCAGGTCGTGCGCGGCAGCCTCATCCAGCAGCGTCAGCAGGCGGGGACGCGCGACGAGCCCGGCCCGCAGCGGCGGCGCACTGATCTTGGTGGCGATGATGGGTTCGGGCATGGAAATCGGCTCCCGCACCTCCAGCCACGCCTATTATAGGTGACCTCGGTCTTCAGCCCGCTCGAGGGGCATCAGCCGGGCGCCGGACATCGCCCGGGCCGCGGCTAGCCGGCTACGGATTGGAGCGTGTATGCAACTTAAACCAAAGAAGCCGACGGCCCGGGGACATCGGCTGACCAGTCGTTGAGTTGTGAAATGGCCGACTCGCCGGCAGTCCGCTACCGCCGCACCCGCGCGGCGCCATTCTTGCGGACCGGCGCCGCCGGCACGGCCTGCAATTGGTCGATGCGGCGCTGAAGATAGGGCGAGAAATAGCCCTTGTAGCGCTCCTGCAGTTCCGGCCGCATCCAGTCGTTGCCGGTCACGCGCCCGCGGCAGTTCGGCGACCCGCACTGGCACTCGAACTCGTCGTAGGCGCTGGCGTCCGACATCGCGTAGTCGAAGCAGATCTCCTCGCCCGGCGCGATGTCGCGCATCGCGACCACCACGATCTGGCCGAACAGGCCCGCGTTCGGGTCGCACGAGTGGTTGATGTAGTCGGCGTCATCGTCCGGGATGACGGACGCCAGGTACAGGCCTTCCTCCACCTGCACGCTGTGCTGCTGGTTCACCACCGGCAGCCGGCGCAGCTCGTCCAGCGTCACCACGGCGCCGCCCCAGACCATGAGCGTCTCGCCTTTGTCCACGAACGCGTGGGCGAAGACCCCCATGCCGCCCTTGTCCGGGTGGGGCGCGGCGTGCAGCTTCGGGTTGAGATAGGCGTACTTGTCAAACATGTCAGGGTCCCTTTCTGGCAAATGAGATTTGCCGCCCAGTCCGGGCAGCGCGACCCGGATAGGCGGCAAAGAAGCCAAGCGCGGTGTTTGACGTCCGGCGCTCGGCGCAAAGATTACAATATTCAGACTGAAATGCAAGGGTCCGCGGCGGCCCGGCAGAAACTTTAAGGTTGGGGCGACCCCGCCTCTCCGCCTGCGCCGGGGAGAGCAGGGGAGGAGAGGGGTTTATAATCCCCGCGATGCAGATCGTGCCCAACGTCTACCGGGTGCCGGGCGTGGTCGCCAACGTCTTCGTGCTGGTCGACCCGGACGCGCTCACCCTGATCGACGCCGGCCTGCCCTACAGCCAGCGCCCCATCCTGGACTATGTGGCCCGCCTGGGCTACCCGCCTCAGGCCGTCCGCCGCCTGCTGGTGACGCACGCCGACCGCGACCACATGGGCAGCGCCGCCGCGCTGCGCGAGCGCACCGGCGCGCGCGTGTGCGCCAGCCGGATCGAGGGCGAGGCGATGGCGCGCGGCCAGCAGACCCGCTACTTGCACCTGGCCGGCTGGATGGGCCTGGCCTTCAAGCTGTTGAGCCGCGTCCTGTTCGTGCGCGCCCGGCCGGCCCCGCCGGATGAGATCGTGGCGGACGGCCAGGTCTTGCCGGTGCTGGGCGGCCTGCACGTGCTGGCGACCCCCGGCCACACGCCCGGCCATGTCTCGTTCTTCGCGCCGGGGCCGGGCGTGCTCTTCGCCGGCGACTCCCTGCGCTCGCTCGGCGGGCGCCTGCGCGTCTCGAACGGCGCCAACACCGCCGACGAGGCCCAGGCGCGCGAATCCGCCCGGCGCCAGCTGGCGCTGGGCCCGCGCGTCATCTGCGCCGGCCACGGCCCGGCCATTTTCCCGGCCGCCCTCTCTCCGCTCCAAGGAGGCCTGTCATGAAGAAGAACCGCACGGTCCTGGAGGCCAAACGCCTGGAGATCTATGCCTGCGCCTCGGATTGCTCCCTGCGCGAAGCCGCCGAGCAGATGGTGCGCCGCGAGATCAGCGCGCTGGTGGTGGTGGACGCGCACAACGACCTGAAAGGCATCATCACCCGCACCGACCTGATCCGCGCCCACCTGGCCCACGAGGACTGGGAGACGCAGCCGGTCTCCGCCCACATGACGGCCGACGTGGTGACGGTGACGCCCACGGCGCTGCTGAAGGACGTCGCCCAGCAGCTGCTGGAGCGCCACATCCACCGGGTGGTGGTGGTGCGGGCGGAGCAGGACCGCCGCCGGCCGGTGGCGGTCGTCTCCGCCTCCGACCTGGTCTACCACATGCTGCGCGGCTGATGGACCTGGCGGCCACCATCAACCTGCTGGGCCGGCTCCTGGGCGAGACCATCGCCGAGCAGGAGTCGCCGGCGCTGTTCGAGGTCGAAGAGCGCATCCGCGCCCTGGCCAAGGCCCGCCGCGCCGGCGACGAGTCCGCGGCGGCGGCCCTGGAGGCGGAGGTGAGGGCGTTGTCCCCGGACCACGCCCGGGTGGTGGCCGCCGCCTTCACGGTCTATTTCGACCTGGTCAACCTGGCGGAGGAGGCCAACCGGGTGCGCGCCCTGCGCCAGCGTGAGCGCGAGCTGGACGGCGCGCCGCCGCCCGAGTCGGTGGCCGAGGCCGTCGCGACGCTCAAGGCGCGCGGCGTGAGCGCGGACGAGATGGCGGCCTTGCTGCGCGAGCTGCGCATCGAGCTGGTGCTCACCGCGCACCCCACCGAGGCCAAACGCCGGACGATCCTCTCCAAGCTGGCGCGCCTCACCGCCGCCCTGCGCGCCCTGGACAACGCCGACCTGCTGCCGCGCGAACGCGAGGCCCTTCTCGCCAACCTGCGGGCCGAGATCGCGGCGTTATGGCTCACCGGCCGCGCCCGCACCGACCGCCCGGCCGTCACCGACGAAGTCCGCACCGGCCTGTACTACGTGGACGAGGTCTTCTGGTCGGCGCTGCCGCGCATCGCGGCCGACCTGGAGGCGGCGCTGGCCGAGCACTACCCGGGCCTGGCGGCGCCGCCGCGCTGGCTGACGCTGGCCTCCTGGATCGGCGGCGACCGCGACGGGAACCCGAACGTGACCGCCGCCGTCACCGCCGAGACGCTGCGCCTGCACCGCGGCCTGGCCGTCGAGCATCACCGCCGCTCGTTCCAGGACCTGGCCCGCCGCCTCAGCCTGGACGCGCGCCGGGTGCCGCTGCCGCCTGAGCTGCAGGCCTGGCTGGACGCCCGCCGCCCGCTCCCCAAGCATGTGCAATACTTGGAGAACCGCTACGGCTCCGAACCCTACCGCCTGATCCTCTCGCTGCTGGCCGCCGACCTGGAATATGCCTCCGGCGAGGACATGACGGCCCGGCTGCTCGAAGCCGGCCCGCACACCGCCCGCGCCCGCGTGCGCGACTTCGTCGAGCCGCTGGACCTGCTGGCGCGGGCCCTGCCGCCGCGCCTGGCCGCGCTGACGCAGGCCTGCCTCCGCCGCCCGCTCGACCTCTTCGGCCTGCACGCCGCCCGCCTGGACGTGCGCGAGGAGTCCGGTCGCCTGGCGGCCACCCTGGGCGAGTTGTTACGCGCCCTCAACCTGAGCCTGATCTTCGAGCAGGAGGCTGAACCGGTCCGGCGCGCGATCCTGACCGGCCTGCTGCGCGAGCCGCGCCCCACCCACCTGGCGGCCAGCCCGGGCGTCACCGCCGACACGGCCGAGACCTGGGCCCTCTTCCGGCTGCTGGCGCGCGCGCAGTCGGTGTATGGGCCGGAGCTGCTCGGGCCGTTCATCATCTCCATGACGCGCGGCGCCGCGGATGTGCTGACCGTGCTGCTGCTGGCGCGCTGGGCGGGCTGCGCCGACGGCCTGAGCATCGCGCCGTTGTTCGAGACCGTGGACGACCTGGAGGCCGCGCCGCGCATCCTGACCGACCTGTTCACGCTGGACGTCTACCGCGCGCACCTGGCGACCTGCGGCGACGAGCAGATGGTGATGATCGGCTATTCGGACAGCAACAAGGACGGCGGCTACCTGGCCGCCAGCTGGGCGCTGTACCAGGCGCAGGAGGCCGTGGCGGAGGTCTGCCGCGCGCACGGCGTGAAGCTCACGCTCTTCCACGGCCGGGGCGGCACGGTGGCGCGCGGCGGCGGCCCGGCCAACCGCGCCATCCGCGCCCAGCCGCCCGGCACCGTGCAGGGCCGTTTCCGGGTGACCGAACAGGGCGAGGTGCTGGCCTCGCGTTACGGCAGCCCGGACCTGGCGCACCGCCACCTCGAACAGATCGTGCATGCGGTGCTGTTGGCCAGTGCGGACGGCGCCGAGGCGCGGGGGAGCGGGGGAGCAAACGAGCTTACCCCTGCCCCCTTGCCCCCCCGGGCCATTTCTCCCGCCTGGCGCGAGGCCATGACCGAGATGTCGGCTGTCGCCCGGCGCGCTTACCGCGCCCTGGTCTACGAGACGCCGGGCTTCATGGAGTTCTGGCGCTACGCCACGCCCATCGACGAGATCAGCCGGCTGCGCATTGGCTCGCGGCCCACGGCGCGGCGCGGCGGCCGGCTCCAGGTGTCCAACATCCGCGCCATCCCGTGGGTTTTCTCGTGGATGCAGAGCCGGTTCAACCTGCCGAGCTGGTACGGCCTGGGGACGGCGCTGGCGCGTAGAGCCGACCCGCCGGGGCATCTCTACCGCGACATGTACGCCGGCTGGCCGTTCTTCCGCGCCCTGCTGGACAACGCCGAGATGTCGCTGCTCAAGTCCGACATGGGCATCGCCGCGCTGTACGCCGGCCTGGTGCCGGACCAGACCCTGGCGGCGCGCACGTTTGCGGCCCTGAAGGCCGAGTTTGACCGCACCTGTGACGCGGTCCTGGCGGTCACCGGCCACGCCGGGCTGATGGACGCCGACCCCGTGATCCAGCGCTCCGTCCACCTGCGCAACCCGTACGTGGACCCGCTCAACTATCTCCAGGTGGACCTGCTGCGGCGCCTGCGCGCCCTGCCGGACCCGGAGGGCGCGCAGGCGGAGCCTCTGCGCGATGTGATCGTGCTGACGATCAACGGCATCGCGGCCGGGCTGAGGAACACCGGCTAGCCGCTCGCTTGTGGCGCTGCGCCTCGGCCGGGCGGCGGCCATGTGCGCCCGCCGCCCGGGTCATTCATCCGTCGCCACCGGCTTCGGGTGCACAAGAAAGCCCGCCGGATTTTGTGGGATTTGATGGGGGCAGGCTGGATATAATCGGGCTTGTTGGGCGCATGTTCACGTTTTAGACCGGTCACCCTGCATGCTGGTTTCTTCTGCGCGATTGGCAAAACAGGCGCTCCTGGCCCTGGCGGACGGCACCCTGTGGCCCGGCCGGGCCTGGGGCGCGCCCGGCGAGCGGAGCGGCGAGATCGTCTTCAACACCGGGATGACGGGCTATCAGGAGATCCTGACCGACCCCTCCTACCACGGCCAGATCGTGGTGATGACGCAGCCGCACATCGGCAACACCGGCGCCAATGACGACGACGACGAATCAGAGCGGGCGTGGGCGGCCGGGCTCGTGGTGCGGGACGCCAGCCCCATCGCGAGCAACTGGCGCGCGGCGCGGACGCTGGACGAGTATTTGCGCGAACGCGGCGTGGTGGGGATCACGGATGTGGACACGCGCGCTCTGGTGCGCCACATCCGCCTCTACGGCGCGCAGAACGCGGCGCTGTCCAGCGTGGACGCCGGGCCGGAGCGCGTCCTGGCGCTGGCGCGCGCGGCGCCGGACATGAACGGGCTGGACCTGGCGCGCGCGGTGACATGCGCGGAGGCGTATCACTGGGAGACACCGGGTGGGGGTTGGGGCATTGCGGTCGGCCCCCGGACCCCGGGCGCCGGACACTATCATGTCGTCGCCTACGACTTCGGCCTCAAGCGCCATATCCTGCGCCTGCTGGCCGCGCATGGTTGCCGCGTCACCGTCGTCCCGGCCCAGACCCCGGCGGACGACGTGCTGGCGCTCCGGCCGGACGGCGTGTTCCTCTCCAACGGCCCCGGCGACCCGGCCGCCGTGACCTATGCCGTCGAGAGCGTGAAACGCCTGCTCGGCCGGGCGCCTGTGTTCGGCATCTGCCTGGGACATCAGATTCTGGGGCTGGCGCTGGGCGCGCGCACCTACAAGCTCAAGTTCGGGCACCGCGGCGGGAACCAGCCGGTGAAGCACCTGCCGACCGGCCGGGTGGAGATCTCCAGCCACAACCACGGCTTCGCGGTCTGCGCGGACGACCTGCCGGCCGGCGTCGAGGTGACGCACGTCAACCTGAACGATGGCTGTGTCGAGGGCCTGCGCGCCCCGGCGCTGCGCGCCTTCAGCGTGCAATATCACCCGGAGGCCGCGCCCGGCCCGCACGATGCGCGTTACCTGTTTGAGACCTTCACGCGGCTGATGGACGGCGCGCCGCTGTGACCGGCGTCGCGCGACCGGAACGGCCGTCCGCCGACTCCCCGGAGGCCGGCCGCCGCGCGCGCCCGGCAGGCCCCGCCGACGCCGCCGCCATCGCCCGCATCTATAACCAGGGCATCGCGGACCGCATCGCCACCTTCGAGACGCGGCGGCGCACGCCGGACGAAGTGGCGGCCTGGTTCGACGGCCGGCATCCGGTCGTCGTGGTCGAGGCCGGCGGCCGCGTCATCGCCTTTGCGTCCACCTTCGTCTATCGCCCGCGCGAGTGCTATGCCGGGGTGGCCGAGTTCTCGGTGTACGTGGAGCGGGGGGCCCGCGGCCAGGGCGCCGGACGGCTGGCGCTGGAGGCCCTGCTGGCCGAGGCGGAACGGGCCGGTTTCTGGAAGCTGGTCTCGCGCGTCTTCGTCGAGAACGCCGCCAGCCGCCGATTGCTCGCGAGCCTGGGTTTCCGCGAGGTGGGCGTGTACGAGAAGCACGGCAAGCTGGATGGCGCCTGGCGGGACGTGGTGATCGTCGAACGGCTCATCCCGACTAGTCTGGGGGCTGGGGGCTGAGAGCTGGGGTTGAAAGACGAGGAGGCCAGGATGTCTGAGCGCATCAAGAGTTATCGCGACCTGGAGGTATGGAAGCGAGGCGTTTTCGCGCTCGGCTCGTTGGCCGAGTTGGAGACACAGGCGCTGATCGCTCTCCGGATCGGCCTTTTGCCGGAGGAAGAGCATCGGCGCTTCACCACCGAATGTGACGTCATTGGCAAAATGCTGCGCCGCCTCCAAAAGCGGCTCGGTCCAAAACCCTACACCCCGGCCCCCGGCCCCTGAAACACCCCAGCCCCTTAAGATGCCCAAACGCCCCGACCTCCGCTCGATCCTGATCCTCGGCTCCGGCCCCATCGTCATCGGCCAGGCCTGCGAGTTCGATTACTCCGGTGTGCAGGCCTGCAAGGTGCTGCGGCGGGAGGGTTACCGGATCGTGCTGGTCAACTCCAACCCGGCCACCATCATGACCGACCCGGAGTTCGCGGACGCGACGTACGTCGAGCCGCTGACCGTGGACCTGGTGGAGAAGATCATCGCCCAGGAGCGCCCCGACGCGGTGCTGCCGACCGTGGGCGGGCAGACCGGCCTGAACCTGGCCATGGACCTGTGGCGGGCCGGCGTGCTGGAGAAATACGGAGTCCGGCTGATCGGCGCCCAGCCGCGCGCCATTGAGCTGGCCGAGGACCGGCTCAAGTTCCGCGACGCGATGCTGGCGGCCGGCCTGGGCGTGCCGCGCGGCGGGGTCGCGCGCTCGCTGGCCGAGGCCGAGGCGCTGGCGGCCGAGGTGGGGTACCCGGCGCTCATCCGGCCGTCGTTCACGCTCGGCGGCTCGGGCGCCGGCATCGCCTTCACGGCCGACGAGTTTCAGGCCCGGGTCGAGCACGGCCTGCGCGAGTCGCCGGTGCGCGAAGTCCTGATCGAGCAATCGGTGCTGGGCTGGAAAGAGTACGAGCTGGAAGTGATGCGCGACCGCGCCGACAATTTCGTCGTCGTCTGCTCCATCGAGAACCTGGATCCGATGGGCGTGCACACCGGCGACAGCATTACCGTGGCCCCGGCCCAGACGCTCACCGACCGCGAGTATCAGCGCCTGCGCGACATGGCGCGCGCCGTCATGGCCACGGTCGGCGTGGAGACCGGCGGCTCCAACGTGCAGTTCGCGGTCGATCCGCGGACGGGCGAGGCGCTCGTCATCGAGATGAACCCGCGCGTCAGCCGCTCGTCGGCCCTGGCCTCCAAGGCCACCGGCTTCCCCATCGCCAAGATCGCGGCCCTGCTGGCCGTGGGCTATACGCTGGACGAGATCCCCAACGACATTACCCGCGTCACGCCGGCCGCCTTCGAGCCGAGCCTGGATTACTGCGTGGTCAAGGTCCCGCGCTTCGCGTTCGAGAAGTTCCCGGGCGCCGACGCCAGCCTGGGCCCGCAGATGAAGAGCGTGGGCGAGGTCATGGCGATCGGGCGGACCTTCCCGGAGGCGCTGAACAAGGCGCTGCGCGGTTTGGAGAGCGGAGACGGGCGGCCGGGGCCGGCCTCGGACGATCTCCGCCGGCCGACCGCGCGCCGCGTGTTTGCGGTGCTGGACGCCCTGCGCGCCGGCGTGAGCCCGGAGGAGATCGCGGCGCAGACGCAGTATGATCCCTGGTTCGTGGCGCAGATGGCCGGGATGATCGCGCTGGAGCGCTCCCTGGCCGGCCATACGCTGGCGGACCTGCCGCCGGACCTGCTGCGCCGCGCCAAGCGGATGGGCTTCTCCGATGCACAGATCGCGGCCCTGCTCGCCCCCGCCTCCCCTCCCCAATCACTGAGTACGGGTCACTCCGCCGCTCAACTTTCAGTCACAGCCGCTCAAATCCGCAGCCTCCGCCTTCAACATCACCTCACCCCGGCCTTCTACCGCGTGGACACCTGCGCGGCCGAGTTCGAGGCCTTCACGCCGTACCTCTACTCGACTTATGAGGCCGGCGACGAGGCCGCGCCGACGGATCGGCGCAAGGTCGTCATCCTGGGCGGCGGCCCCAACCGCATCGGCCAGGGCATCGAATTCGATTATTGCTGCGTGCACGCCTGTTTCGCGCTCAAGGACCTCGGCTTCGAGACCATCCTGGTCAACTGTAACCCGGAGACGGTGAGCACCGATTACGACACCGCCGACCGCCTGTACTTTGAACCGCTCACCCTGGAAGACGTCCTGAATGTCATTGACGAGGAGCAACCCGAAGGCGTCATCGTGCAGTTCGGGGGCCAGACGCCCATCAACCTGACGCGCGGCCTGGCGGCGGCCGGCGCCCCGATCTGGGGCACCGCGCCGGAGAGCATCGACATCGCCGAGGACCGCGTGCGCTTCGGCCAGCTCCTGCAGGCGCTGGACATCCCGCACCCGGAATGGGGCGCGGCCCAGTCCGTGGAGACCGCGCGCCGGGTGGCGGCCCGCGTCGGCTACCCGGTGCTGGTCCGGCCGTCGTACGTCCTCGGCGGCCGGGCGATGGAGATCGCCTACGACGACGCGGCCCTGGCCGGGTTTTTGGCCGCCGCGACCGCCGCGGCCCCGGACGGCCCGGTGCTGATCGACCATTACCTGGAGGACGCCTACGAGGTGGACGTGGACGCGGTCTGCGACGGCGCGCGCGTGGTGATCGCCGGGATCATGCAGCACATCGAGGAGGCCGGCGTCCACTCCGGCGACAGCGCCTGCGTCCTGCCGCCCTACAAAATCTCCAATTACCATGTGCAGATCATTGAGGACTACACCCAGAAGCTGGGTCTGGCTCTCAAAGTCCGCGGCCTGATGAACGTCCAGTACGCCATCAAGGACGACATCGTCTATGTGCTGGAGGTCAACCCGCGCGCCTCGCGCACCGTGCCGTTCGTCAGCAAGGCCACGGGCGCGCCGCTGGCCAGGCTCGCCGCCCAGGTGATGGCCGGCCAGAGTTTGGACGAGTTGGGCTTCGTCGAGACGCCGGCGGTCGACGGCTTCTTCGTCAAAGAAGTCGTCCTGCCCTTCAAGAAGTTCCCGGGCGCCGATTACCGGCTGGGGCCCGAGATGCGCTCCACGGGCGAGGTGATGGGCCACGCCGCGCGCTTTGGGCACGCCTTCGCCAAGGCGTACCTGGCCGCCGGCACGCCGCTGCCCACCGCCGGCGCCGCCTTCCTGACGGTCAACGATTTCGACAAGGGCGCGGTGCTCAAGATCGGGCGCGACCTGCACCGGCTGGGCTTCACGCTCTACGCCACGCCCGGCACCGCCGCCGCGCTGGCCCGCGTCGGCCTGCCCGTGACGACGTTGCAGCGCTTCAGCGAGGGCCGCCCGAACGTGGTCGAGTTGATCGAGCGCGGCGAGATCCACCTGATCGTCAACACGCCGCTCGGCGCCGGCTCCGTGGCCGACATGCAGCGGATGCGCGCCGCCGCCGTGACCCACAACGTCACCCTGCTGACCACGCTCAGCGCGGCCACGGCCGCCGTCACCGGCATCCAGGCCCTGCGGGCGAAGGAGCTTAAGGTCCGCAGCCTGCAGGCCCATTACGCCGCCCGGCGATAGGAGGACGAGGATGCCCAGGCGCCTTCATCGGCTCGGCCTGGGGCTGGCGCTGCTGGCGCTGGCCTCCGCCTGCGCGTCGGCGCCGCCTGCCGCCCGCCCCGCGCCCACCTCCACCCGCGCCCCGGCGCCGACGCCAGCCCCCACCGTCACCCCGCCGCCGACCGCAACGCCGCACCCGTGCGAGCTACCGCCCGCGCCGGAGGCCGGCCCCGCCTTCTGCCAGACCTGCCGGCCGCCCGGCGGCTGGGCGCTGCCCGAGGGGCCGGCCCCGATCTGCGCTTACCGTGTGGTGGACTCCTTCCCGCACGACCCGGACGCCTATACCCAGGGCCTGGTCTATCTGGCCGGCGAGCTCTACGAGGGCACCGGCCTGAACGGCCGCTCGTCGCTGCGGCGGGTGCAGTTGGAGACCGGCGAGGTCGTCCAGCGCGTGGAGGTGCCGTCCGAGCATTTCGGCGAAGGCATCGCCGTCCTGGGGGACCGCGTTTACCAGTTGACCTGGCGCTCCCAGTTGGGCTTCGTGTACGACCGCGCGACCTTCACGCGGCTGCGGACGTTCACCTATCCGACCGAGGGCTGGGGCCTGACGCACGACGGCCGGCGCCTGATCATGAGCGACGGCAGCGCCACGCTCCGCTTTCTGGACCCGGAGACGCTGGCCGAGACCGGCCAGGTGGAGGTCCGCGACGGCGAGACGCCCATCGTCCGCCTGAACGAACTGGAGTACATCCACGGCCTGGTGTACGCCAACGTCTGGCAGACCGACCGGATCGCGCGCATCGACCCGGTGACCGGGCGCGTGACGAGCTGGATCGACCTGGCCGGCCTGCTCCCCGAGGCTGAACGGCCGGACAACACGGACGCCGTCCTCAACGGCATCGCCTACGACGCTGAAGCCGACCGGCTGTTCGTGGCCGGCAAGCTCTGGCCGAAACTGTTCGAGATCGAGCTGCGGAGCCCGTGACGGCCGGCCGCGGCGATACAATTACCTCCACCCATCTTCATCCGTGGTCTTATGCCCAACCGCCTCGCCTCCGCCACGTCGCCGTATCTCCTTCAACACCGGGACAACCCGGTGGACTGGTATCCCTGGGGCGAGGAGGCGCTGGCGAAAGCCAGAGCCGAAGACAAGCCGATCTTCCTGAGCATCGGCTACGCGGCCTGCCACTGGTGCCACGTCATGGCCCACGAGTCGTTCGAGGATCCGGCCACGGCCAGGCTCATGAACGATCTGTACGTCAACGTCAAGGTGGACCGCGAGGAGCGCCCGGACCTGGACTCGATCTACATGAACGCCGTGGTGGCCCTGACCGGGCACGGCGGCTGGCCGATGAGCGTCTGGCTCACGCCGGACGGCGTGCCCTTCTATGGCGGCACGTACTTCCCGCCCGCGCCGCGCGGCGGGATGCCGGCCTTCACCCAGGTGCTGCTCGGCGTGCACGACGCCTGGCGGAACCGGCGCGAGCAGGTGCTGGCGGGCGGCCAGGAATTGCTGGCCCACCTGCGACAATCGCTGCTGGCCGAGGGCGGCGCGGACCTGCCCGGCCGGGACGACCTGAAATCCGTGATCAAGGCGCTGTGGAGCGTCTTCGACTGGCGCGCGTACGGCTGGGGGCGCGCGCCCAAGTTCCCGCAGCCGATGACGGTCGAGTTCTGCCTGCGCTACCACACGCTGACCGGCGAAGCCACGCCGCTGGAGATGGCCGTGAAGACCCTGCGGGCGATGGCGCGCGGCGGCATGTATGACCAACTGGGCGGCGGCTTCCACCGCTACGCCGTGGACGCCCAATGGCTGGTGCCGCATTTTGAGAAGATGCTGTACGACAACGCCCAGCTCGCGCGCGCCTACCTGCACGCCTGGCAGGTCGCGCGCGATCCGGAGTTCCGGCGCGTGGCCGAAGAGGTGCTGGACTACGTGCAGCGCGAGATGACGGACCCGCAGGGCGGTTTCTACTCCAGCACGGACGCGGACTCCGAAGGCGAGGAAGGCCGGTTCTTCCTCTGGTCGGAGGCCGAGATCGACGCCGCGCTCGGCGCGGAAGCGGCCTTCTTCAAGCGCTACTACGGCGTCACCGCCCAGGGCAATTTCGAGGGACGCAACATCCTGTTTGTCGCGCAGGAGCCGGAGGCGGACGCCCTGGCCCGCCTGAAGCCGCTCCGGCAGAAGCTCTGGGCCTTGCGCGAGGGGCGCATCAAACCCGGCCTGGACGACAAGGTGCTGGCGAGCTGGAACGGCCTGATGCTGGCCGCCTTCGCCGAGGCCGCGCGGGTCTTCGGCCGCGACGATTACCGGCGGACCGCGGTCGCGAACGCCGAGTTTCTGCTCACCACCCTGCGCGCATCCGACGGCCGCATGCGCCGCGCCTGGCGCGCCCCCTCGCCCGGAGGGGGCGGGGACGAGAGGGCGGCGCCCGCCGCCGGCTTCCTCGAGGACCACACCCACGTCGCCGAGGGCCTGCTGGCGCTCTACGAGACGACGTTCGACCCGCGCTACTTCGTCGCCGCCCGCGAGTTGATGGAGATCGTCCTGTCGGCCTTCGCCGATCCGGCCGGCGGCTTCTTCGACACCCGCGAAGACCACGAGACGCTGGTGGTCCGTCCCAAGGATGTCCAGGACAACGCCACGCCCTCCGGCGGCGCCATGGCCGCCACGGTCCTGCTCAAACTGGCCGCGCTCACCGGCGAGCACCGCTACCGCGAAGCCGCCGAGCGCGCCATCGCCGCGGTCGGGCCGGCGCTGGCCCGTTACCCCACCGGCTTCGCGCAATGGCTCAACGCCCTGATTTTCCTGCTTGGCCGGCCGCGCGAGGTCGCCCTGGTGGGCGACCCGGCCGATCCGGCGACGCGCGCGCTGCTGGACGTGGTCTTCGGCGAATTCCGGCCGTTTCAGGTGGTGGCGCTCAAAGCGTCCGGCCAGGCCTCGCCGGTGCCGCTGCTGGAGGGCCGCGAACAGCGCGGCGGCCGGCCCACGGCTGCGGTGTGCCTCAACTTCGCCTGCCGACTGCCCGTGACCGACCCGGCCGAGCTGCGCCGACAATTAGACGAAAGCCCAGAGAGTTTGACTTAGTTAGAACCCTCCTCTAACCAATTGCGCGCTGGTGCTCCTGTCTTATACTCAAAACAGCCTGGGCCGTTTATGGTCACCTCAACCCCCCGGGCGGGAGACAGGTTGTGGCGCGCAAATCGACTCACCCGTTCCTGGCCCTCGGGCTGGCCCTGGCGCTCGTCGTCAGCAGCACGGCCGTCCCGGCGGCGCTGGCGGCCCCGGCCAACGACAACTTCAGCGGCGCCCTCGACATCGCCGCCCCGCTCTTCGCCGGCGTCTACACCTCGCCGACGCTCGTCACCAGCGGCGCGGGCGGCGCCACCCGCGAGGCCGCTGAAACCCCCGCGTTGAGCGCCTGCACCGATTTTCCCGCGACAGCCAACACGCGCAGCGTCTGGTTCCGGTTCACGGCCTCCGCCAGCGGCTGGGTGACGCTGGATACGCGGCTCTCCAATTACGACACGGTGCTGGAAGTGTGGACCGGGCCGGACCCGGCCTCGGCCGCCATCGGCACGCTCAACCTGCCCAGCGTGGTGTGCAACGACGACGCCGGCAAGGCCAGCTCCCGGTCTGAGGTGACCTTCCCGGTGACGGCCGGCGCCCACTACTATGCCATGGTCCGCGACTACGGCGCCAGCGACCTCGGCGGCGATCTCATCCTGCGCGGTTTCTATTTCACGACGCATCAGATTTTCGTCGATCAGGCCACCGGCGATGACAGCCGGAACACCGGCTCTCAGACTCTGCCCTTCCGCACCATCCAGCGCGGCGTGGACGCGGTGACCACGGGCGGCGCCGTCAACGTCGCTGCCGGCGCGTACGCCGAGGCGGTCACCCTGAACAAGGACCTGGTGCTGCGCAGCTCGTCCGGTGCGCCGGCGGCGGACGCTTTCACGCTGACGAACAACGCGCAGTTGGGCGCCGGCTCGGGCGGGGTGACGGCCCCGGCGGTGACCGTGCAGGCCGGGTCGCTGGTGGCCGACGGCCTGTTGCTCGCCGCCGTTGATGGCGTGGTGACGCTGGGCGCCGGCGTCTTCGCCGAGAATGTCGTCATCGCTCAATCCGTCACGCTGCAGGGCCCGGCCTCCGGGCCGCGGGCCGTGATCGACCCGGCGGCCGGGGACGCGATTGCGGTCAGCGCCGGCACGGTCGGCCTCAATCACCTTGATCTTCAAGACTCCAACGCCGGCCTGCGGGTCAGCGGCGGCGAGGTGATCCTGTACCGCAGCAATCTCACCGGCAATGGGGTGGCCGTAGACGCTTCCGTCCCGGTGATGGCGGCCGAGAACTGGTGGGGCGCTGTGTCCGGGCCGGCGCACCTCACCAATCCCGGCGGCCTCGGCCAGCCGGTGAGCGACAACGTCGCCTTCAGCCCGTGGTGCTCGGCGGCGGCGCCGGCCTGCACGCCCCTGCGCGGCCTGGTCACCCAGCTGGTCTTCACGACTCAGCCGGTGGATACGGGCGCCGGCAGCCCGATCAGCCCGGCGGTGGTGGTCGAGGCCCAGGACGCGTTCGGCAACGCGACCGCCTTCACCGGCACGGTGGAGCTGGCGCTGGGCGCCAACCCCGGCGGCGGCGTGCTGGGCGGGACGACCTCCCAGGCGGCCGTGGACGGCGCGGCGACCTTCGCCGACCTCTCCATCGATCAGCCCGGCCTCGGCTACACCCTGATCGCCAGCGCCACCGTGCCCGGCCTGGGCTCGCTCTCCGCTACCAGCACCGCCTTCGACATCGTCAACAACCCGCCGTCCGCCTTCGACGACACGGATACCCTGCTCGAGGACGCCGGCGCGCTGACGTTGGATGTGCTGGCCAATGACTCCGACCCGGATAGCGACCCGCTGCAAATCCTCAGCGTGGGCCAGCCCGCGAACGGCGCGGTCCTCACCTCCACAACGCTCCTCACCTACACGCCGGCCGCGAATTTCTTCGGCACGGACACCTTCACCTACACCATGACCGACC